>DKOI01000062.1:0-40032 GCA_002469885.1 Legionellales bacterium UBA7366 | reverse complement strand
AGCGTTGCTTGAAAGTAAGGTTCCCGTATCAAAAGAGTTTAGGGTTGAGAGGATTGAGTTGGATGATGCTGTTGATGAGTCTAGAGTGTTAAAGCGTGTTATTGTGCGCATCGCATCAAATAAAAAAACAGTGATTACGATGCATCGGGGGTTGGTTTTGTTTAAAAGTCAAGTCCACAAAGATTCAGATTATAAAAAGAATTTATTTTGGTATGTGGAGTAGATTTCATAATACATGAAACACCTTTTGCAATGGGAAATACAAAGCCATGTTTATTGGTATTGTGTGTATCTTAGATAAGGCTTTATTATAGTGGTTGAGTTGTGGGTAATATTGTTCTGGTTTGATTTCTTCATCCAATATAATTTTGTAATCAATAATCCAGGCTTCATTGTTTTCAATAAAGAATCTGTCTAAAATAATATTGCTTAAGTCATCTTTTGATTTGATTGTCAGTGCATATTCAGTGTGTGCAACGTCGCGTGATTTTAAAATCCATTTTCCGTGGTTGCAGTTTAGCGTATTATCAACAGCGGTACGGACGATGTCAGCGCATTTGCTGAGTTGCGATGTGGTTAGTCCTCTGGCGACTAGCATTGACTCAATGTTGGCGTTTTCCCACCAGTTTTCATCATTGGCAATATATTCAAAACAGGCGTGTGCTGTTGTGCCGATGATTCTACTCATGCAGCCGTGGAGTGAATCACTTAACCGTTCAACTGGATTTTCGGTTGGTAAGTTGTGGTCAGTGAGTTCGGATGGTTTTATTTCACTGCTGGGCAAGCGAAGCAGGTATTTAATCGGCTTGACTGATTCGCCAGCTACGTTCAATGCTTGTTTTGTTGGCGTTGCAAATTCCGATTCAAACAAAGGCCAAATGGGGTGTAACAAGCTTTTGTTGTTGGGCGTTTCTAATTCGTCAGCATTGGTTTTAACGTTGGCAAGTAAGTGCAGTTGCCGTTTGGCACGTGTGCAGGCGACATAGAGCAAGCGCATAATTTCATAATCTGATTTGATATTATCGCAGTCTCTGATGTAGCTATAAATTTTATCATCATCTGAGCCCACTTCACGAAGCGGTGCGAGGAGTAAATCACTTTCATCGTGTGAGCGTGCGCGTTCAGTCCAGGCCAATAGTGATTTAGCATTTGCTTTGGGTTTGCTTTCAAGGCTAGGGATGATGACCGTGTCGAACTCTAAGCCTTTTGATTTATGAATCGTCATGATTTGTACGCCGTGATTATCAGCTGAATCTGGCATTGCAAACAGTTTTGAAATTTGAATGTCGAGCTGTGAAAAGTCATCAATGTCACCTGCTGATTGGGCCTCATTAATTAATGTGAAAAAAGTATTCGCGTTGTTGATGTCTGATTTTCTGGCCAAGCATTCAGGGCCTTTTAATAAATTCCAGGTATCATCTACCCAGCGAGATAAACTGGTCCTCGCACGCACTTCAAATTGGTGACGTAAGATATGTGTCACGCTAGTTGCGCGCTGTTGACCATCTTTAGACAGGGTTGAAAGAATGCCTTCATCGTTGATTTGATCCCAAATTGTTGCCTCATCTTCAATTGATAAAAGCAAGAGGTCATCTAGCGCCAATCCACACCAAGGTGCGCGCAGAATAGAAAGCCAGGCTGTTCTATCGCCAAGATTGAGCATGGCTTTGGTCAGTGCGGTTAAGTCAAAAATAATTGAACGTGAAGCCAGGGGCTCAATGTCGATAGCGCGATAGGGAATGCCTGCGTCACGCAATGCGGGCAGTATGGCGCGTAATTGGTTTTTGGTTCTCACGAGTATGGCCGTGTCGTCAGGGTTTTGTATTAAGCTGACAATTTTGATGGCTTCATCACTTTTCGTGGCGTCAACAAAGGGGTGGAATTCAATTGCTGTGCCTTCGGTGTCGGGTAATATAGCATCGGCATGATTATAGCGAATGGCGCCATCTGAAATGTTTTCAACTCTCGGGAATGTTTTTTCAAATGTATTATTAATCCAGTCGATCACGGTTTTTGTTGATCGAAAGTTTGCGCTTAACGTGAGAGGTGTTAATGCGAGTAAACCAATGCCTTGTTCTTTGGCGCGCAAGAATAAACCCACTTCGGCTTCACGGAAACGGTAAATCGATTGCATTGGATCGCCTACGATGAATAAGGTTCTACCGTCGCCGGTTTCCCATCCAGCGGTTAACCGCTCGAGTAGTCTAAACTGGTTGATAGAAGTATCTTGAAATTCATCAATGAGAATGTGACCAATGGCATAATCTAAACGTAAACCTAAATCGGTAGGTGCGTCGTCAGCGCCGAGTGCTTCGAGTGCACCTGTCGCGTTTTCTACGTAGTCGATCACGCCGTGTTCGCCGAATGTTAATCGCAATTGACCTATGAGCACTGGCAAGACGGTAATGAGGCTGGCTAAGACTTCCCATTGTTTTTCGTCGTAAAATTCAGGTGGCAGGGCCTTGAGGCTGCCTAACTGTTCAGCTAAGCCATCGTAGCCTCCCAAGTTTTCAATGAGGTCTTTGAGCGCGTCTTTCATCGCTTTAGCATGTGCTTTTTCACCCTTATCAGCAATCGCTGTAGGAAAACCGTTTGCTTTTGTGACAGAGGCACGCCAGGTGTTTTTTTGTGTCAGCAACAGTGTTGCAGCACCTAGCCATTCGTCAATCCCGGCGTCTTGCAAAGAAGTGAGATTCATGCAGGCAGCGATTGCAATGTTAGGTTTGCTCAACGGATTTTTTGCGGCATAGTTTAAAAGTTCACACAGAACAGGTTCTAATGATGTTGGAAATTCAGCCTTCACTGAGGATAAAGTTTCTTGAATAATGTGTTGCAAGCTTGCTTCTAAGGTATCACGCTTTATGTTTAAATCTGGTTCGTGCAGCAGGTAAGATAGCCATTGATCCCGTCGCCATAAAAGTTGGATGAGTAAGCTCTCTAAAGCCGAGGCGTTATTGTCCATGTGGAGTAATAGGTGTTTCAACGCTTGCGTCCATGGCATATCTTTTTCAATATCTGCAAACAGTTTCGCGATAGCTTCTTTAAAATAGGGCGTAGCGTCTTCACAGATATTACCACTCGCACCAAAGCGCGATAACATCGGGAGTTGTCTTGTTAAGCCCGCACAGAAAGCGTCAATCGTTTGAATGCGCAATCGGTTGGGGTTTTTCATGAGGCCCCAGTCGAGGGCTTTATCTCTGGCTATCACGGCTTGGGCTAAGTCCCAAGTCTTGGCTTCATGCGCAGACTTTGGGCGTTCTAGATTGTTTGCGCGATATAAAGCATCAGTAATTCTGTGACGCATTTCATTCACGGCTTTATTGGTAAATGTGATTGCGAGAATCTCTTCAGGATTTTCTTTGCATAGCGCTAGGAGCGCAAGAAAGCGTTGCGTTAATAATTCAGTTTTACCAGAACCCGCGGGTGCTTGAACAATGAAAGATTCATGTGGGTTAAGTGCGTCGGCACGTGCTTGGAAATCAGGGATTGTAGACATTAGGCAGTTACCTCTTCATGAATGCGGCATAAGCTGTGCAAGTGACATCGTTCGCAAGCGGTGGAGTCAATCGGGTCTACAGTAGCAACCCCTTCACAAAAGTTATCACCTAAGTTGTTTAAATGCAGCTTCCACGCTCCTAGTTGCTCATCCCAGGTTTCTTCTGAAAACTTAGCAATATATTTGTCGACCGTTTTGAAAGCATAATGTTTTGATTTGCTATCTACGTTAGAGGCGACACCTTTGTAGAGCATTTCTTTTTTGTTGACTTGTCCGATAGCGATTGCGCCCACATTTTCACTGTTAATGCAGTAAAGCGGTAGTTGGGGTTCAGTGGGTCTTGATCCGAACCAGTCCGTCACTTTTTGTGTGCCCGTTTTGTAATCGATAATCATCCGTTTGCCATTCTCGAGCTGATCAATCCGATCGATTCGTAGGGATAGGCTAAGACCGCTGATGTTCAGCTTTTGGGATTGCTCATGCGCGATGATAGTAAAAGGAGGTCTTTCTTTTTCAATTGTTAACCAATCAACTAAAATGACCTGACAGCGTTTTCTCTCGATGGTGAGTAATGCTTGATTCTTGTTACGAAAATAGGGGGATAGGCATTCTGTGAATGCAGTATCGATGCTGTCATTGATTGTTTTCAGCAGGGCTTCTTTCTCAAGCGCAATTAAAGCCTCTTGCGTTTTGATGACAGTCCAAAATGTTTCAAGGGCTAAGTGAATAATATTCCCTTTTTCCATTGGGCCAATACCCAGTGTTGGCGTGTCAGTCGGTTTCGCACGTAATCGCACTTGTGCAAACGCATGAAATGGGCAGTTTGCTTGTAATTTAATAATGCTGGTGCCGCCACGAATTGTCTCGTTATTTTGTATCAATCCAGCTTGGTTGTTTTCAGTTTTCTCAAGAGTAATTGGCTTGTGATGAGTTGTCTCTTCAGGCGCTAACATAGTCACCTTTTCAAATGAGGTGATGAGCGGGCTGGGTTTGAAGAGTTTGTCACCTTGCGTTTTGGCATAACTTGTAATGACTGTGCCGTTAGCATCGGTCAGTTGTTTCATCAGGGCGTCTGCAAAATGTAATTCTTTTTTCGCATCAGCATGCGGCATGCCTAAAGCTTGTTGCATTTGATAAGGAATGTAAGGGTTTGGCTTGGCCGTTGCTGGCCACGTCTTATCGTCCAATCCCATAATCCAAACCGAATCAAAGTGAATGCCCGCTGCTTCAAGCATCCCTAAAATGTGAATATCCGCTTTGGTTTTTTGTTGCGGCTGAAAAGGGGAGTCTACAGCCAGTGCGGTGAGTTGTGCGAGTGCTTCAAATAATGTGATGGGGGTTTCATTAAAATCAAATTGTGAGAATTCACACAGTGCTTGCTCCCAGCGTGCGTAGAGCTGAAATTCGGTGCTATCTAATACGCGTTCACCGGGCCAGCCTAGTGTTTCTAACACATAAGAAAAGTGTAAAGCCCAGGCAGCATTAGTTTGTGTTTTCGGTGCGTGATGTTTAAGTTCAGCAAAAGCATCGATGCTGACCTTAAGCGTTTCGCATCTTTCTTGTTGTGATAAATGGAATTGTAATTCATTGAGTCTGAAGCTTTTTTGTTTGCATTCGAGTAAGTTGTTATAAAAGAGTGACCGCTCAGATAGCTCGGTTTCTCCAATAAACGGTGATCGCAGTAATCGGCTAATTGTTTCAACGGGTATCTCGCTTCGGTGTAGTTCGAGTATTGAAAACGCCGCACGTATCATGGGGTATTGTATTAACGGCGTGCCTGCCGAAATGTTATATACTTTGTTTTTACCGCAGGTTTTGTAAAACACGGAATCAATATCATGACGATGTTGTTCTAAGTTAGGGACAATACAGGCCACACTTTTGTTTTGTTCCGTTTCTTTTACAGCCCAGTTTGCCATGAGTTGCATTTCGCTATCTCTGTCAGGTTGATTAATTTTTTTTGGAGTGGAATTCAAGGTGTCGATCGTCGGTAAAATGATACACGTGACTTTAGCATTCCTGAGCGCTTTAATTAGGGCATTTTGCTCAGGGGAGAGCTCAGTAAAGCCAATCCAATAAATCGTTTCACTTGTGAGTAATGCTGCATGTTCAATGAGCGTAGCAGGAATTTGGGAGCTACTCAGCCAGTTTCGATCTTGATATGCATCGGCTAAGGCATCAGCCCATGCCATTAAGTTAATGCTGTTCTCATGGGAGGTTAAGTCGGGGTTGTCAGGTGCAATTTGCCATTTTCGCAAAATGCTGATCGCATCACCCACTTGTTTTGTTGTGGCGCTGAGATTTAATAAGGGTTCGTCTTTAGTGTGTTCTTCAATAATTTTTTGCAAGATCACTTTTTCTTGCAGCGCAGAGGGTATGGTTTTTTGCTTAACGTGATCTTGTTCACATAATTTTTGATAACTTTGTTGTAGCCAGGATTCATAGGGCAAGATCGTAGGTGTTTGGAAAGCGGGTGATGATTGCATCTGTGCATGCCGTTCGATCAAATCTGCCGCAAGCCGTCTGTTGGGTGTTAATACTTGTGTTGTATGGTCAATTTTCGTGAAGAAATCCATGGGTTAACCCTGTGTGTTATTGCCTAATGCCGAGCTATTGTAGCAAGATTCCAGTCCGGTATTGTAGGCAATTTTCAATCGTTTGCGCTGACTCGTTTGAGCTATATTTCACTATAACTCAGTGGGTTGGCTGCGTTGTGACCGAATTGTCTATAAAAACAACCTTGTTTGGGTTATAATTAGCATATATAAAGAGAGAAGCGGGGTTCTCCTTATGTCTAGCACGGCCGACATCAGTAATCTTCTAGGTGAATCGCTTTCACTGCCAAATCCCAATGAAACCGAGGCTTTGGATGCGTTTCAAAGTAACCTTACTGAGAGTTTGAATGATGGCCCGCCTGTGCCTAGTCCTGGCAATGAAGTTGAACAAGAAAAAACCCAAGAAGAGGAAAAAGAACAAAAGAGCTTGATTGAATTGATGCTTGAGTTCGCAGAAACATATTCAGGCCAGCAGGTGGAAGATATTTCGGAGGCTGATTTAGATAAAATTGAAATGCTCGCTGATGAAATGTTGCAATCAATGGGTATGACGCAAGAGCAAAGTCAGGAACTGATTGATGGTTTTAAAGATGCCATTGGAATGAAAAAAGAACAAGGGCTCGAGGCTGAAGAAGGAAATACGCTCGAAAATGGACCTAAAAAAGGGTTGGATGATGAGCTTGAAAAGAAAGCGGATGGGCCTAGCGTGGGTAATAAACAGGAGCGAAGCGAAGAGGCAGGCAATACACAGGAGAATATTGATACTCCTGCTGTAGATGCTCCTAGCCTGGGTGGTATGAAGCCAGGTTAATATATAGAAGAGAGAGGTATTAGTCATGGCGAAGAATGAAGCAAAAGAAGGTATCATTGAGAAAGCTTCTGTAGAAAAGCTTAAAAAAGATCTTGATGAAGTGATTCAAGCAGGGCAGCCTTCTAAAGAAAGCACGAACGCCATATTTTCATTGTTATCTGCCTATGAGATGAACAATGAGAATACCAATGGCCTGGAGGCTTTGAAAGAAATGACGCCTAAGCCTAAGCCTGAGTTTATCAAGCGTGTTAAGGATGCGTTGAAAAATCAAACCAATGATCAAGAGCAAACGGCGCAAGAGCGCACCTTAGAAACAATGAGAGGCGGACAGAATGCGGCCGGTGGTGGTGTTGTCCAAGGGCTTAGCACGGCAAATAGGCAGTCAGTTGACCAGCTAAACAAGGGAGATCAAGATACCTTAACAGATCAATCCTTAGACGGTGGAAATGATGGTGCTTATGGCAGTCCACTAGATGGTAGTTCACCTGAAGAAAGAGCAAAAGTGCAAGAAGACGAAAACAAAAAGAAAGAAGAGAATGATGCGGAAAATGATATTGCTGCTGAGGCTCCTCCAGCAACACCTCGTATCAAATAAACATCCATTGGCCCAGCGATATCCCCGCAGGCGCAGCGCTGGCGCGCTGCTTGTGCAGGCTACAGCAAAATTAAATCCGGCCTAACTCTATATACTATGCAATCCCTCCCAAAGCTGATAACCTAAGCTGTTCTTTATCTTAGTAAAATAGGCTTACATTGATGAATAAATTTCCTCGTTGGAAGTATGTAATGATTGTGGTCATACTTATGTTCGGAATTGTCTACGCAATACCCAATCTGTACGGTGATAACCCAGCTGTTCAAATATCGAATCAAAACGGTACTGAAATTAACAGAACCGTGGTGAGTCAAATCCAGTCACTTCTAACGAAGCACAATTATAAAACATTGTCAGTGACGCCGGAGGGGAGCAAATTACTCATTCGTTTTCCGAATACGGACACGCAGCTTTCTGCAAAAGAGGTGTTGGAAGATGCGTTGGGCGAAAAATATATCGTTGCACCCAATCTTGCGCCTGCCACGCCTGCGTGGTTGTTAGCCTTAAACGCGCACCCCATGAAATATGGTTTAGACTTGCAAGGTGGCGTACACTTTTTGTTATCTGTTGACGTTGCCAGTGTTGTTAAGCACCGCGTTGATGGTGAAGTACGCAATGTGACGGCCAGCTTGCGTCAAGATCGCATTCGTTATTCAGGGCTTTCACGAGCGGGCACAGGGAATGTGAATATCCGCTTTAAGTCTCAAACCTTATTGGATGAAGCTTACAAAAAAGTGACCAAAACATCGCGTGATTTTACGTGGACACGTGAATCAACAGGCGGTGAGTTTGTGTTGTCAGGCGAGATGGATCCAACCATTCTTCAGTCAGTGACGCAAAACACAATGAAACAAGCGTTGATGACCTTGCGGAAACGTGTGAACGAATTAGGCATTAGTGAACCAATCGTGCAGACCCAAGGGCAGGATCGGATCTCAGTTGATTTGCCGGGTGTTCAAGATACAGCGCGCGCGCAAGAAATTTTGGGTAAAACAGCCACCTTAGAATTCCGCATGGTTGATTATCAACATGACGCCAATTCCGCGGTACAAGGCGTTTTGCCTGCAGGCACTGAGTTGTTGTACAACGAAGCTGGTCAGCCTGTGTTGTTGCACAATGATGTTATTTTGCAAGGTTCTGCAATTACCAGCGCAACCTCCACGGTGGATGAAAATGGAAAACCTTCAGTGTCGATTCGCCTAGGCGGGGGTGGCAATGAGTCCAAATTCTCTCGTACAACCGCTGCAAATGTTGGTAAGCCAATGGGTACAGTTTATATCGACAAAAAACCAGTCATTAAAGAAATCGATGGAAAAGAAGTCATTTCTTATCGTACCGAAAAGAAAGTGATTAATGTGGCGACTATTCAAAGTGCGCTAGGCAATACCTTCCAGATTACGGGTTTGAAAGACATGGGCTATGCCCGCGACTTGGCGCTGTTATTGCGTTCGGGCGCATTGCCAACATCCTTGGCTGTGATTGAGTCACGAATTGTGGGACCAAGTTTAGGTAAGCAAAACATTGAAAAAGGCGAGCGCTCGGTGCTGGTCGGTTTGATCATGATTTGCATCTTTATCATTGCGTATTACCGTTGGTTCGGCGTGATTGGTACGATTGGCTTGGTGTTTAACTTGATTATCATTGTTGCCATCTTATCGATGCTTGGTTTGACCTTAACCTTGCCGTCCATTGCGGGCATTATTCTGACGGTGGGTATGGCGATCGATGCGAACGTGCTGATTAATGAACGAATACGAGAGGAGCTTCGAAACGGGCTTGGCATTCAAGGCAGTATCCACGCAGGCTATGAGCGTGCGTTTGCGACGATTGTCGATTCTAATGTGACAACGCTAATCGTTGCGATAGTGTTATTAGCGGTCGCAACAGGCGCAGTGCAAGGGTTTGCGGTAACGCTTACTGTCGGCATTCTCACTTCTATGTTCACTGCGGTGATGGTGACAAGAGGTTTGGCCAACTTGTTATACGGCGGCAAAGAATTAAAACAACTCTCAATTGGTATTAAGATCTAAGGGTATCTCAATGGAATTTTTTAAACAGAACACCAGTATTAATTTCATGGGGCAGCGCAAATACGCCGCAATTTTCTCATTAATTTTGTTTGTAGTCTCTATTAGCTCCATTTATTTTAACGGCATGAAGTGGGGGCTCGATTTTACTGGTGGCACGCAAATCGAATTGCATTACCCGCAATCTGCGAACTTGCCTCAAATTCGTGAGCAGTTAGAAGAGGCCGGATTTAAAGATGCGGTTGTTAAAACCTATGGGTCTACTCGTGATGTTCAGGTGAGTTTTCAGCCAACAACGTTAGCAAGTGCAGATGCGGCGTCTAAAGATCATGCTGATGATAATAAAAAGATTGCTGTGCGCGTTCAGCAGGTGCTAGGCGCTGAAGTGAGTCAAGTCAATTACATTGGCCCACAGGTCGGTGAAGAGCTTGTGAGCAAAGGTATTTTGGCATTAGTGGTGTCTTTAGTTGCCACCATGATTTATATCGCTATGCGATTTGAATTTCGTTTTGCGATCAGCTCAACCTTAGCCTTGGTGCATGATCCTGTTTTAATCCTGGGAGTGTTTTCTTTCTTCCATATTGAGTTTGATCTCATCGCTTTAGTCGCGTTGCTGACGGTGATTGGTTATTCGTTGAATGATACTGTGGTGGTTTTTGACCGAGTGCGTGAAACCTTCCGAAAAGTCCGTGGCGGCACCCCTGTTGAGATCATGAATCTTTCGATTAACCAGACACTTTCTAGAACCATTATGACGTCTATGTTGACGTTGCTTGCGATCATTTCATTGTATCTCTTTGGTGGTCCTGTATTGCATGGTTTTTCGGTGGCATTCTTGGTAGGTATTCTCGTTGGAACCTATTCTTCAATTTACGTTGCGGGTGCATTAGCGTTGGTTTTTGGTTTAAAACGTGAAGATTTATTACCAACTCCAAAAGAAGAAATTGACGAAATGCCTTAGATAAACTCGTTACGAGTTTTAATTCATGCGTTATTCAACTCAAAGTGAGTAATATGAGTTAATCCTGCCTAGGCCTTAAGGTTTCCTTAAGCTTTCCTCTGTTATATTAGTTTATGACAACAATATATTCATATAGATGAATTTCAAGGAGGATTTATGCCTGAAACTAACGCTAGAAAAAGATTAGTGAAATCCGATACGGTCTCTGCTTTATTTGGTGGTTCAAAATCTGCAGCCTCACTGGTTGCTAAGGATCCTTTGCAAAGTGCTAAAAATATCACTGCACAGGGCGATAAATCTGTCAATATGGCGCTGAGACGTTTTCATGATGAAATTATAATAAAAAAGTTTTTGAATACGGAGGAGAACGCAGCCTTTTTGTTTAAATTGCTTGGCGCTTATCCGCATTTCTTAGGGAAGACAGGAATCTCCAAAAAAGAACACCAGATCTCCATTGAGGTGATTGGTTTGTTAAGGGGGGAGTTAGACAAAATTGCTAAAGGGTTTTTAATTTACCGAGGGATGATTAAATCTTCAAAGGTGTTTAAGGCAAGCTCCTCTATTTTGGCAGGAAAGCCTTGTGAGGAAAAAGAAAGCGGCGATGAGTTGAGTGCCATCTCTGCTTATCTGCGTATGATACAGAATATGTTGCTCTCAAATCCACGTTTTTATATTAGCATTCGAAATTCATTGGTGATGCTTGAGTTTTATCAATCGCATGGGATTAAGGCTAACAAAGAAAAGAAGGAAGAAGGCCGACCTATTTCCGCCTTCCGGGAAACAGTGTTTCCTCTGATAAAGGCTGTCAGCAAGCACCCTGGTGTTAAAGATGAGTTCGTTTTAGGTATGAACGGTGTGTTTGAGCAATTCTGCGCTTCGAGGAATACGCGAGTTATTAAAACAGCAGGCTGCCTTAATCCGGAAAATTCCATTGATATACCCATTGGTGATATTCCGTTCTTTTTATCTCATATACTCCTAGCGATGGAGGAGGCTCGAAGAGGGTTGGATAAAGCCAAATTAAAATATACGCAAGCTAAGGTTGTTGAGCGAGACAAAGTTACTCAGGCTTTATTGCTCGAAAAAATTCAAGGAATTGATGGCATCATTTCTCAAATTGATACTGTGCATGGCATGCTAAAGTTGCAAAATCTCAATATCAACAATTGCGCTAAACACAGTTCAATTAAAGATGTTCAGGAAGAGCTTGATAAAGTGCCATTGAAAGCCGTTAGCTTGGAAAGAAGTTCATCGAGTGTCGAGAAGGTTGCGCGACTTAAGGACAGGCTCTCAATGGAGGTTGTGACCAGTAATCGCAAAAGTGTGATTATTGAAAGGACAAATCAAGTGGTTAGTAATCTTGATCGCCAAGCGCGCCATAAAAATTTGATTGCTGAGCAAGCGCGTACATTGTTGCATCATGCGAGATCAAAAGAGTTAGAGGCGGCTGAATTAAACGATCAGGTCGGGGATGCTGCTGATATAGCGTTGATCCCTCAGCTGGGTCATTTGATTGATAGTCGAGATAGAACAATTGCAGACTTGGAGTTACAAGTTAACTTGTTAACAGAAATGCAAGCCCTGAAAAAAGTCCAGCCTTGTCGTTTTAGCTCAGGAGAAAAAGTTGTCAGTGTTGCATCAATTTCCCTTCCATTTTTGGCGGCTGGTTTTGGTTATGCTTTAGCTGAAAAAGCGATTGAGATAAGTGTTATTGCAGGTTTAGTGGGCAGTACGCCTCCAGGCTTGTTGGTTTTGTTAGGGTTCGCAATTGGGTGCTTATTCACGTTGATGATTAAAAACTACCTTTTGAAACGTTCACAAAAACGAGCAAATGATAATATTGAGAAAAGGTCTACGTTTATGTCAGACAACCCTGTATTTTGTGCGCCAGAAAAAATCGAAAGAGCACCCTTGCTTGCTAATATGACAGTGACGCCGGAGGGGGGGATGCGTATATAGTAGGTTGTTGATTGGCTGACAAGCTCTTAAGATTCTCTTAAGGTTATTTGTGTATAGTTATTATTTTTATATAAGTGTTATCCACTTAAAAATATAATAATGGAATAATAATATGCAAAATTCACCTACCAGTAAAAATGGGCAACTTGAACAGAAAGAAAAGTTATCCCCTGAGGTTCTCGAGGCCGTTAATCTGTGTGATGCATCATTCAAGGATTACAAAAGTAACGCTTTTGCGGTAGAGCTCGCGGCTTTAAAGTCGTTCATCGGTACTGTCAATGGGCTATCAGCGGCTTTTGCTATCTTGTTTAAGGTGATTGATGATCCTAAAAAAGTCATGAAAGGTAGGCGGATCAGAAGAGCTGCCACGATAAGAGCTCAGCATGATTATCAGGTGAGTTACGCATTGAAGCTTCCCACTAACGCGATATTAAAACACAAAAAATTTCATTACTTTAAGAACGAGGGTGTGTGGTCTTACATATTTTTGAATGCAGATGATAACCCATCAGACCCTGAATTTAATCCCAAGATCAATCGCCTCGATGAGCTAAAAGGCTCGCAAACACTTTTATCAAAAATGAATGTTGAGTCGTTTAATCCATTTGCCTGTAAAGCAGAGCTCGAAGTGCTTTTTAGAGATCAGGTGTTGGGACGAAGAGCGGTATTTTATTCAAGTGCAGTAAGCGAGCTTTCTGTGGAACTTGCAAAAGTTGAGTCAGCATTTACTGCAGCGCAGCGTCTCTCTTCGGGTGAGAAAAAACAAGCAGGCAGTGTTGCCCTGACTGATCACGATTTATTGGCCGCTCTTGCTAGGTTTCAGTTTGCTCTAGCAAAGGAGGAGGGGGGGCTTCACCTTATCAGGCCATTAATGGCTGCAGTCGATAAGCTTCATACGAAAGATAAAGAGGAGGCGGGCCTTAAAGAAAGGCAGTCATTGCAACAATCGTTTGAAGATCAGTTAAATCAAGTCATAGGGTTTTATGATTCGCTTCGTAAAGGAGAGCTTGATAAGCTGTGTAAGAAGCATGAAAATACGATAGCCCTTCTCGATAAACACAACGATGATGGCGAAGAGGTACTGCGCTTGCAAGCTCAGTTAAAAGTCCTTAAGGCAGAGCGGGCGAAGTGTCAAGAAGCATCCGTTTTCCTACATCTTTTGTCATCGAAAAAATCAAAAGAAGAATTTGATGAGCTGCTAGATTTTTACAAAACTGCAACGCCAGCGCTGATTAAAACCTTCACCTTGTCGTGTGCTAGCGCAAAAAAAGCGGCATCTCTGGAGAAGGAGCTTTCAGAGTATAAAGAGGTATCGGCAGTAACTAATGCTGAGCTTCGCGACTTATTGATAAGCTGGAGAGCGATAGATTCAGTTGCGCACCTCTCAGGTGATGAGGATGAGGCTTCTGAAACAATGTTGCTTTTGAAAAAAGTCGCCAGTGTTGTTGATAAGTTTGAGGATAGAATCAGTCCGCTGGATCCTAGTGATGTATTGAGAACCATAAGGGCTTCTCATCAATTGGGTGAAATCAGCGTATGCTGGTGGATTTTGCCGGTAGCCTCAACGGCTGTAGGTCTGAGTGTTGCGTTAGGTGTGATTAAAGCAACGGTTTTTATCGGTGTAATCACAGCGACGCCGCCAGGCTGGGCTGTCGCCTTAACAGCCGTTGCGGTTGGTTTGAGTGGGTTTTTAATGATGGGTCTTGCTAAATTGTTTTCTTTGCTCATCGCCCACACAAAGGTGAAGATATTGCTGCGCGATAGGCTAGATACAAAATATTCCTTGGAAACGTTAGGGCCGGGTGAGTCAAGTGCGAGTTTCTTTGCAGTAGGCGGGGCTCCGGGTGGGGGGAATGTATGTGATGATGATCTCCTTGCTGGGAAGAGGTTTTTTGATGAGGGTTTACGGCAGTGAGCGAATGCGCGCTCTAGCTGGGTTTTACTTTGGTAAAGACAGCATCGACACGTAAGCCTTGGCCATTGCTTGGTTTGCTGAGTTTGATTTTCGCACGGTGTAAGTCAGCCACTTGTTTAACAATAGCAAGACCTAAGCCGCTGCCGGTTTGTTCTGTGCCAAGCACGCGGTAAAAGCGTTCAAAGATACGGGCATGCAAGTCTTCTGGAATGCCTGGACCGCTGTCTTCAACTCTAAAAATGACGAGTTTACTGCTTGATAGAATGGAGACTTTTACAAAGCCATTTTCCGGTGTGTACCGTATTGCGTTGTCGACCAGGTTTCGCATCAGTATCGCAATTGAGATTTCGTTAGCTAAGATGAATTGTTCATGTTCGTTTGCTATAAGTTCAATCTCAATATTTTTTTTGATAGCCTTAGGCACAAGTAGTGCAACAATTTCAGCTGCGAGTTTTTCTGGGTCTATAGGGGTGATGTCGTTTAAAGTGGCTTCAGGTCCGAGTCGTCCAAGCGTTAGGAGTTGCTCTACAAGATGGGTGCTTCGATCGACACCCTTGATGACGTTGCGCAATGCTAAGGATCGCTCAGAGTCATCTTGAGATTTTCGCGCAACTTCTGCTTGCGTTTTAAGTGCTGCCAAGGGAGTGCGTAGTTCATGGGCTGCATCAGAGGCAAAGCGTTTGTTTCGCTCCATTGTTTGTCTAATTTGCGTAAAGAGATTATTCATTTCAGCAACGAGTGGTTTGAATTCTTCAGGTGAGTCTGCGGTCTTGATAGGGGCTAAATGTGTTGCGGCTCTGTTAGTCAGTGCGCTTGAAAGTTGTTTGATGTAACGCAAGGAGTACTCAGTGATGAGGCAGATGAGCAGCGCGAGAATTAAAATAGCGATCATCATAATAACGACGGTGTTTTTAAATACGGTTAGCGCTAGTGCGTCAATTGTGGCGACTTTGCCTGCGACGATAATTCTCTCGCCATTGCGGGTGTCGGTGTTAATGTAAAAGCGCCAAGTTTCATCTTGAATATCGGCAGTTAGGAATCCTTTTTGAATGTTGGTGTATTCTGTCAGGGGTGCTGCTTGGGATCGTAATAAAAGTTGATTGTGTTCGTTGAACAGTTGAAATTGAAAGTGCTGAAATTGCACTTTTTTCAAGTTGAGTTGAATCTGTTTGTGAGGATCTTCGTGTGTCAGTGCGGAAATAAGTTCAGCAGTGTATCGAAGCTGGCTGTCTAAACTTTTTCGAATATCACGTTGGTTAACGGCCGCATCTGCTAGCAAGGTTAGAATCCACAGTAAGATTGTGCTCGCGAGCAAGGTAACAATGAGGAACTGCCGTATGGATGATTTCATAAGTCTTTATCGATCATGTAGCCAACGCCACGAATTGTGCGTATTAATTTGGAGCCAAATTTTTTACGCAAGTTATGTATGTGCACTTCTAAGGCATTTGAATCAACGTCTTCTTCCCAGCCGTAAACGGATTGCATCAAGTTTTCTCGTGAAAGTACGCGACCTGCATTTTCTAGCAGCTTGTACAGTAGGGCGAACTCACGTCGAGATAGTGTGACCGGCTTGTCTTCTAAGGTCACTGTGTGCGAAGCTGGGTCTAAAATGATATCTTCATACTCAAGAATGGGTTCTGCGCGTGAAGAGAATCGTCTTAATAGGGCGCGTATGCGTGCGCACAATTCGTCGAGTTCGAAGGGCTTCGACATGTAGTCGTCTGCGCCTGAGTCTAGACCAATAACGTGATCTTCTGTGGTATCTCTTGCGGTTAAGATCAAAACGGGTGTTGTGATTCCGCGGCCTCGTAGGTTTTCCAGTAAATCAATGCCGTTAATTTTAGGTAGGCCTAAGTCGAGTATGATCATATCGAAGACTTCTGTTTGCAGTGCTTGGCTGGCTGCTTGGCCGTCTTTTAGCCAGTCTACAGTGTAGCCTAGCTGGGATAATCCCGTGCAAATGCCGTGCCCGAGCAGTTCGTCGTCCTCAATCAGTAATATTCGCATAGATTAGCCCTTATCAAATTATTGTTCTTTACTGTTTATGTATAGATTGTGACGGTTTTTTCACCGTTTGTCTAATAAACCTAGGGGTTTAAAGTAATCGAGTACTTGCTTGTTTTGTATGAAGGAAAGATTGTAAGGGTGTTCGGCAGTAAAGCGTTTTATCGAAGATAGCTCGGGCAAGCCACCAATTTTTTCAGCCACTTTTCCAAACAATAAGAGCTCAATATTGGGGTTTTTTTGATGGAGTGATTTGAGCAAGGTTTGCATAAAGGGTAGCCAAGCTTTGGCATCAACAGGCACTTTCTTTGGGCGAAAGCTTAACGAGGCATTGAGCAGTAAAAAACCGTTGTTGGTTAAGTTGGTGAAGAATTCTGAGTTTGTTTGAACTAAAGCGTATTTATCAATTTTGGCAATAGCGTCTTGAGTGGTTGCGCCGGGTGTTAAGTTCCCGCGCGCGACCAATAACATTTTAATCATGTTTCTAAGCGAGGTTGCACGATTAACAGGTTTTGATAGCCCCGTATCGGACCAGAGATTGCCAACAGCATTATCCCAGAAGGCGTAACCATTGGCGGACTGTGAACGAGGGTAGGGTGATTCTCCCATTAATACAAAGCGCGTCTTTTCAACAGGTATGGAAAAAGCATTAAAAATGGCCGCCGGCCCTGGTAGCCAATTTTTTTGTGTTGAGAGGTGTTCCAGGTAGTTTGGGTCGAGAGCGGCGAGCGCTTCGCTTAAGAGAGGTTTCCAACTTGGGTGGGTATTTGCTATATTCATGCGGATTATTGTAGTCGCGTTCTAATAAAAGGTGAAGAGTGATATGGATAATAAATTGCTAGAAATTCTCGCATGCCCAGTTTGCAAAGGTGAATTAACCTACGATAAACCCAATCAAGAGCTTATTTGTCAGCGTGATCGGGTTGCATATCCCATTAAGAAAGATATTCCGGTCTTGCTCGAGAGTGAAGCAAGAAAGATGGGGTTGGATGAGTAGGTCTTTGCGAGAACGACGAATACGAAAGCGACGTCATCCCCGGCCCCTGATAATGCTGCGCATTTCTGGGGCGGGGCTTGATCCGGGGTTCATAAAATAAAAAACGGCGCAAGGTGCCGTTAAATAAAATGAATTCCGGAATTGCCTTGCGACAATCCCGGAAGGATGGCTTGCTACAGTGTTATTTATCAGTGCCCTGGTTGGTGTCAGAATTAACCGTTTGCTTAGCTGTGTCTTTTGCTTTCGGTATATCGTTTTGCTTCGGGGCGACATTTTGCTTCGGCGTTTGATTGCTCTGAGGTGGGCGATCTTGCTTTGGCTTAGCTTCAGGCTTTTGCTTTTGTTGAGCATTAGGTTGCGCTTGGCGATCATTTTGTTGCCCTGATCGATTGTTGTTGTTCCGGCGACGATTCTGTCTTCTTGGTTTAGACGGCTTATGCTCATCGGTCTCGCGATCGTTCCTGGCGTTTTGTTGATTATTGTTTTTCCTTTCACTCGGGCCCTTTCCTTGGCTGTGCTTGCTCTGCGCATGCGGGTGCTTTTTATGGTGGTGCGGCCGCTGTTTGTGATGATGCGGTTTGGAGTGGTGTTTTTTCTTATGCTTCTTTGGCTTTTCTTCTTCGCCTGTAAGTGCTTCTAGTATGCGTTTGAAGAATCCTTTTTTAGAAGATTTTCTACCCTTGCTCACAGGTGGTGGCGCATCTGGAATTTCCATGGATTTTAATGCAGGTTCAGCACGACGTTTTGCCGCAGGATCCGCAGCACCCGATTTGACTTCAATTTTTTCATCTTCAGGTTTTTTGATGAGTTTATGGCTGCTTTCATAAAAAATGTCATGCGTACGAATACGTTCAATTTCATATTGAGGACTTTGCATGTAAGGGTTTGCAATGATTTGTACTGTAATGCCCTGGCGTTGCTCAATTTCTACAATAGTCTTACGCTTTTCATTTAAAATAAATGTGGCCATATCAGAAGGAAGTTGCGCTCTGACAGCGGCGGTATTTTCTTTTAAGGAATGTTCTTCGATGATACGAATCACGGTTAAAGCGAGTGATTCTATGCCGCGTATTGTGCCTCGGCCTTCACATCGTTTGCAGACGGTATGCAAAGATTCACCAAGTGACGGACGTAAGCGTTGTCTAGACATTTCCATTAAACCAAAGCGTGAGATGCGGCCAACTTGAACGCGCGCTCTATCCATTGCAAGTGCCTCTGTTAAGGCGTCTTCAACGGAGCGTTGATTGTTTGGATTAACCATATCAATGTAGTCGATTACAACCAGGCCACCTAAATCGCGCAAACGCAATTGGCGTGCGATTTCACGCGAGGCTTCAAGGTTGGTGTTCAGAGCGGTGTCTTCAATGTCGCTACCTTTGGTAGACTTAGACGAGTTAATGTCGATTGAAATCAGTGCTTCTGTGTGATCGATCACAATAGAGCCACCTGAAGGCAGGCGCACTTCGCGAGCAAATGCAGATTCAATTTGGCTTTCAATTTGGAAGCGTGTGAATAATGGGGTTGAGCCATCATAGTATTTAATGCGATCAACGAAATCGGGCCTTACAGCGGCGAGATGGCGCTTAGCGTCTTCGTAAACTTCTTTGTTATCGATAACAATTTCGTCAATGTCTTTGCGCAAGTAGTCGCGTATGGCGCGAATAACGCCGTTGCCTTCTTGGTAGATTAAGAATGGCGCTGGGCGTTCGTTTTGAACTGATTGAATGGCAGCCCAATGCTTGAGCAAGATGTCGAGATCCCACTGAAGCTCTTCTTGGCTTTTGCCAGAGCTTGCGGTGCGTACGATTAATCCCATTTCTTGTGGGTATTCAATCATGCTGAGGATTTCTTTGAGTTCGTGTCTGTCTTCGCCTTCGATGCGACGTGAAACGCCACCTGCTCGGCTGTTGTTAGGCATTAAGACAAGGTAAGAGCCAGGGATTGTAATGGAGGTTGTTAATGCCGCGCCTTTATTGCCGCGCTCTTCTTTCTCAACCTGGACAATGATCTCTTGGCCTTCTTTGATGATTTCTTTGATGCTTTTGGATTTGCTTGAATCGTAACCTGCAGGGTAGTAAACAGGTGCGATTTCTTTGAGGGGTAAGAACCCGTGACGATTCTCACCATAATCGACAAAGGCAGCCTCAAGGCTGGGTTCTACGCGTGTGATGCGTCCTTTGTAGATGTTGGCTTTCTTTTGCTTGTTGGCGGTTGATTCAATATCTAGATCGTAGACAGTTTGCCCATCCACTAAGGCAATCCGCAGCTCATCTTCTTGATAAGTTGCATTTATTAGCATTCGTTTCATTTTTGTACCTGCTTGTTGAGTCAGGCATTAAGGCGAGATATGTTGAGAGAATACAGTTATCCTTTGCCAAATACCGAAATAGGTGGCGAAAAGGCATACATCTTGATTTTAATTTGATCTTTAACGAGTTTCATTGATTAATTATCACTCAAAATATTCTGTAAACTGCTTAACGTGTATCTTGCGTTAACGCATCTGTTGGCGATTTGGCCAACAGGGTAAATCTTTTGGTGTCTTTCATGACACCCCCTTGAAACGTAAGTAGCGCTATTCATTTACGATATTCGGAGACTAGCTACTGACTCCCCAAATATAACAACAATGATTCGACAAGGCAATAAATTCAGGCTAACCTTGCCGGACCAAGCGAGAGTAACCCCTAAAATCGAAGATCAAAATATGAGCAACCCATCCGTATATTTCATCAAAATTGACAGTGGCAACACAGGCCAGCGAGTTGATAATTTTTTAATGAGCAAATTAAAAGGCGTTCCCAAGAGTCGCATTTATCGCATTCTTCGCAAAGGTGAGGTGCGCGTCAATAAAAAGCGCGTAAAGCCAGACTACAGGTTATGCCTGGGTGATGAGGTTCGAATACCACCCGTGAGAACAAGTGATGACCCGGTTAAGTTAACACCCAATAAGCGGGCCTTGGCATTGTTGGATGACTCTATCTTATATGAAGACAAAGGAATGATGGTGCTCAATAAGCCCTCAGGTCTAGCGGTTCACGCTGGCAGTGGCGTGGACTATGGTCTTATCGATATTTTGCGTGAGAAATTCCCCAATCAACATTTTGCTTTGGTCCATAGATTGGATAGAGCAACCTCGGGTTGTTTGATGATTGCAAAAGACAGAGAAACGTTACTGGCTTTGCATAAGGCATTGCGTGATGGAGAGTGCGTGAAGGTGTACACCTTGTTAACGAAGGGTGTTTGGTCTAAGCGCCATACTACAGTTGATGCGCCACTTGATAAGACAACACAAAAGCATGGTGAGCGCCATGTGACTACTAGTGATGAAGGCAAAGATTCAGTGACGCATTTTGATGTGATTAAAAAGTTTACCGATGCAACATTGCTCAATGCTAAAATAGATACAGGTCGAACACATCAAATACGTGTTCACGCCGAACATCTAGGTTTCCCAATTGCTGGGGATGAGAAATACGGCAATATTGCGTTTAATAAAGGGATGCGTCACTATGGCCTTAGGCGATTATTTTTACACGCAAGCAAGATTACCTTCCCCAACCCTGAGACAGGTGAGATGGTCACGGTTGAGGCGCCTCTAGGTGAAGACTTGCAGCTTGTCATTAAGGAGTTACCGTGAAGTATTCACTCGTCATCTTTGATTGGGATGGCACGTTAGCAGATACAACGTGGCGTATTGTGCATTGCTTCCAAAAAGCGGCTACCGATTTGCATTTGCCTGAGCCTGACGCGGCAGCCATTAAAGACTGCATTGGCTTGGATTTGCCTCATACTATTAGGGCGTTATTTCCGGATCTTAGCAATAGTCATTGTTCAGTGTTACAAGAACGTTATTGGCAGTATTTTAATGCGCAAGACATACCTTCAGTTCAACTCTTTGATGGTGTGGTTGATGCTCTATCGGCTCTAAAAGAAAAAGGGTTTCGTTTAGCTGTTGCAACCGGTAAGAGCAGGCATGGCCTTGATGTTGATATTGAGCACACAGGCTTGGCTGGTATTTTTGAAGCGACTATCACAGCAGATGAGGCGCCATCGAAGCCTAATCCGCAGATGTTGTTAGATTTGTTAGAGCGGCTTGATGTGTCTCCCGGTGATGCAATCATGATTGGTGATTCTGTCTATGATATCGAAATGGCGCATGCTGTTAAGATGGATGCCGTTGGCGTCACTTACGGTTGTCAGTCTAAAGAGAGCTTAGAGGCGTTGTCTCCAAAAGCGTTGGTTGATGATATTCAGGCCTTATTGCCTTTGCTAACCGATTAAGTTCACGCCTTCATTTCTAAGTAACCTTGAAAGGCTCACGATTGATAAGCCAATCAGCGCATGTATATCGTCACCTCTGACCCAGTCAACAATGAACATTCCTTTTGATTCGCATTTAAAGCTAGCGGCGCATTTTAGTGGGTTGTCAATTTCGATGTATTGATAAATTTCTTTATCGGTAAGCTCTCGAAATTTAACATGCGTTTCATCTACCGATAATTGGTGTTTTCCCGTTTTGGTGTTCAATAAGCAAAGGCCGGAGTAGTAAACGATTTCTTTGCCACTTTGTTTTTTGAGTTGAGCGTAGGCGTTTTCAACGGTGTGAGGTTTTCCGAGTATTTCACCGTCGAGTTCAGCTACTTGGTCGCAGCCTATGACGAGATGGTCGCGGTATTTTTTACCAACACAGTTTGCTTTATCGATGCTTAAACGCTTAACGAGTTCGAGCGCTGATTCTTGGGGGCGACTTGTTTCGTCTGTTTCTGGGTGAGCTATCTCGTAAGTAATTGATAGTTTATCCATGACATCGCGGCGTGATGGAGAGCTGGAGCCTAAGACGATATTGGGTAACATATTGATTTCTTTTATTGTTTGGAATTTTAAGAATAATACAAAAAACAAGCTCTCGCGTAAAGGGTTGATCCTCCGTTAAAAATCACTAGTTGAGCTATCATTTATTGTATCCCGTTGTTTCCTTAAAGGTGTAGCTTGAATTTTGCTAAATTATTAGGTGAGATTTTGAATCTACTTAGATACAGCTGGGGGGTGTTATCAATGTCATTTCAAGATAAGCAACCACTTTTGCCTGGGCAGGCGTGCGTTTTCTTATCAATTATGTGATCAAGCCAGCGTGTGTATTAAAAGCAGATGAAATTTCTGAGAAAACTTCCTCGGCGCAGGTTCCGTTCTTTTTTAAACAGGCTCCTTCAGTGAGAGATTTTGCGGAAGGGGTGGGTGATGCGCCAGGCATGGATCAAGCGCGGCAATCCGAGAACAAGTTTGGTCAAATGGCTGCCTAACCACATTTCGAATCCATATACACAATATACAACTCTTAATATTTCCTTAAGCTTTTTGTGATACCGTAATCGGTTATAACAAATAAAAAAGGAACATGTTCATGCCTAGCATCAGTGGGAGTAGCACGGCCTCATTGACCAGTTCATCTGATTCAGCCCGAAGCCTTGGCGGTGGTGGTTTGGAAGCAAAGGTGCCCATGAAAAAAAAGGCGCCTCCAGTGACCCCTGAAAATGAATTCTATTTTAATGCAACGGTCATGCAAGTGATGGCAGACACGCTGTTAACGAAAACCGCACCATCGTCCGCTCTAATGGCCGCTGCGATTGTCCGTGGCAGAGTTATAGATGATAACCGGCTATACGTCCACCAAGCGCAAATAAAGCAATACCAACAACGCACCGCGAGATCGCGAGAAGAAGCGTTAGCAAGACAACAGGCCGTAGTCAAAGATCTGAAAGAAAAATCTGAGTCTAAAGAGCTTGGGGGTAAGTTTAAACTCTGGCTAAAGATGAATGAAGAGCAGGCCAAACTTGATGCCTTGGAGGCGAGCCGGCCTCTGGCTTACGAGTCATTCCCTGAGAAAAAAGACAAGCAGGAACAAGCTAAAGCGCTCACCTTGAGAAGCCAGCAATCTGCAGAGTTTGCGATGCAGTTTTTAATAAGTCGTGCTTTTATGTGTGCTCGAAAGTCCTTAAATGTCACTGATAAGCCGTCATCAGATAAAGTTAATGCACGATTGCAGCAACGCGCGCTTATTTTCATTCCAAGGTTGGTTGAGCGCTTAATTGATTTTGCTGTTAATCAGGGTATGAACGAAAGGCAGAGGCTTATCAAGAAGGCGACTGAAATTTCATCTAAATTGATTCTGTTGCAAAGAGTGGTGCCTGGTGATGATCAGGGGAGAACCCAGCTAGAAATTGCTATACAAGATGCGGAACTTGCTACCCAAGAGCCTCTCGCGAGATATCAGGAGGCTAGAGGCGATGCTTTGCTTGAGACGTTTCGACAAAAAGAGTTAGACAAGAGAAAGAGTGCGTTTGACGCCGCATTTCAAAAAAGATCAGCAGAGATTGCAAGGCTCGAAAGTAAAGATCGCAGCCTAATGGGGGAACAGAAGCAAAAATATGTATTGCGTGAAGCGCGTATAAAAACAGAGCTTCCCGCGTTGAAAGAGAAGCGTAAGCAGCTCTCAGCTGAGTTGTTGAATAATACGAGAGACCGTCTGGCTCAAGAGGAGAAAGTCAAAAGCGCTCACGCAAGCTTGCTCGATACTTACCATTCTGGCGAGGCGAAAGACGAGAACCAATTAATTTATAAGCATTTACAAGCTTTCAACGCAGATAGGAAGGATGTGCATGCTAAACGCATTGAGGAGAAAGAGGCGGAAATTGAAACGCTGAACCTTTCCTCGCAATTTGCACGCGAGCAGCTTGCGCAGGCGCCAAGATACCGTTCTGCAATTAAACGGCATAAAACGAATGTTGCGTCGCAGAACCTGGAGATTGATGGGCATAATAAATTGCTTGACGAGGCTCGCGAAATTCTAGAGGCAGATGAGTTTAAAGTGAGCTTAGAAGACAGGGCTCGTTTGCTGTTTGGCTTAGTCAGCGCTAGGGTCGTGCTTAGAGAAAGCGGGTATCGCTTATCCTTAGAAAAGCAAGAGCATGCACTGTGCAACTTAAAAAGAGCTCATAAAGATTTAGAGGCTAAGCATCTGTCTGATTTAGTGTCTGCCGGAGATAATCAGTTGTTGCGACAGGAGGCTAAGAAAATAAATGCCGCTGAGAAGGCTGAATCTCAAGCGGTTATCAGTAGAGCAGAAGCCGCAATCAACACCTTGCATGAAGACTTTACTGAAGCTGTAAAAGAGGCTTTGAGCATTTGTCAGGACCTAAGAGCGAAGAAGGTTGAATTCCTAGAAGCCAAGAAGGCGAAGGTGATTGCAGAGATCCAAAGATACGAGGGGTATCTTGAGCAAGATCAGCCGGTCTATGAAGAGCGGATAAAAGTTAATAAACAACAGGTTGTTCGCCTGAAAAAAGAAGTGCAAGAGATGCAAGCTCAAACGCAGAGGAGCATCAGTGCTGACGAATTGACAGTCGAGGATATAGACTGGATTTACAATGCGGAGCTGCAGGCGCAGCTGGACATTGTTCGTGTGCAATTTAAAGAAAAGCGTGACGCCATAGAGGCTCGCAAGGCCGAGGTGGTTGCGTTAGTTAAAGAGCTAAGTAGGCCTATGGATGAGTTGGGTTTAGATAAATCCACATTTCTAACGGAAAAAGAATCTAAGCGGCTTAAAGAGTTGCAAGAAGAGGCGGAAAACGAAAGAGGGAGAAAGGCGCCTGAGCTTACTGCTGAGGATGAGCAAAAGCTCGCAGCCGATTGTGCGGCTGATGAATCTAAGAAGCTTAAGGCCTACGCGGTTGCAATGGGTGGGTTGAGGGAGCTCAAAGAAAAAATTCCAGGCTTAGAGGCGGAGCAGGCGCGTTTAAGTGATGAGCTTTTAAAGCTTCCTAATTTTGTTGTTATGAGTGAGGATGTGTTGCTGCATCTTGCATTTGCTTGCACGGTTTTTAAAGGCCAAGAAGAGGTGAAGCCGTTGCCTTTACATAAACTTATCCAAAAAAATGCACTTTCAGGCCATTATGTAAGTGATTCAACCCAGCATTGGTATGAGGCTTATGCTGCAGGCGCTTGGATGTTTGCATGCTTGCTTGTTGAAAATCTTTGTGAGTTTGTTCTTAAAGCTAACTTTGATGATTTTCCTTTGTCGCTGTATAACTCCCCAGATATTAATATGGCGTTATGCTGCATTATTATAAAATGCTTGTGGGGGCTGCTTACGGCTGCTGCAATTGCTTACGTGGGTAGATCTCGATACGAAGGAATCCAAATAGTTAAACTCAAAGAGCTTGCAGGAGAAGAGGGGTTGGAGCAGGAGCTGGCGCCCAAAGTTGAAGGTTCCGCCAAGCACTTTTCCGAGGGTTTGTTCTACGGAATGATGGCGTTTCAGTTGGCTTCAACAGCTGTTCAAGTTGCGTTTTTGTTTCTTCCGCCTGCTCAGCTTGCTTATCTGTGCTATATGGCTGTGAGTGCTCTGGCAGTGGGTATTAGCACAGGTTTAGCGTTAGCTCATCGGTATGCGAAACAGTTTGAAGCTGATGAACGCCAGTCTTGGAATGCAGTGGGTGGCCAGTATTATCCAGGTGCGCCTCAAGATCCTAATAATATTACGGATCAGGATGCAGAGGTTGTTCATCGAGAGGGTTATTTCAGAGAGCATTTAGCGAAACGTAAGACAGAAACGGGATATAGATTAAAGATGATGAGGTGTGTTGTCGTAGGCCTGTTGTCTGGTTTTGCCTGGCAGTGCGTGAGTCTTCTTCCTTTTGGTGTGGGTCCGGCGTTGGCTGAAGGTGTTCGCAAATTTGTGATTCCGGTCTTGTCGTTACTAGCTTCAATCTTGATTACATTAATCGTCAAGAAAATATTTGATGGCTGCTTAAGTGATAAGTCGAAAGAGGATTCAATTGTGAATGGTTTATTGCCCGTTAAGAATCGTGAAAATGCTCAGGGAGAGAAAGAGGTTGTAGCGCCTTGTAAGATGGAAACGGTGAGTTGGCTGGAGGGTGAGTACGCGCCATCGCGAGGAATGGCAATATAGGGTGATATAGTGGTTGATTTTATAGGGGCGGGTGCTTTATTATTCTGCCTATATGAAAGAACAACATTTACCCAAAACAATTAATCCCTATTCTATGGCAGACCGCAGAGTACGACTCGCTGGAGACTTCCAAGTGGTTGATATGCCAAGATTGACGTCGTTCTTGGCCGCATCAGATGGTCATGTGTCAATAGATATTCAATTAGATAGGGATCACCGACGATTGGCCTTTATCAAAGGTTGCATAAAAGCTGAGCTGTTGATACTATGCCAGCGCTGTATGCAGCCATTTCGGTATGTGGTTGAAAAATCGCTATTATTGCGTCCAGTGCTTGATGATGATCAAGCGAAGCTCGTAGAGCCAGAATATGATCCCGTAATGGTTGAGGATCAAAAACTATCGCTGATTGAAGCGATTGAAGATGAGATTATCTTGTGCTTACCAACGGTGGCAATGCACGAGAAAAGTGAATGCCCGGTAACCTTACCGGATGATGAGGTTGATACAGAAATAGAAAAAGGGCCGAGCCCTTTTGATGTGTTAGCAAACAAAAAGCGTGATTAGGAGAATAGTGCTATGGCAGTTCAAAAAAATCGCAAGACACGTTCAAAACGTGGCATGCGTAGAGCGCACGATGCGTTAACAGGACCAACGTTAACAGAAGACAAGACAACAGGTGAAATGCATCGTCGTCATCATATGACAGAAGATGGTTTTTATCGTGGCCGTCAAATTGTTCAAGAGAAAGTTGCCGCCGAAGGCGACGACGAGTAGCCTCTTGAATACTACAACGATTGCATTGGATGCTATGGGAGGGGACAGAGGTCCCCGCGTTGTTATTGCAGCAGCCCTGCGCGTTTTGAAAAAACACGACAACTTGCGCATCATATTGGTGGGCGATGAGACGATTGTTGCAAAACGGCTTAAAGCGTTGAAGGCGCTGGGTCATCCTAGAATTCAAATCAAACATACAACAGAAATTGTTGAAATGGATGAGTCGCCAGCAACTGCGCTGCGTGGCAAAAAAGATTCATCCATGCGCGTTTCAATTAATTTAGTCCATGAAGGCATTGCCGATGCTTGCGTTAGCGCGGGTAATACGGGCGCTTTAATGGCAACCAGCCGCTTTGTGCTAAAGATGATGCCAGGCATTGATAGGCCTGCAATTGTCTCAATGATGCCAAGCGCAGGTTCAATCGGCTCCTATATTCTAGACTTAGGCGCTAACGTGGATTCCACGCCCGAACACCTATTTCAATTTGCTGTTATGGGATCCATCCTTGCTAATTCCGTTAAAAACAATTCGTTTTCGAGAGTAGCCCTACTTAATATCGGTGAAGAAGATATTAAGGGTAACGAATTGGTGAAGCAGACTTCACTTTTATTGTCTGAGTGTGAAGCGATCAATTATATTGGCTTCGTTGAGAGCGACCAAATTTTTTCTCATGCTGCAGATGTTATTGTGTGCGACGGATTTGTGGGAAATGTTGCCCTTAAAAGTTCAGAAGGCGTAGCTAAGTTAATCAATAGCATCATCAGCGCAGAATTCAAGAAAAACGTATTAACTCGATGCTTGGCGATTATTGCTTTTCCTGTGTTGAGAAGCATAAGAAAGCGCTTAGATCCGTCTCGCTATAATGGTGCAACGTTCTTAGGGTTAAACGGTATCGTTGTGAAAAGCCACGGCGGTGCTAATGTGTTAGGTTACGAGCATGCGATTGAAGAAGCGATTATGGAAGTTGAAAAAAATGTGCCAGAGAAGATTAAGGCTCAACTTTCATCACTGTTGAGCGCAAATAATTCGTAGGCTAAGAGGAAATATTATGACGTATGCACGCATTGCCGGAACCGGCTCTTACCTCCCTGAAAAAATTCTTACTAACGCTGATCTAGAATCCATGGTCGATACGACTGATGAATGGATTGTTGCGCGCACTGGGATAAGTGAGCGACGCATTGCAGCAGAAGGTGAAACATCTGCCAGCATGGCTGAACAGGCAAGCCTTAAGGCGCTTGAAGAGGCGGGCCTTAACCCTGATGAAGTAGAGCTTATTATCGTTGCGACAACGACACCGGCAAAACAATTTCCCGGTTCTGCGATTATGTTACAAAATCGATTGGGCGCAGGCGGTTGTATTGCCTTTGATTTGAATGCGTCAGCTTGCGCTGGATTTTCTTATGCAATGAGTATCGCGGACCAATACATTAAAACCGGCATGGTGAAAAATGCATTAGTCGTGGGCAGTGAAGTGATGTCGCGCGTGTTGGATTGGACTGATCGTTCAACTTGCATATTGTTTGGTGATGGAGCTGGCAGTGTTGTATTGACAGCGTCTGATGAGCCGGGAGTGATGTCAACACATTTACACGCTGATGGGCAATACGAAGGAATGCTTTACTTGCCTAGAGGCAAGCGTTCTGAGCGAGACGAACAAAACGAAACGCCTTTTATGAAAATGGAAGGAAGCTCTCTTTTCAAGGTTGCGGTGAATACTTTGGGTAAGTTGTTTGATGAAACCTTATCGGCAAACAATATCGAAAAACAAGCAATTGATTGGCTTGTACCGCACCAAGCAAATTTACGCATTATAAAAGGCATGGCGAAAAAGTTGAATTTGTCCATGGATAATGTTGCGATGACGTTAGCGCGGCATGGTAATACATCTAGCGCTTCAATTCCGTTAGCTCTAGATTCTTATATTCGTGAAGGAAAAATTAAGCGCGGGGACCTTTTGTTGATGGAAGGTTTTGGTGGCGGTTTGAGCTGGGGTTCTGCATTAGTTAAATATTAATAAAGGGTTTTTATGAAAACATTAGGGTTTGTATTTCCGGGGCAGGGTTCACAGCACGTCGGCATGTTAAGTGACATGGTCGAATCTTTCACTGTTGTTAGCGACACGTTTGCAGAAGCCGGTGATGTGTTGGGTTATGATATGGCGGCACTGTGTTTGAGTAATCCTAATGAGCAATTAAACCAAACTCAATTCACCCAGCCCGCATTACTGACAGCGAGTGTTGCAATGTGGCGAGCATTCCAGTCAAAAACCGAGATCAAGCCAGGCTTGATGGCTGGACATAGTTTGGGTGAGTATTCTGCTTTGGTGTGTGCAGGTGCGATAAATTTCTCTGATGGATTAAATGTTGTTTCTCGTCGCGGTGAGTTTATGCAAGACGCTGTGCCTGAGGGCGAAGGTGCGCTGGCAGCTATTATTGGTTTAGATAATGAAGCGGTTGCAGAGCTTTGTCTTGAGATGGCTGAAGGTGATGTATTGACGCCAGCAAATTTTAATTCGCCAGGACAAGTCGTTATCGCAGGAACAATCGCAGCTGTGAAGCGAGTATTAGATGTTGCAAAAAGTAAAGGCGCAAAATTGGCGAAGCAGTTACCAGTGAGCGTGCCATCCCATTCATTGCTGATGAAGCCTGCAGCAGAACGTTTAAAAGCAGTTTTAGACGGTGTTGAGGTGAGCGTACCCAGTATATCTGTTGTAAACAATGTTGATGTTTCGGTGTTGGAAGATCCTGATGCTATTCGAGATGCATTGCTTCGACAATTGGTTTCACCTGTTCAGTGGACCAATACCATAAAATATTTTACCAGCCATAATGTTAGCACTGTTATTGAATGTGGTCCTGGCAAGGTGCTTACCGGGCTTAACAAAAGAATTGATCGTAATCTTCAGTTGACAAGTATTTGTGACCTCGATACTTTGTCACAATCTATTGATACGTTGACGCAACAAGAGGTTTCGCGATGAATTTAGACGGTAAAGTCGCTTTAGTTACGGGTGCGAGTCGTGGCATTGGTGCTGAAATTGCTAAACAATTAGCAATGCAAGGTGTCAAAGTTTTTGGAACGGCAACGAGCGAGCAAGGCGCAAAAAATATATCTACTTATATGTCTGAAAACAATTTAAGTGGTGAGGGTTTAATGTTAGATGTTTGTGATGATGAATCAGTTGCAAGTGTCATAAACACAATCAAAGAAAAAGCAGGTCCAATTGAGTTGTTAATTAACAACGCGGGCATTACGCGCGACAATTTAATGATGCGCATGAAGGATGATGAGTGGAATGCTGTGATTCATACCAATCTCAGTTCAGTGTTTCGTTTGAGTAAAGCGTGTCTGCGTCCTATGATTAAAGCGCGATTCGGTCGAATCGTTAATATCACATCCGTTGTGGGTTGCACGGGTAACGCAGGTCAAGTGAATTATGCGGCAGCAAAAGCGGGCGTCATCGGGATGACTAAATCCCTCGCGCAAGAAATTGCTACGCGTGGTGTGACAGTTAATGCAGTTGCGCCGGGCTTTATTGATACGGATATGACGCGTGGTTTGCCGGATGCGCAGAAAGAGGCGTTGCTCAATGTGATACCTATGCAGCGTCTAGGTCAGCCTGAAGAAATCGCAAAATCAGTGGTTTTTTTGTGCAGCGATATGGCTTCATACGTGACAGGTCAGACCTTGCATGTGAATGGCGGCATGTTTATGGCTTAATAGCCAAAAAAAAACTGAATATATTTCCCAAGGTGCTGATTAATATTGGGAAAAGAGGTTTGTGCCGCAATCTCAGATTGTGGTACAGTAAGCATTGCAATTTTGCGCTTGAAAAGCGCAGTAAACTGAATACTTTTTGGAGAGGACGTTAGGAAAATGAGTAATGTACAAGATAGGGTTATCGATATTGTTGTTCAACAATTAGGCGTTGAAAAAGAGAAAGTAAATGCTACATCATCTTTCGTTGATGATTTAGGCGCTGATTCTCTCGATACAGTTGAATTAGTGATGGCTCTTGAAGAAGAGTTTGAAACAGAGATTCCTGACGAAGATGCTGAAAAAATCAAAACGATTGCTGATGCTGTCACTTATGTGGATTCACATAAATAGTCGATTTTAGATTTTAATGCATGTGAGGTTGAGAGATTGACGAAGAAACGTGTTGTTGTTACGGGTTTAGGTCTTGTAACACCAGTTGGTAATAATGTACAAGATTCTTGGTCTGCTATTAAAGCAGGCAAGAGTGGTGTGCGAGCTGTAGATGCATTTGATGCATCTGCAATAGCCTCCCAGATTAGTGCTAGCGTTAAAGACTTTGATGTCACACCTTACATGTCAGTTAAAGACGCGCGTAAATCTGATGTTTTCATTCAATACGGCATGGGTGCGGCAGCGCAAGCTATCGCAGACTCTGGTATTGAGGTCACAGAAGAGAACGCGCATCGCATAGGTATCGCGGCAGGTTCGGGTATCGGTGGTTTGCCGATGATCGAAAAATGTCGAGATCTCTACACTAAGGGTGGTCCACGAAAAGTGTCACCTTTCTTTATACCAGCAACTATTATTAATATGCTTGCCGGAAACCTTTCTATTAAGCACGGCTTTAAAGGGCCCAACATTTCTGTTGTTACTGCCTGTACAACAGGTACACACAACATTGGTTTAGCCGCACGCACTATTGCTTACGGTGATGCCGATGTCATGTTGTGTGGTGGTTCGGAAATGGCAACCAGTGAGTTGGGGCTTTCAGGTTTTAGTGCAATGCGTGCATTATCAACCCGCAATGATGATCCTGAAAGTGCCAGTCGTCCTTGGGATAAAAACCGTGACGGATTTGTTTTAGGCGATGGTGCTGGCATGATGATGCTAGAAAGTTATGAACATGCAAAAGCGCGTGGTGCAACAATTTATGCGGAGCTTAGCGGTTTTGGCATGAGCGCAGATGCGTTCCACATGACCATGCCTAGCCCTGAAGGCGCACAGTTTTCTATGCGTAATGCGTTAAACGATGGCGGATTAAACTCTGACGCGGTTGATTACGTCAACGCTCACGGAACATCAACACCGGTTGGTGACGTCAATGAATCGAATGCGGTTAAGCAAGTGTTTGCTTCAACCAAAGACAAAATTGCAATGAGTTCAACTAAATCCATGATCGGACACCTTTTGGGTGCAGCTGGCGCGGTTGAGGCTGTATTTTGCGTCTTGGCAATTCGCGACCAACTTGCTCCTCCTACCATTAATTTAGACAATCCTGATGAAGGGTGTGATTTGAATTATGTTGCTCATACGGCTCAAGAGCGTCAAATCAAAGTTGCATTGAGCAACTCATTTGGATTTGGCGGTACAAACGCAAGTTTGATTTTCTCTCAGCTGGATTAGGCTTTTATCTTTTCTTTTCGGCCTGTTAGAATGACTATTCAGTTGCTTTAAGAGGATTTCGTATGAATCGTGGACAGTTTATAACGGTCGAAGGTATCGAAGGCGTGGGTAAAACCACAGCAATGGATTTTTTGCATAACCAATTATTGCAATATGGCGTCAATCTTGCGGTGACTCGTGAGCCTGGCGGAACTGAAATAGCCGAAAAAATTCGTAAACTTCTTCTTGCTCATCACGATGAAATCATGGCCCGCGATGCAGAATTACTTTTAATGTTTGCTGCACGTGCCCAGCATATCGCAAACTTAATTGAACCGAATTTATCTCAAGGCCATTGGGTTTTGTGTGACAGGTTTACCGATGCGAGTTACGCCTATCAAGGTGGGGGTCGCGGCATTGCTGTTGATCGAATTGAATCACTCGCAAAATGGACGCAAGGTGATTTAACACCCGATTATGTTTTTTTGCTGGATGCACCTGTCGATATTGCGTTAACGAGAGCCAATGGACGCAGCAAGCCTGATCGTATTGAGTCTGAGCAAGCGGCCTTTTTTGAAAAGGTGCGTAACAGCTATCTGGAGCGTGCAAACCGCGATCCAAAACGTTATCACATTATTGATGCTAGCTTGAGCATTGAAAAAGTCGAAAGCCAGCTCAAAACAGGCCTCCGAAAAATTATAGAAGAACATAATGATTAAGAGTAATGAAATATTTCCGTGGCAACATTCTCAATGGCGTTTTCTAACAGAGCATCAGCGTTTGCCTCATGCTTTAATTTTATCGGGTCACAAAGAATTAGGTAAATTTCATTTCGCTTTGGCATTCGCCAATTTTTTACAATGTACGCATAAAGCGGGGCAGCATGCTTGTGGTAAATGTTCCTCATGCCATTTATCGAGTGTTGGGAACCATCCTGATATTCAGCTGGTCGAAGGTGAGGGTGTATCGGGCATAATTAAGATTGACCGTGTTCGAGCTGTTGTTGATTGGGCGTCTAAGTCCCCTCAATTAGGTGGCTATAAAATTGTCATTGTTAAGCAAGCAGAGCGGATGAATGCAGCGTCTGCAAATGCGTTGTTAAAAACGCTGGAAGAACCTTCAGGTAAGACTTTGTTCCTACTGGTCTCCGATTACACTTCACTGTTGCCAGCAACGGTTCGCAGTCGCTGTCAGAATGTTAATTTCCCTGCAACGTTTTCTAAAGATTCTGTGGATTGGTTGGAAGCAATGTTGGCGGGTAAGCAAAATGCTAACCAATTGTTACACTTAGCCGGAGGCGCACCTTTAGCGGCTTTAGTCATGGCTAATGATGGTTTAATGGAGTCGCGCCAACGTTTTTTTGAAGGATTACATGCAGTCATTACGCGTAAAATAAGTCCTTTAACGTTAGCTGCAGATCTGCAAAAGCAACCGCTGGTTAACACCTTGGATTTCTTGGTCGCATTTTCAATCGATATAGTTCAAATGCAGTCTTGTGGTGATGATGCACATGCGTTCAATCAAGATGGTTTACAGTCAATGCAATCAATTGCGAAAACCATCCCGTTAACACGTCTCTATTTGTTCTATGACAAAGTGTTAAAGGCTAAACGCGATGTTTTGGCAGGGTTGAATTTAAATCCCCAGTTGTTGCTGGAAGATATCATGATTGAGTTAAGTGAGATAACGTTAGTTAAGAGGAAAGTTGCATGATTGTTGATTCGCATTGCCATTTAGATAGACTCGATTTAACTGCGCATGATGGTGATCTATCTAAAGCGTTATTAGCAGCGCGCGATAATGGTGTAAGTCACTTTTTATCTGTCTGTGTTGAGTTGTCTGAATTCCCTGAGTTAGAACGTATCGCTAGCGGGCATCCAGATATTTCACTGTCTGTGGGTGTGCATCCAAATGATACTGAAATGAAGGTCCCTGAAACTGAAGAATTGGTAAAGCTCGCCTTGCAAGACAAGGTGGTGGCAATCGGTGAGACAGGCTTGGATTACTACCGCTTAGAAGGCGATGAAGGTAGGGGTGATCAGCAGGAATCCTTTAAACGGCATATCCGCGCGGCTGTTGAGGTGAATAAGCCGCTAATTATTCACACCCGCCATGCACGCAACGATACGATTGATATTATGCGTGAGGAAAATGCAGACAAATGTCGTGGCGTTATGCATTGCTTTACTGAAGATTGGGATATGGCAGAAAAGGCCTTAGAGCTTGGTTTTTATATTTCAATTTCAGGTATCGTCACATTCAAAAATGCTGGCGATCTGCGCGATATTGCCAAACGTGTTCCAATGGATCGTTTGTTAATTGAAACCGATTCGCCGTATCTTGCGCCAATGCCGCATCGCGGTAAAACGAATGAGCCAGCTTATGTGCGCTACGTAGCCGACTATATGGCCGAGCTTCGAGGTGTGACGTATGAAGAGATCGCTAAAGCAACGACGGATAACTTTTTCACGCTGTTTTCTGATGCCAGGCCAGCCATTTAATCATTTGAATATTGAGCGAATAGTTGTCACAATATAATCATTACTAAAAGGATTTCTATGTATCATCCTCTCGCCCTATACATAGGTCTGCGTTATACGCGGGCAAAACGCCGTAATGGTTTTATATCATTTGTCTCAGGTATTTCAACGCTCGGCATTGCATTGGGAATAGCTGTTTTAATTACCGTATTGTCCGTAATGAACGGTTTTGATGAGCAGATTAAGAAAACAGTATTTTCCATGGTTTCTGAAGTTACCGTAAACAATTTGTATGGTCCTTTGAAGGACTGGGAGAAGGTATCGGAGCGAGTTGACTCTTTTCCTGGCGTGTTGGGTGTGGCACCTTATGCCGATGGCCAAGCATTGTTGAGTAACGATGGTGGTGTGATGCCAGTGCAAGTCACGGGAATTGATCCCACATTACAAAAAAACGTTTCCGATATTGATACCAAGATGGCTGTGGGCAGCTTCGCTGAATTAGACAAAACGCGTTTTGGCATAGTGCTAGGCAGATCCCTTGCGATGAGTCTAGGAGTCCGAATGGGCGACAAGGTCGTTGTGACAACACCTCAAATGTCAGTGACGCCTGTTGGCGTTGTGCCTCGGATTAAACGTTTTACTGTTGTCGGCGTGTTTCATGCCGGTGATGGCATGGGCATGGACAGTGCTTATGCTTTCATTAATTTACGTGATGCGCAGGTTTTGTATCAGTATGGCGATGGCATTTCAGGCTTGCGACTTAAAATCCATGATGTGTTTCAGGCTAATCAATTTTCATTAGATTTGAATGATCATTTAAATCGGCAATACGCTATCAACAATTGGACCAGGCAATTGGGCGCTTACTTTAACGCCATTGCTCTTGAGAAAAACATGATGTTCGTGATTCTGATGATGATTATTGCGGTTGCGGCATTTAATCTCGTGTCTAGCCTCGTGATGATCGTAAATGAAAAATCAGCAGACATTGCAATCTTGCGTACGCTTGGCGTGACCCCTAAGACAATTATGTTTATCTTTATCGTGCAGGGCGCATTAGTCGGGACGTTTGCCTTGCTCATTGGATTGATAGGAGGGGTGGCGTTAACGATGAATATTAATTCCGTCGCGCAGTTTATTCAGAACGTGTTTCATATTCAATTAATCTCATCGAGCGTTTATATTATTGACTACTTGCCGTATGAATTTCAGTCGAATGATATTGTTAAGGTTTGTTCGTTTGCATTCTTAATGAGTTTGGTAGCAACGTTATATCCTGCGTTTAGAGCTTCACGTACTCAACCTGCGGAGGCTTTGCGTTATGAGTAATGTTATAGAATGTAGAGATCTATCGAAGTCCTATCACGAAAAAATTATTCATGTTGATGTGTTCGAAAAGATAAATTTCTATGTGAAGCCTGGTGAGTTGGTATCGGTTGTTGGGCAATCTGGCTCAGGAAAAAGTACATTATTACATTTGCTTGGCGGATTAGATAAACCAAGCTCTGGCGATGTTCTGTGGAATGGCGAGTTTATTGCAAAACATTCTCAGGCCGCTCTTAGTCGATTGCGAAATAAGACCTTAGGGTTTGTTTATCAATTCCATCATTTGTTGCCGGAATTTTCCGCAATGGAAAATGTTGCAATGCCTTTGCTTATCGGTGGGATGAAGCCGAGGCAAGCCAGAGAAAAGGCTGAGAGCGTATTGGTACAGGTTGGATTGTCAGAACGATTAAAACACCGTATCGCTGAAATGTCAGGTGGCGAACGTCAGCGAACAGCTATTGCAAGAGCGTTAGTCACGGAACCAAACTGCGTATTGGCTGATGAGCCAACGGGTAACTTAGACAAGAAAACTGCGGCTAAGGTGTTTGATGTTATGCTGGAGCTCCAAGCGACATTCAATACCAGTTTTGTTATGGTCACGCATGATCTGGATATGGCGAAAAAAACAGGCAGAGTGTATCACGTTGAGAATGGAAAGTTGTTTGAGGGCTAAGTTAATAATTGCAGCCGCGTCATTAATGTCTGTGGATTCGGCGGCGTTAAAGTGCTATCCAAGATTACCTTTTAGCGCTTGAAAAGAATCCAGCACAGTCGTGCGCATAAATATCCAAGTACGCAGGCGACTAATCCGCACAGAAAAGTGCCCAGTAAAAATGGTTGCCACAGGGCGTGAAGATCACTGGCAATATTGTTGAAATGAATGTTTTTTATCATCGGGACGCGGAGCACTGTGGCGCCAACTAAGTAGCATAGATAATAGATAGGCGTGATTGTCAGAGGGTTATTTATCCAGATAATGCTCACAGAAAGTGGTAAGTTTGATCTGAAAATTATGGCTAAAATAATGGCGGTGATTGTTTGGAAAGGAATGACAATAAAGGCGCAAAATAAACCAATGGCGACAGCTCTACAGACTGAAGCTTCATTAAGATGCCAATAATTTGGAGATTTGTTTAGGAGTGGCGAGCACCGTTTACAAATTGCGTGGTTTTCTATGCGGTCTCTGCTTGGAATTAACTTAAGCAATTTCTGTTTCCAGCCGCTTTTTCTAGCAGCTAGACTTTTGTGTAAGTGATTGATATAATAATCCTTAATTTCAGCACTCTTCTGTACTATACGTAATCCCCCTAACATTTTCAATCCCTTATCAAGGAGCATAGATGCGACTAAGCAGTATTTGCTTTTTGCTCGGTGTTTGCGCCGTGCTTTTTTTTCCTACGCTTCCCAGTTCGGGGGAGCTGGCTTTTTTTGTTGTTTTAACTTTTGTGCTTGCGCTTATGCACCGGTTTTTTAGGCCCGTTTTATGTATAATTTTCGGTTTAGTATGGGTGCTTCTTAATCTTCATTACTATGATCACTCTCTTGAGGTTGGTAAGTTTCAATATAAAAAGGTTAAAATTACAGGCATTGTTTCTTCTATTCCTATGATTCAAAACAAGGTTGAAAAATTTCATTTTCAAGTTGAAGGTGTGAATGGTAACCCGGTTAATCTATTGCTAAAACTGGCTTGGTATGATGACTTCAAGCAGGTTAATGTTGGTCAGCGGTGGGTTTTTGAAGTGAAGCTTAAAAAACCCAGAGGATTTGCCAACCCAGGCAGTATCGATGTCGAAAAAATGTCAGTAGCCAAGCATGTTAATGCCACCGGGTATATCACTAAAACGAAAACGGCTACACATATGGGGCAAACAGGGAAATTTCCAGTTTTGCAATTTCGTGAGTATGCAAATGATTTTCTTAAGGAACGATTAAGCTCTACGAAGCATGGTGATATTATGCGGGCGCTCACGTTGGGAGTCCGAGATGATATCTCTCAGCAAGATTGGCGACTGTTTAGAGTAACCGGCACGAGCCATTTGATGTCAATTTCAGGATTGCATGTTGGGTTGATTGCTGGCGCCGCTTACGCTCTCCTTACGTGGCTTTTTAAGCTCTCCTCGTTTCTTTGTCTGCGGGTTCCCGCTTGTCGTTTTGCTACGGTGGGCACCTTGTTGATCGCGTTGATTTACAGCATCTTGACAGGGTTTGGTGTTCCCGAGCAGAGAGCGTTAGTCATGTTGTTTGTTTTTATGCTGTCTTCTGGATGGGGCGTTAATTTGTCAAAATGGACAGCTTACTGTCTGTCTTTATGGATCGTGCTTTTGATTAATCCATTGACTGTTATGTTGCCGGGGTTTTGGTTGTCATTTGTTGCGGTTGCTATTATGATTTTAATGATAAGCTCTAAGACGGCTCATTGGCTTATTAAATGGATGAGAATTCAATGGGGCTTAACAATAGGTTTGTTTCCTTTGTGTCTCCTATTTTTTGGGCAGGTCTCTTTGGTTTCACCGATTGTTAATTTGTTTGCAGTGCCAGTGCTTGGGTTTGTTGTTGTGCCGCTTAGTTTTCTAGGTGTGATATCGAGCTTACTATTCCCCGTTTTTTCAAATTATATATTTCAACTTTCTGAGGCTGTAATAGAGATGCTGTGGATTGCATTACAGTTTTTTTCAGGTATGCCTTTTGCGAGTATGTTTGTGAGTGTTAATACGGGATGGGTTTTTGGCTTATTAATTGCCTCAAGCGCTGGGATGTTGTTGTCAAAGCGTTCATGGCAAAAAGTGATTTTTTCACTTGGGCTTTTGGTTTTGTTTGTTCCTGTGTCACCGGTTGCTCAAGGTCGCGTTGATTTCAGCTTGCTTGATGTGGGGCAGGGCTTGTCTACAGTTGTGAGAACGGCGCATCACGTATTAGTGTTTGATACAGGGCCTTTTTTTGGGGGTGCGTTTAATGCGGGTGATGCTGTGTTGATCCCCTTTTTGCGTCACTTCAATATACGTAATGTTGCTACGGTGGTGCTGAGTCACGGGCACGTGGATCATACGGGTGGCGCTCGGGCCTTGCTTCAGGCATTTAATGTGGAGCGTGTATTAACCAGTATTCCAAGGTATCGCTCCAATGCGATTGTGAGTCATTGCTATGCGGGACAACGTTGGGTTTGGGATGATGTTGTGTTCGATGTTATTTACCCGCCAAAACGCTCTCGATACGTCGTGAATAACAGCTCTTGTGTTATGCGTATAACCTCTAAAGATAAAACATTCTTGTTAACAGGCGATATCGAAAAAGAAGCAGAAAGCTATTTAGTTAAGCATAACGTTAACCTGAAGGCTGATGTGTTAGTTGCGCCTCATCACGGCAGTCATACATCATCGAGCCAACAGTTTTTAGAGGCTGTATCGCCATCTGTTGTGTTGTTTTCAACAGGGTATCGAAATCATTATCATTTCCCACATCCAACGGTATCGAAACGTTATCAAGCTATGGGGGTATTAATGTTAAATACGGCTATAGTAGGTGAGATTGATATTGCTGAGGGCATAACGTTATATAGAAACGCCCATCAGCATTGGTGGTCACGGTGAAGACTATGCAGTTACATCCGTTGATTTTTCTAGCTCAGGTGAGTATTCACCATTTGCAGCGGCGCTATTGAGTATGGCGCGTTTTAATAATGCGGCTTGTGTCGCTTCAGTGTTCGCAGTTTCACCTAGCCATGCTTTTAATGCGGGTGCTTGTAATGCGCGACCGTATGAATAGCTGAGGTGCCAAGGCTTTCTGCCCGAAAGT
>DKOI01000095.1 GCA_002469885.1 Legionellales bacterium UBA7366 | reverse complement strand
CGACAACGCCGTCAGATGAAGTGGAAATGTCGACAACGCCGTCAGATGAAGTGGAAAAATTTGTCGATGATTTTGGGCGTGCATTTCATAACGTTCACTTAGACGCGGGTTGGACATACAACGGGTTGAACCGTGCTGTGTTCCCAACAAAGGGGTTTCGCCAATCTATCGGCAGCAGCGTGTTTTTACCTGCAGACAGCCAATCTATTGGTTATTATAAGTTGGCTTACAATAACGTTGTTTTCCAGCCTGTCACTGAACACAACATTTTAACGGCAAAAGCGTCAGTTGGTTTTGGTGATTCTTTCCTTAAAGCCAGTGAATTGCCGTTCTTTGCAAACTATTATGCCGGTGGTCCTGGCTCTGTGCGCGGTTACGAAGGTAATACTTTGGGGCCTCTTGATTCTAACGGTGATCCAAAAGGCGGAAACTTTACTCTCTCGGGCACTTTGGCTTGGATTTTCCCAAGTCCGTTAAACCCTGATAGTGTGCGAACAATGGCCTTTGTCGATGCTGGAACAGTGTATAGCACTTACTCAGCTTCGAGTGAGGGTGGCGTTAACTTCCGTAAGGTTCGTTTCGGTGCGGGTTTTGAAATTGATTGGCTGTCGCCAATGGGGCCGATAAACTTTAGTTATGCCTGGGCGCTGAATCCAAATGACTCTGATAGGCTTCAAAATTTTGACTTTTCTATTGGCACAAGTTTTTAAAAGTGCGATACTAGGTGTCTATTTTGATTGAATTGTTTAATTAATGTGTTGTACATGGAGAATGAAATGAAGAAGTTAGTTGCTTTTGTCTCAGTATTAGTTATATCGGCTGCAAGCGTGAGTGTTTCTTTTGCTCAAAGCACCCAAAAAATCGCGGTTGTGCACGTTCAGCGCATTTTACAAGAAGCGCCTAAAGTGGCAGAAATCAATCAAAAATTGAAAGATGAATTTCAACCTCGTCAAGATGAGTTGGCTCAAGTTCAACAAACAGTTCAAGAAGAAGTTGCTGATTTGAATAAAAACGCAACAATCATGGAAGAAGGTGGTATTAAAGCTGCGCAAGAAAAAATTGCTAAAGAAAGAGCTGATTTCTTGCAAGAAGCAAACACCTTGCAAACAGAATTTAATCAAGCACAAACAGGCTTTATGAAAGATGTGTTTGAAGATCTAAATGGCGTGATTACACGTTTAGCTAAAGACAAAGGTTATGATGTTGTATTAGACAGTCAAGCAGTTGCATTCGCTGATCCAACCTTGGATATCACTAACGACGTGTTAGCAGCTTTCAATAATTCATAATCTATTCTAATTTTAGGAGATAAAGGCGAGCGGGATAAACCGGTCGCCTTTTTGTTATTATGGCGGTTACCCTACAAGAACTTTCAAAATCGTTGTCATTAACTTTTCAAGGCGATGGTGATTGCATCATAGAAAGTCTTGCAAGTTTAACAGCAGCAGGCCCTGGTCAATTATCTTTTTACGAGGGTGATATTGCTGCAGATCTTTTGTCTACAAGCAAAGCCTCAGTCATTATCCTCCGTCAAAGCGATGTCGATTTGTGTTCTACAAACGCATTAATTTCAGATCAACCCCGTTTAGCCTATGCAAAAATTGCGGAAGGCTTTGCGTATGAAAATGCCATTAATGATGGTGTTCATGCTAGTGCGGTTGTGGGTGAAAATTGCAAGATCGATGCAACGGCCAAAATTGGACCCAATGCAGTGATTGGCAAAGATGTTATCTTGGGTGAAAACGTTGTGATTGGCCCAGGGTGCGTCGTTGGCGATCGCGTCTCCATCGATGCAGGTTCTTATTTTCATGCGAATGTCACGGTGAACCACTCTGTGGTCATTGGCAAGCGCGTGATTATTTTTAATGGCGCGGTGATTGGTAGCGATGGCTTCGGATACACCAAAGAAGGCGAGGCTTGGTATAAAGTGCCTCAGCTTGGCACGGTGATTATTGGTGACGATGTTGAGATTGGAGCTAACACGGTAATTGACCGAGGTGCCTTGGAAGATACTGTGATTGGCAAAGGCGTAATTCTCGATAATCTGATTCAAATTGCCCATAACGTTAAGCTAGGCGAATATACCGCAATTGCCGGTTGTGTCGGCATTGCTGGTAGCACTACGATAGGCAAGCATTGTTCGATAGGCGGTGGCACAGGCATTGCGGGCCATATTAATATTGCAGATCACGTTATGTTAACGGGTATGAGTATGGTGACAAATTCAATTAAAAAATCTGGCGTATATTCATCGGGCACAGGATTGCAAGCTAATCGTGATTGGCACAAAAGTGTTATTCGCTTTCAGCAGATGGATAAAGTAGCAAAACGTGTGCGTGCTTTGGAAAAGCGCGTTGAGCAATTGATAGAGGATAAAGAAAATGACTAAAATAATTATGGATGTGCAAGAGGTTTTAAAATATTTGCCGCACCGCTATCCTTTTTTGTTAATTGACCGCGTGATCGAATTTAATAGTGGCGAATCGTTAGTGGCTATCAAAAATGTGACTATCAATGAAGATTTTTTTAATGGCCATTTCCCGGGCCAGCCTGTCATGCCAGGTGTGTTGATGATTGAAGCCTTAGCGCAAGCAGGCGGCGTACTGGCTTATAAGTCTACTGAAACAACGCCAGCAGATGGTGTACTGTATTATTTGGCCGGCGTGAACAAAGCACGATTCAAGCGAGTTGTAACACCCGGTGATCAATTGCAATTATCCGTTGAAATGAAGAAAGCTAAAGGTCCTATTTGGCAAATTTCAGGCACAGCAACAGTTGATGGCGAGTTAGCCTGTTCTGCTGAGTTAATGTGTTATAAGAGTGAAGCGGAGAAGGCTTAATGATTGATGCTCGTGCTGTGATAGATCCCGGCGCCAAGATTCATGAGACTGTACAAATCGGTCCATTTAGTGTGATTGGTGCAAATGTTGAAATTGGTGCAGGCACCGTGATTGGTCCTCATGTCGTTATCGAAGGTCCAACAACTATTGGCGAAAATAATCAAATTTTTCAATTCGCATCAATCGGTGCTATGCCGCAAGATAAAAAGTTTGCAGGCGAGATGACGCGACTTGAAGTCGGCAACAATAATATTATCCGTGAGTTTTGCACCTTTAATCGTGGCACAACGCAAGGTGGCGGTGTTACACGCGTCGGCAATGATAATTTGTTTATGGCTTATGTGCATTTGGCGCATGATTGTATTGTTGGAAATCATACTGTGTTTTCAAACAATGCGTCGTTGGCAGGGCATGTGATTGTAGACGATCATGTGATTCTTGGCGGCTTTGCGGTTGTTGGTCAATTTATACGTTTAGGTCAATACAGTTTTCTGTGTGGCAGTTCAGTTGTGATAAAAGACATTCCTCCGTTTGTTCGCGTTTCAGATTATTATGCAAAACCTTATGGGTTGAATTCAGTAGGCTTGCAACGTCATGGTTTTTCGAGTGATGATGTATCGTTGTTAAAGCGTGCGTATAAATCACTATTTCGCAGTGATTTGTCCTTAGAGAAGGCGCTTCTTGAGATTGAGCCATTAGCCTCAGAAAGTAAGTATATTCAAACCTTGGTTGATTTTCTTAAAGGCCCGTCTAAACCTGGAATTATTCGATGATCCGTATTGGAATTGTTGCGGGTGAAGCTTCTGGCGATATTTTAGGTGCGGGTTTAATCGCGGCGATCAAAAAAATTCACCCTGATGCGGTATTCGAAGGCATCGGCGGTGAAAAGATGAAAGCCCTAGGGTGTGAGAGTTTATTTTCATTAGAGCGTCTTTCTGTGATGGGTATTAGTGAGCCCTTAAAGCGATTGCCTGAAATTTTACACATGCGAAAAGCATTGCTTACGCATTTTGCTAAAAACCCTGTTGATGTTTTTGTGGGTATTGATGCGCCTGCCTTTAATATTGGTTTAGAACTACGTTTGAAGAAAGCAGGGGTGAAGACAGTGCATTATGTCAGTCCCTCAGTGTGGGCTTGGCGGAAGAACCGCATTCATAAAATCGGCAAAGCCGTCGACAAGATGCTGACCTTATTTCCTTTTGAAACAAAAATTTATGAAGACCACAGTGTGCCGTGTTGTTTTGTCGGTCATCCTTTAGCGGATGCTATTTCACCGAGTGTGAATAAGGTTTTTGCGAAACAGGCCCTGGGTTTTGGCGAGGAAGATACCGTGGTGGCGATCATGCCAGGTAGTCGTTCGAGTGAATTAGCTCTCTTGGCAGAACCATTTTTTAAAGCCGCCAAGTTATGTCACGCACAAAATTCGTCGATTCGCTTTGTTGCGCCAGTGATTAATGAAGCGCATCGGGTTTTGATTGAAAAATGTCAGCAGAACAGCGCGCCAGATCTCCCAGTCAAATTTCTCGTGGGGAAATCGCGTGAAGCAATGGCAGCGGCTGATTGTGCGTTGCTTGCATCTGGCACCGCAACCTTGGAGGCAATGTTGTTGAAATGTCCAATGGTTGTGGCTTATCGAATGAGTGCATTGACGTTTGCTGTTGCGAAACGATTGGTTAAAACACCTTTCATCGCATTGCCAAATATATTAGCAGGGCGCAAGCTTGTGCCAGAGTTTATTCAGGATGAGGTCTCACCTGAATCGCTTAGTTCATCCGTTTTGGCATTAATTAATGAATCATCATCAACTTTATTAGACGAATTTGATCGATTACATGCTATGCTTGCACAAAGCGCCTCAGAGCGTGCGGCGTTAGAAGTGCTTAAATAATAAGATCGCGTAAAACACATGGAGGAAATATGGAAATCATCGCTGGAGTAGATGAAGCTGGACGTGGACCACTAGCAGGTCCTGTTGTTGCAGCTGCCGTCATTTTACCGGTCAATCACGGTATTGTCGGTTTAACAGATTCAAAAAAACTCACTGAAAAGAAACGAAATGAATTATTTGATCTCATTATTGCGAATGCGAGTTCTTATGCGATTGCTGAGGCCAGTGTTCAAGAAATTGATGAGATTAATATTTTGCAAGCCAGTCTTTTGGCTATGCGCCGAGCTGTCCTTTCATTAACCGTGTCACCTAGTTTAGTTCTGGTTGATGGTAACAAGACGCCGGATGTGCCTTACCCTGCGCAAGCTATCGTCAAAGGGGATTTAACTGAAGAATCAATCAGCGCTGCGTCTGTATTAGCTAAAGTGACGCGTGATCGTACAATGCACACTTTGGATGAGCAATACCCTGGCTATGGGCTTAGACAACATAAAGGCTACCCGACAAAGGCACATTGCGAAGCCTTGCGTGTTTTGGGCGTGACTGAAATTCACCGCCGTACTTTTGGGCCAGTGAAGTTGTGCATTCAAGCGCCAGGTATTTTGGGTTAATTATTTGATAACGTCTTGTTGGCCGTGACTCGATATAGATGAAAAGTTGTTTTTTATTTATGTTGAGTAGAGTGGTTCGTTAATTTTTCCCTCTCCCGTAAACGGGAGAGGGAATCTTGATTATATATTTATTTATTCAACAACGCTCATAAGTGGAGAGGGGGGTATCATCTTCTTGTTATATCTTCATTTGTTCAGCTCAGCTGCAGAAACATCATATACGTATATTGTTTTAATAAAGTAAGAAAACGGTACGCGCCTTAAGGTTTCCTTAAGGTTTCATCATAAATGAATCGGTACAATACTGCCCATAGAGAAAAAAGAGAGCTGCGTGTTTCATGTGCGCTCAATTAAAAATAATAAAGGGGATGATTTTATGCAGGGCAGAGATAAGGAAGGCGCGCTAGGCAAACCATTTCTTAATAATCAAAGCGCAGGTCGGAGTGATGCGAAGACGGTCACCAAGACTAATGAAAGAAAGGTGTCTGTGGTAGTTAAATTGAACAATGGATCGAATTCCAGTAGTTCTACCGCGCAAGCGAAAGACAATGAAGCTCCGCTGCTAATAAGTGCCGAAAAAAAAGGCCAGGAGCCTGATTTTGAGCAAGGTGAGCTAAAATCAGGGGAAGTAGAAGGAAGCTTTAAGCTCCTTCCTGATATGAGCCCTGCAGACATAAAAAAACATCCCCTAGAAGCTGCGCTTCGAAATGGAGAAAAGTTAACAGCAGATCTCTGGACTTATGAAGTGACAGCCTACCTTCACCGTTTTCTTGCAGGCCTTGCTGCGCATCCTATGAAACAGAGAATTAAATTGGATCATGCCACAGCTGAGCAAAAAGCAAGGTATGAAGAGGTTTATAAAAAATTCTTCGAGAGCTGCGAAACACAAAAGCACCTGATGGGTGCCATTTATCAAACTTATAATGTTCAACGTTCGATAGCGTCTCAAAATATATTTTTAGAATGGTATGCGGATGAGGGCTGGACCCATCTATTTCTGAAAACTCTCTATCCTACTAAGTCTTTGAAGGGGCTAGAGTTTATTCCGAAATTATTTTTGTCCCTTTTGGAGTTGACTCATCAAATAGCCAGGCTTTTTTTCATGCACCTCACCCTTCAATCAGCAAGATTATATGCAGCCAAAAAAGCAGATGTTCCACTCAAAGATAGCTCGACTTGGCTGCTCGCAAAAGATTCTTTTATGATGTATTTAAGCGGCGCTGTGTCGTTAGGTATTTTATCAACCTGGATTGCAACACTAACGAATGGCTGGCTGGAAGATAATCCTGCGGCACTTTATTCGTTTTCAGCTTATGTGTTTGCACCGCTTGCGCTAGCAGTGGCTGATCCTCGTTGGAATTTGAAATTAAAAACATCTGCCGCGTATATAGGGGTAGGGGTTTTGGCGTGCTTGGCTTTTGTTGATATTATCAAGCAACTAATTGAATTTACCGAAACAGCAGCGAGCTTGTGCCAAGAGATGCGGGATGAATTATCCAGTGATCTTTATAATTCTGATAATGATGCTTATAGAAGGTTGTATTGCTCTAAAGCTTATATGGCTCATTTCGGTGTTTATGCGGATATTACGGAGACAGCATTTTATGGCGTTATAGTGGGTGCTGTAGCCGTATTTTGTTTTATGCGCGGTGTTACAATTGCCAAGGACGCGTACTATCGTGAAGTGCCTAAGCACAAGGCGTTAGATGCATTGAAGCGGGCCTATGATGGACATTGGGCCATTCAAGGTGACTCTATGGATGAGGAGGGTGAAGCTGTTGAAGTGCGTTATCCTGAAGTGACGTCCTCAGTTAATCTATGGTCATTGCTAGAGCTTGTAGCTGGCGTGAGTTTGTTAATATCTTTGCCTGTTCTGATGTGGCACCTCTTTCCTAAATATGAGCAGGATATGCTGGATGCCTTTACCGCTCAGACTATTAAAAATCAAGAATCAGGTATTAATGGAATTAACCCTAAAACCTATGCTGAAACTGTCAGCATTATTCGTGATGGCCAATGGGCTTTCGTGCCATTTTTGTATCAAGAGCAGGCTAAGCTTATTCCGGCTTTGGCGTTCTTGGGCGCGGTGTTGCTTGTGAGGAAGTATTATGAAGTTGTAGAATCTGGAAATTCCTATGCTCTGCATCGCACTGTGTCGGTTGAGGATATTCACGCAGTAGAGCTGCGTATTTTACGTGGCGATGATGTTGGGAAACCGTTGTATGACATTGAGCGCAAAGCAGAGCCTAAGTCGAAAAGCTGTCCTTCACTATCTTCGTGTTTCATGAGGATGTTTGGTGGTGCTAAGGCGCAAGCGTCGCGTACAGACGAAGCGGTGAAACGGGCAGCTGCAAATCGGGTTAATGGTGATGGTGGCCCAGCAGATGTCGATATGTCATATGATACAACTAAAACAACAACCAGAGAAGGCACGCTAACCGTGTAGTGATAACAATTACGAAGACTTTGAATTTGAATACAATGTTCGCTATACTGCGCTAGCGTCTATGTGCGAGATGCGCTGTTTAAAATGATAACAGAAAAAAAGGGTTTTTTATGAAAACAAGGAGCAAGCTTCTATTCATCCTCTCAGCGGGTGCAATTGCAAATGTGATTTGGGCGAGCATTCCGCCTTTGTTTGAAAAAAACGCTGATGATTCAGCAGAGTTTGCTGTAACAGCCCAACCTATTGCCAACGCTGCAAAATACGCGCGAGTGGTCACCGGTGAAGGTTGGCCTCATTCCCCAAAAGATGAAGAATCTGTTTTGGTCAAATTAGATGATGGCACGCAGCTTGCTTACCTTCCTAATAGAATGCAAAAACGCATAGATGAACATCAAAAAGCGGTTCAAGAACAACGTGAAGAACGTGAGCAAGAACGTTTCAATAAAATGCAAGAAGAGAAGGCGCGCGAAGAAAAAGAAAAGTTGGACGCTGACGCTGCTACAACGGCGATGTTGGGCGCAGGTGCGTTTGATAGTTCAGTCCAATTAGCGAGTCTTGATACAAATACCCAAACCGATGTGCCAATGGCGCAGCCGGGTGCGGAACGTCTTGCTAACGCTAATGATAATTTTATGCAGGTGACAACGGATCCGGTTGATGTGCCTGTTGAGACAATTGCAGCCCCAGTCGATACCGCTACTCACTTTTCAGTCACCCCTGGTGTCTCGTATTACCGTCTTCAGTTGCCTGATTTCATGTTGCCAATTTCTTTAGGTGTGGCAAGTTTTCCAAATCCATACCCAACAACGGACTCAACAGAATATAACTTAAATGAATATGGTGTGATGCCAACGCTGAGTTTTGATTATAATTTTGAAAACACCCATATCCTGAAGGGCTTATTTGGTGATCGTTTGCATGTGTTAACAGATATCAGTTATATGCACGGATCACGTCAAACAACCAAAGATTTAGGCGGAACGGAAGGTTTTGTTTGGAATCTTAATGGCGGTAGTGCACAGCCTGTGAATGACGAAGATAATGTGACATTAAACAATCAAAGAACAAAGTTAACCTATGACTTGGTTGATCTAACTGTCGCGATGGCGGGTGAGAAATCGATAAATTCATTCTTACAGTTTAATCCGCGCATGGGTGTTGCATTCACCTACTTTAAACAGCAATACAATTATGATGTTGATGGCACGCAACCCATTGGTTCAGTGCCTTTTGATGTGACAGGTTACAGTAAAGTGAAATCCACTTACTTCGGTCCGATGCTGGGTGCTCAGTTGCTTGCAAAAGCAGGGCAGCACTTCGGTTCGTTTGTTGACGTGGAATTACAGGCATTACATGCACATACCAGCTTTAATGCGAATCAAGATGCGTTATCGGTTACAAACAAAAACAGTAATGCGCAAAACACGGATAACGTATTCACTTACCGTGCAAAATTAGGCCTTGGTGTTGATTATTATTGGCAGGGCATTAATGCACCTAAGAGCGTTAAAATTGGCTTGAAAGGCGGAGTTGATTTCTGGGGCTATATGCCAGAAGTTGTTAACCCGAATGAGCCAGGCTCAAAAGATGCGCATACAGAGCGTACAACAGCATTGAATAACTACATCAATATGAATATTTCAATTCCATTGATGTAAGCATTGAAAGAAGAATAATGATAGCGAGGAAAACCACTCGATTAGACTCGTACTTGTGTACGAGGCCAACTAACAAAAACTAGCTAAGGATGACGATGAAAAAGTTAAAGGCTTTCGTGTTGTGTGCACTACTAACTCCATATACAGTATTCGCTTCTGTTAATGGTATCAATAACGATAACAATGGTTATGATATTAACGGGAATACTTGTATGATGAATACAGGTAACGCCGATATTAATGATGCGTTGGCTGCTCAAAACCCCGCATGTCACATGGGGAATAAAACCTTTAACTTAAACAGTAACGCCTTAGGTGCGACCGGACCGCTTTCGGTTAGTACGCAATACAGTGATGAGTTTGGCGTGGTTGTCAATGCCAAGTTTACGCATTCTATTACCAACGATAATGCCATTTCCTTTGAGCTTGATTACGGTGAGAATGAAAATCGTTTTGGGATAACGTGGGCACATTTTTTGAATAGTCAAAACCGCGTTAAATTAACAGTTGAGCGACTCCAGCAAAAATTAGATTTTAATTTCGACTCAGGCAACGTATCAAAGCGTGTGCCTCAATATGCTGTGGGTGGCGTCTATCAATACCTGATCGAAGAAGGGATGGTGACACACTTAGAGCTTGGTGTTTATTATGCTAAAGCCACCAGCGAAGAGTTAGACACGAAAAACTATATGAGTGGCGGCGATGAGTACATTAACTATCGTCACATTGCCGGCGCTAAAAGTAAGGGGCTTGATTTTAGTATTGGTTTGGTGCCGTGGGAAACAGGTAATGTTAAAATTACGATGAACTACGATCAAGTTCGCTACGACCAAAAATACGATAAAATTGATGCCGATGATACGCAAGGTTTTGGTGCGGGTGTTACCTTATCGCAATTATTGACTGATCGATTAAAGTTAAATCTCTCAGCAAGTGCCCGAGAAATTTATAACCTTTATGAAGCGAAGTTATTATGGTTGGTGCCAACGACGAATGACAGTCAGCTAGAGCTGGGTTTGAATGTGAGTCGCAATGAAGGTCATGGGACAACATCAGATAATCGCATTGGTTTAACGGCTTCTTATCTTTGGGATGGAAGTTATAGCGATTCGGGTTACAGCATGCCCGGTTCCGTTAAAATGGGCAGCCTCGTTTCTTGGGCAGCAAATCCTGCAGTCCACATGGCTCAAGTGTTGGCAACCGCTGATCAGCGTTCTGTATTAGTTCCAGTGCCTGCGCCAATGTCGCCTATGTTTTTCATGAGAATGTTTGCTGATACCTCCATTGATGTGAATATTATGGCGGGTGAGCTTGCAAGTATTAACGTCATGAATTATGTGCCTGTGAGCAATCCGGCGTTAGTGACGGTACACAGTGATAATATTCCTGATAATTTTAATCTAACATACGATGATGCGACGGGGCTTTTAGCCGGCACACCATCAACCGGTGCGGTGAGCAGTTTTGCAGATGTGCCTGTGGCAGCGGATGTTCAAGACTTAGATCCTGAAAGCCCGGTATATAATGTTAATTTGCATGTTGTTGTAAATGATGAAACTACGTCTCCTGTGCCGTGGGCGAACCAAGGGTTCCGTTACAATAAGATTGTTGTAAAAAGTTATACTGATTCAGCTGATGTGAAGATTACTGATTTTACATTTGATCGCGGTGATAAATATGGTACGGCGATTAATTCAGATGATATGTTTATTTACCCGCGCACAGGTTTCAGTGATTATGGTGTCCAATCCAATTTCGCTGACTTCCCAGGTGATGTCACGTGTGATGGTTGTGAGACAGAAGGCCGAGGAGATGTCACGTTGCATTTCAAAGCCTCACAAGATTATGCGCAAGACGAGCCTTACCTTGTTCGCATCTATCCGACGAATCATAATTACAATCAATATGGTCCAGGATCGCCTCAGATCATTAAAGTGAAAGTTGATTTTGCAGACCCATTTATTTTATGGAAAGAAAATGCAATTAACCTTAATCCTATTAATACAACAAAGATTGAAGCGAGTTGGGCTGAAGATGCAGCGGTTGAGAAAACAGAGCCGTCTACACCGATCACTTACACAGCAGTGCTTGATCAAACGGCTGAAGGTGCAACATGTTCTAGCACTAACACGAGTTTCACTTGTGAAAATTTAGAGCCTTCTAAAGCCTATAGCGTCACAGTGACTGCCTCCGACGTATTGTCTGATGGCAGAATGGCGGAACCCGTTTCGCAAACTTCTGATGATGTGACAACCTATACAGGTATTGTTTGGGATTCACCGCGTAATGTGATGGCGGCACCAGTTGAGAGTTCAACAACCTCAGCGTTAGTGACGTGGGGTAACACAGCCACAACAGAAGATGGTTGGACATTAAACTATATTGTTTCGTATTTGAAAACCGATACTCAAGATACCTATCATGAGGTTGCAGTGTTACCAAGTTCTGCGACGAGTCAGCTTGTTCCTAACTTAGAGCCGGGTGTTCAGTATACGTTTAAGGTTGAAGCGGTTGATGATCATGACAGTAAACCTATTTTTGGTCGCGTTGACGCACGCACTAACGCAGGCTTTACTTGGGCTGCAGGCGTGAGTGCTGAGGTTGTTCAGGGTAAAACGGATCAAGTGAATTTAACATGGGATGGCGCAACCTCTGATGTGGGTGTGGTGCATTACACTGTGACTTACACAGTGAATGATGAACAGCCTGTAACCTTGCCTTCAGTTGATTCACCTGCATTAGGTCAGCCAGTGAATGATTTAGCGCAAGATGCTGATGTCACGTTTACAGTGACTGCAAGTGTTGATGATCAAGATGGGGAGTCTGCACAAATTGTTTCAGAGCCTGTTGTTGTTCATACGAATTATTCATTGCGTTGGGCTTGGGAAGAGCCAATGGCCGCTGCGCCTGTGATTGATTCTTTAGACAGTATTGTAGTTTCATGGGAAGAGAGCGCTGAATCTACGGTGAGCACTTCTGTTCATTACGTATTGCATTACTCAATTAACGGTGAAGATCAAGGTCCAGTTGATTTAACAGAAAATCCGTACACTGTTTCAGGCTTAACGCAAAACACAGCGATCACCAATGTGCACGTGGATGCAGTTGATGGTGTGAGCTCGCCTGTGAGTTCGAATGTGGTGGATACGAAAGTGAATGCGCAACTTGTTTGGGGTTCTAGTGCAACAGTTGTTGCTACTGCAATTGAAAATACCACGAACCAAGTGCGTGTGACTTGGGATGATAATGCGACAACAGAAGTTGGCGTTGATTCATTAGGGTATGTATTGCATTACACTGTTGACGGTGTGGAGCAGCCTGGTGTTGAGGTTGCTTCAGGTTCTTACCCACTCACGCTTAAGTATGGTGTGAATAGCGTGACTGATCTTTACATCGAAGCGCGTGACACGATTAGCCCTAATGTGAAATCGAACGTGATTGATCTCGTTCAAACACACACGGGCATGACGTGGGCGGCAGATGTGACAGCGGTCGTTGTTGACGGAAAAACCGATCAAGTCGATTTGTCATGGAGTGATGCGACTTCCGATGTGGGTGATGTGACTTACACGGTTGATTACACTGTTAAAGGTGAGCAGCAAGAGCCGATCGTAATTAATGCGCCAGAGCATAGCGTTTCAGTGCCAGCGTTAGCGCAAGATGCTGATGTGAGCTTTAGCGTGACAGCAACTGTCGATAACCAAGATGGTGTCCCATATCATGTTATTGCAGAGACAGTGTTAGTTCATACGAACTATGCTTTACGTTGGCCTGCGCTTGACACTACATCGGTAACCGCGAGCACGGTTGAAGGTTCATCAACTAGCATCCATTTAGAATGGGGTGGTGAGGCTCAATCTTCGTTCACGCCGATTTCTTATGTCTTAACCTATACGGTAGGTGAGAGTGATGAAACTGTTTCAGAGTTTGATGGCACTGCAACGAGTTTTGATATTGTAAACTTGGCAGAAGGTGCGACGGTGAGAAACATTGTTATCACAGCGCACGATGCGGCAACGGATGCTGTGAGTCCTGATGTGAGTTCTGTTCCTGTATCGCAAACAGCGAATCAACCGTTAGTTTGGGAAGATGTGCGTGCATCAGTTACTGCGACAACAAACACAGTCGGTAGTTTGGATGTGTCATGGGAGAATGCAGCGTCTGATGTCGGTAATGTGGTATATAAAATTTATGCCTCAAAAGACGGAATCTTTGGTGGAACGCCAGATGCAACTGTTGATGGAGCTGCGCCAAATAGCACAGCACTTCCAGATTTAGACTTGGGTGAGTTGTATTACGTGAAAGTTGTTGCAACCGATGGCGTCTCAACGATTACCTCTGATCCAGTAGTATCAGCAACAACCTATCACGGTGCGATTTGGACTAACCCAATTGTCACAGCCACAGCGGTTGAGAATACGTCAGATAGTGTTGATGTGACATGGAGTGGTGATGAGTTTAAAAATGACTTGGGCACAATGCAGTTCCGCGTTGAATATAAAGATGATGCTTCTGGTTACCAACAGTTTGGTGAATTGTTCGATGCAAATGCGCGTTCAGTCAAGGTGACTGGCTTGCACAGCAATACACATTACACAGTGCGCGTCACCCTGGTGAACGGTGTTCAAGCAGACGATGCTTTACCATCTGCTAATGATGATGCTACTACGAATGTGGGTTTGACCTGGATTGGTAGTGTGTCAGCAACAGTGCTAAATGCGAAGCAAGCTAGGCTCACATGGCCGCAAGATGATATGAATGGCGTGCATTCAGATTTTGATGCAACCTTGGCTTACACCTATTCAACTGACGCTGGATCACACTGGACCGACTTAGCGCCTGTTGATGGTTCAGTTGTGATTAACAACCTTGTGCAAGGTGGGAGTTACCCTAGTGTGCAAGTGCGTGTTGACGATGGTTTATCACCATCGGTCACAAAAGACAGTAATGCGATTGTGATGATGGCAGGGATTAGTGGCGGTATGCCGAGCGTTGTCTCTTCTTCTATTAACATGAATGAGGCTGAGGTGCATTATACTGCGCAAACAGATACCGGCAAAAACATAGTTTACACTGTCTTGGTTGCAAGAGAGGATAGTTTGAATCAGCCGGTTACTATCGACTATAATTCAGACCCAGTGAGTTCGGGCGTGCAGCAAACGGCAGCAATTTCAGGTTTGTCATCAGGTACGGCGTACACGGTCACTGTCACTGTGAAAGAAGATGAGGCAAATCAGGATGCAGCATCTGCTGTGATTGATAATACTTCTGAACCTTTCACGACGCGTTACGGATTAACCTGGTCTGGAAAGTTGAGTCATGACAACTTAACGACACAAACAGCTGATCTTCATTGGACGCAAGCGGGTGATGATATTCCAGGGGCAACGGTCACTTATGATATTAAAATTGATGGGGAATCGTTTGCAACTAATATTCCGTGGTCTACTCAAGGTGGTTATCAATATAGGTTAACAGGCTTGTCTTTATCGGAGCATACGGTCAAAGTCAGTGTGAAAGATGACAAGGGGTCTGATCCGAAGGAAAAGACAGATACCATTCCTGAGCGCAGCAGTGTGGTGTATTGTCCAACTTTAGCTAGTCTCAAGCAGCTTGTTAGTGATAATGGGGATTTAAATACAGCTTCAACATTGTCTTCTGGAGGAAAATCTTTTACTTTTAATAATGGTACCTCTTCCGGCATCACCGCTAAAGACGTACACTACGTTGATGCTGCTTTGGATGAAGGCAGTCATACCTTATATTGTGGGTATTCTGATAAAGCTCCCGATGTGCCTGACTTTACGTATAAGACTGTATTTAGTTCTGACCCAAAAGTTGAAATTCCAGTATTAAAGAATTCTGCTGGCTTTGCGACTAGCCATTGCGGATTTTCTGGTAATCAACTAAATCAGACAGATTGCTACGTGCAACTGTAGGTCTTCTCGTCTCGGCCTACGGGCCGAGAAAGTGCGCCTCTTCCTGGACCCCGGATAATGCTTTGCATTTCCGGGGCGGAGCTTGACCCGGGATCCGTAATATAAGGACGACGCAACGCGTCGCCAAATAGACTGGATTCCGGATATTGCTTCGCGGCTATGCCGCTCATTGCAATTCCGGAAAGACGAGAGTTTGTCAAAGATCCCTGGCTCGCAGGAAACGCGCGAAGCGCCACAAGTTGCAATCCCGGAAAGACGTGGAGTTCGTCAGAGATACCCAGTATGATATCTATTCTTGTTTAGGATGGATGAGCATGCCGGCAAAATTTATACATCTTCGCGCACATACTGAGTACTCTTTAAGCGATGGAATCTTAAGAGTTAAACCGTTCGTCAATGCCGTGAAAGAATTAGGCATGCCTGCGGTTGCGATGACGGATAGGTGTAATTTCTTTGCAGTTGTTCAGTTTTACCGCGCAGCGATGGCGGCGGGTGTAAAACCGATTATCGCCTCTGATCTTTACCTAGAAAACAAAAAATCACCTGATAAACCGTATTGCATCGTGGCGTTGTGCCAGAACAATACAGGCTATAACAATTTAACATGCCTGATCACTCGCGCATATCAAGAGGGTCAAGAAACAGGCAGACCTATCGTCACCTATGAGTGGCTAAAAGAAGCCTCAGAAGGTTTAATTATTTTGTCCGGTGCGATGTCAGGTGATGTCGGCCAAGCCTTGCTAAGTGAAAACGAACAAGATGTTGAATCCAGTGTCGAATATTGGAAAACCCATTTTCCTGACCGATATTACTTGGAGCTTCATCGTGTAGGGAGGCCTAACGAAGCGCTTTATACACAAAAAGCGGTCGACCTTGCGGTAAAACATGACCTTCCCGTCGTAGCAACAAACGACATTGAGTTCTTAGAAAAAACTGACTTTGAAGCGCACGAAGCGCGAGTGTGTATTTATCAAAACTGGCAGCTCTCAAATGCCAAGCGTCCTAAGCTCTACACTGAAAACCAATACTTGCGATCTTCAGATGAAATGGAAGACTTGTTTAGCGATATGCCGCAAGCGATCCAAAACACGGTTGAGATTGCAAAGCGTTGTAATGTTGAGTTGAAACTGTTTGAAACATTCTTGCCAAATTTCCCAGTCCCAGAAGGGATGACGATTGATGAGTTTTTCATTGAAGAAGCCGAAAAAGGCTTGGAAAAACGCTTAGAAGTGTTGTTTGAAAAGGACGACATTGCTGCCGCGAGAGGGCCTTATGATGACCGGTTAGCGACTGAGCTGAAAGTGATTAACCGCATGGGTTTTCCGGGTTACTTTTTAATTGTGGCAGACTTTATCCGATGGTCGCGCGCCAATGACGTACCCGTAGGACCAGGCCGTGGTTCGGGTGCAGGTTCGTTAGTGGCGTATGCGTTGGAGATTACCAACTTAGACCCCATACATTATAAATTACTGTTCGAGCGCTTCTTGAATCCTGAGCGTGTGTCCATGCCCGATTTCGATATCGATTTTTGTATGGATGGCCGTGACCGCGTGATTGAATACGTGGCGAATAAATACGGCCGTGAGAGTGTGTCACAGATTATTACCTTCGGCACCATGGCCGCCAAAGCGGTAGTGCGTGATGTTGGCCGTGCTTTGGGTTTGAGTTATGGTTTTGTTGATAAAATTGCAAAACTCATTCCGTTTGAAATTGGTATGACGCTCACAAAAGCGATGGAGCAAGAAGAAGCTCTACGTTCGCGTTATAACAATGAAGAAGAAGTGACAACGTTAATTGATCTAGCGATGCAGTTAGAAGGTATCACCCGTAATGCGGGTAAACATGCCGGTGGTGTTGTTATTGCGCCAACAAAGCTTACTGATTTCACGCCACTGTATTGTGAGCCAGGTTCCACACAGGCCGTGACTCAATTTCATAAAGATGACGTTGAAACGATGGGCTTAGTCAAGTTTGACTTTTTAGGGCTTAGAACGTTAACCATCATTGATTGGGCGCAAAAAACAATTAATGCTAGGCGCAAGCAGCAGTCTGAAGAGCCGATCGATATTGACGTCATTCCTGTTGACGATCAGGCAACTTACGAGTTGTTAAAATCATGCGAAACAACGGCTGTCTTTCAGTTAGAGTCGCGTGGAATGAAAGACTTGATTCACCGATTACAGCCGGACTGCTTCGACGAAATTGTCGCGTTGGTTGCGTTATTTAGACCCGGTCCATTGCAGTCGGGCATGGTAGATGATTTTATCGACCGTAAGCACGGTCGTGCTGAGGTGGTCTTTCCGCATGAAGAGTTAGGCCCCATTTTAGAATCAACCTACGGTGTTATTCTTTATCAAGAGCAAGTGATGAGTATCGCGCAGGTCATGGCGGGTTATAGTTTGGGTGCTGCGGATATCTTGCGTCGTGCGATGGGTAAGAAGAAACCTGAAGAAATGGCGCAGCAGCGTGAAATTTTCACGAAAGGCGCAGTCGCGCGCGGGATAGAAGAGTCAACGGCAACTTACGTCTTCGATTTAATGGAGAAGTTTGCGGGCTATGGTTTTAATAAATCTCACTCGGCAGCTTATGCATTGTTAGCGTATCAAACGGCGTGGTTGAAAACACATTATCCAGAAGCGTTCATGGCGGCGGTGCTGTCATCTGATATGGATAATACCGATAAGGTCGTTATCTTTGTTGAAGATTGCAAACATTTAAAATTATCATTGCTTGCGCCCAATATTAACAGTGGGTTTTTCAAATTCACGGTTAATGATAAAGACGAGATAATTTATGGCTTGGGTTCGATAAAAGGCGTCGGTGAAGCGGCGATTGAATTGATTGTAGAAGAACGTGAAACTAATGGCGCCTATACCGATTTATTTGATTTCTGTGCGAGGCTGGATTTGCGTAAAGTGAATAAACGCGTGTTAGAAGCCATTATTAAATCTGGCGCAATGGATGTGTTTGATGTGCATAGAGCAAGCTTGTTTGCCAGCATTGTCCCTGCAACACATGCGGCAGATCAGCAATCGAAGAATGCACAGAGCGGGCAAGATGATATGTTCGCAATGTTTGATGATTCGCCCAAAATGGATGTTGACTACGTTGATACTAAACCGTGGCGTGAAGATGTGCGTTTGCGATCAGAGAAAGAAGCGTTGGGTTACTACCTGTCTGGCCATCCGATTCTTCGTTATGCTGAAGAATTAAAACAATTTACCAAAGGACCCATTGTTAATTTACGTCCTACACACAATCAAAAAGTACGTATTGCCGGTTTGGTGATGGCGGTTCGTACGATGCAAACAAAGCGTGGCGATCGCATGGCCTTTATTTCTTTAGATGATTCAACGGCACGAATTGAAATTGCGGTGTTCGCCGATGCCTACATTACCTATAAAGACTTATTGGTTAAAGACAGTTTGTTGGTCGTTGAGGGTGATATCAGTTTAGATGAATACACCGGCGGCTATAAAATGAGTTGTCAGAGTTTGCAAGATATTGCAACGGCCAGAGAGCTGCATGTTAAGCAACTCGCGTTAAACTTCTCTTTAGCCCAAATGGAAGAGGGCGCTTTGGAGAATTTAGCAACTGTGTTGAAACCTTATCGTGGTGGATTGTGTCCAGTGAAGGTGGCGTATGAACGTCCTGATGCACGTTCTGATTTTATGCTCGGTCAAGACTGGCGAGTGAAGCCTACAGACGAATTGCTCGAAAAGTTAGAAGACATTTTTTCTAAGGATGTGTTTTCGTTGGAATATAGTTAATGATAGGCGGTGTGTAAAGTTATGCGCTATGTCGAATTGTTAAAAAAAACATGGTCGGATATCTATAATCCAGAATTAGATCCTAGTGAAGTCGTTGAGCAATATTTTCATGTTGAGTATGAGCAGTGTATAAATGGTGTTTCTATGCGAAGAGCAGATTATGTTGATCATGTCATTGCGCAAAGAAATAGCATGAGTGTGATTAAGATTATTTACAAGCATATGATGGAGTCAGGCAATGAAGTTTTCGGCGTTTATTACCAAAGGGCGTGAGTGTTGAAGGTGAGTCAGTTGAGGCTGAAGTTATCGCGTATTTTAAATTTGAAGGAGATCAGATTTTAAATATTCATGGGCAAGTCAGGCTTATTAGTGGCGATAAGCAAGCTGTTGGTAAGGACTAGCAGTCTTTGGAGGTTGAGCATGGATCTGATTTGTTTTTAATCAGCTTTCTGTCATAGTGTTGCTGGTCTACAGCGGAAGTTGAACGATGTTTTTGCGCACTGTTTATAGAATGTGGTAAAATACCGACACTTTATTGAATAACTTAAGGCCAACTGGGTATTTTATGAACTTAAATTTCTTGGAATTTGAACAACCGATAGCAGAATTAGAGGCTAAGATTGAGGAATTGCGTCTGGTAGGCGTGGATAGTGAGATTAATATCACTGAAGAGATTTCTCGGCTTGAGGATAAAAACAAGCAACTCACTGAATCTATCTTTTCTAACCTGACTGATTGGCAGGTTGTGCAGTTGGCGAGGCACCCTCAGCGTCCTTATATCACTGATTACATTTCCCGTATTTGCACCGATTTTGACGAATTAGAAGGTGATAGGCATTGTGCGAATGGCCCTGCGATCATCGGCGGCATTGCACGTCTTGATGATAAGCCTATCATGATCATTGGGCATCAAAAAGGCCGTAAGACGAAAGAGAAGTTATACCGCAACTTTGGTAGTGCCAGACCTGAAGAATACCGTAAAGCCTTACGGTTGGTTGAAATGGCCGAGCGATTCAAGCTGCCTGTGATTAGTTTGATTGATACTGCCGGCGCCTACCCTGGCATTGGCGCAGAAGAACGAAACCAAAGTGAAGCGATTGCCCGTAATTTATCGGTGTTATCACGTCTTAAAACGCCTGTCATCTGCACGGTTGTGGGTGAAGGTGGGTCAGGCGGTGCTTTGGCAATTGGCGTCGGTGATCGCGTCATGATGTTGCAATACAGTGTTTACTCCGTGATCTCACCTGAAGGTTGCGCTACCATCTTATGGAAAAGTGCTGAAAGAGCATCTGAGGCTGCAACTGCCATGGGTGTTACGGCCAAGCATGTGAAGGAAATGGGGCTAATCGATGAAGTGATCCCTGAACCTTTAGGCGGTGCACATCGTGATATTGATGCTATGGCCAAAGGGTTGAAGAACGCATTAGTACGCAATTTAGCAGAACTGCAAAGCATTCCTACTATGCAATTAGTTGAGCAGCGTTATAAGCGCATCATGTCTTATGGATTACAGTCCTAGTTTTCTGGGCGCGCTGAAAGAGGCACTTTTGCCTTATGCTCAAGCGCCATCTTGGTTGGTTGCGTATAGCGGCGGTATGGATTCGCATGTTTTGCTTTATGCGTTGAAGCAAATTTGTCGTGATGATGATTCCTTGCCACCTTTACGCGCAGTGCATATTAATCATGGGTTACAGGTTAATGCCGACAGCATGCAAGATCACTGTTCGAGCGTTTCCCATCATCTTTCAATTCCCTTTGCTGCGATTGATGTTAATGTCGTTCAAGCAAAAGGGGAGAGTGTTGAGGCGGTTGCGCGAGCTGCGCGGTATAACGCTATTACGAGCCATATGTTACCGGGTGAAATTGTTTTCACAGCCCAGCATTTAGATGATCAAGCCGAAACAATGTTGCTACAAAATTTGCGTGGGGCTGGCGTGAAGGGTTTGTCAGCAATGCCAACTGCTTCGGTGTTTGGTGCGGGGGTGTTGGCAAGACCGTTGTTATCCTTTTCACGTGACGAGTTAAGCACGTTTGCAGCTGAAAACAGCTTATCTTGGGTTGATGATCCCAGTAATAACGATATCGCTTTAGCGCGTAACTTTGTGCGTCATCGAGTTATGCCTTCAGTTAAAGAAATGTTTCCACAGGCTTCACTCACATTGTCACGCAGTGCAACGCATTGTGCGAATGCGCAAGCGTTGTTGTCTGAGTATGTGAATGAAGATCTAAGCGCATTGTTTGATAATGTAGAGCAATCGTTATGCCTGGAGGCATTTGCTCAATTTTCCAAGTTGAAGCAATGTGAAATCTTGCGAGCCTATTTGTCACGCTTAGGTTTGCCCTTGCCTTCAATGGTTAAGCTTGAACACATTTTAAGTGATGTTATTGCAGCCAAAGAAGATGCCTCGCCTTGTGTTTCATGGGCGGGTGCGACTGTTCGGCGTTATCTCAATAAGTTATATGCGTTTACGCCTTTAGCCAGTCATGATGTGACTCAGGTCGTCGCGTGGGATATGCTTTCAGCGTTAACCTTGCCTCATGGGCGTTTAGCAATAAAGCCTTCAGAGAGTGGAGGATTCTGCCTGCCGACAGGCGCGCATGTGACGGTGCGATTTCGCCGTGGCGGCGAAGAAATAGTCATTCTTCATCGTGGCAGACGGCGTTTGAAAAAGCTTCTTCAGGAGTGGGAAGTGAAGCCTTGGCTGCGTGATAGGGTGCCGTTACTCTATGTGAATGAGACGCTTGCGGCAGTTGTGGGCTATGCTATTGATCCACAGTTCCTCGCAAGCGCAGATTCTACAGGGTTAGAGATTAGTCTTTTAGCTGACCACAGCACAGGTATTTGAGCAGGGCAGCGACTGCTAATACTGGGATCATGATGTCGAAAAAGTTAGTGATTAACATAAAGTTTTGAATATAAGCCGGTGGCAGGACAGAGCCTAGAACAGCCAGTGTAACGGCTAATATCACAGCAATCAGGGTATACGCTTTGTGTGTCATGATGATCTCCATATCTCATTGAATAGACGTACTTAATAGTAAAATGTGTGGTGCGCCAAGTCAACGAGAGTAAAAATTAATCAGTTGATGTTGCGGGGTAAATTTGGTAAAGTTATTTTCCTTTCGGGGCGACTTTCCGAAGGTCCCCCCTTAACTTATAGGATTCACATGACACAATTCATTTTTATTACCGGCGGTGTGGTTTCTTCGCTAGGAAAGGGTATTGCATCAGCATCATTAGCGGCTATTCTCGAGGCGCGTGGCCTCAACGTTACCCTGATTAAACTCGACCCCTACATCAATCTTGATCCAGGCACGATGAGTCCTGTTCAGCATGGTGAAGTGTTTGTGACAGAAGATGGGGCTGAAACTGATTTAGATCTGGGTCATTATGAGCGTTTTGTCCGGACTAAAATGACACGAGCCAATAACTTTACCTCTGGACGTGTTTACTCAAACGTATTGCGCAAAGAGCGTAGAGGCGACTACCTCGGCGGAACTGTCCAAGTTATTCCGCACATCACCGATGAAATTAAACGTAGCATTATTGAAGGCGCCGGTGAGAGTGATATTGCCTTAGTCGAAATTGGCGGCACGGTGGGTGATATTGAATCCTTACCGTTCTTAGAAGCGATTCGTCAGATGCGTTTTGAAATGGGTCGCGATAACACGCTTTATATTCACTTAACCTTAGTGCCTTATATCGCTGTGGCAGGTGAAATTAAAACAAAACCAACGCAACACTCGGTGAAAGAGTTACGATCGATCGGTATCCAGCCTGATATTTTACTTTGTCGTTGTGAGGAAGATTTTTCAGAATCAGAGCGAGCTAAGATCGCGCTCTTTACCAATGTTGAAAAAAGCGCGGTGATTCCGTTGCCTGACGTAGGTTGCATTTATGAAATTCCAACCTTGTTGCACAATAAGGGCGTTGATGAAATCGTTATAAAGTTACTGCATTTAAAAACACGCAAAGCAGATCTATCTGACTGGACAGCAGTGCAAGATGCTTACCTTAACCCTAAAACAACAGTGACTGTCGGTATGGTCGGTAAATACATGGAGCTCACAGAGTCTTACAAGTCTTTGTCAGAGTCATTAATTCATGCGGGCATTCAAACGCACACGAAAGTGAATTTACGTTATATCGATTCTGAAACCTTAACTGAAAATAACACCGGCATGTTAGAAGAGTTGGATGCTATTTTAGTGCCCGGTGGTTTTGGGTCACGCGGCATTGAAGGTAAAATTATCGCTGCAAAATATGCGCGTGAAAACAATGTTCCTTATCTTGGTATCTGCCTCGGTATGCAAATCGCAATTATTGAATATGCGAGACATGTTGCGGGCATGGAGGGTGCGAACAGTTCTGAGTTTAATCCTGATACACAATATCCGGTTGTCGCGTTAGTGACAGAGTGGCTTGATGAAAGCGGTCAAACACAAACGCGCGATGAATCAACCGACCTTGGCGGCACCATGCGTTTAGGCGGTCAAAGCTGTCGCATTGAGGAAGGCACAGTTGCGCGACAAGCCTATGGTTCTGAAACCATTGTTGAGCGTCATCGTCATCGCTATGAAGTGAATAATACCTTGTTGCCCCAAATCGAAGAAGCTGGCTTGATCGTTTCAGCACGCTCTGTCGATAATGACCTGGTTGAAATGATAGAGATGCCAAATCACCCTTGGTTTGTTGCGTGTCAATTTCACCCGGAATTTACGTCCTCACCACGTGATGGCCATCCACTGTTTACAGCTTACATAGCTGCAGCAAATACGCATAAAATACAAACCAACAAAGAGGAAGCAAAAAATGAAACTGTGTAACTTTGAAGTAGGCCCTGATAAGCCGTTTTTTTTAATCGCAGGCCCTTGTGTTATTGAAAGCGAGCAATTGGCTCTAGATACTGCCGGAATCTTAAAAGAAATTACTGCGGAGTTAGGCATTAACTTCATTTACAAATCCTCTTTTGATAAAGCGAACCGTTCATCGCATACCAGCTTTCGCGGTATGGGTGTTGATAAAGGGTTGGCGATTTTGCAAAAAGTCAAAGATCAAATTGGCGTACCCGTGTTGACAGATATCCATGAAGACAGTCCTTTGGAGGAAGTCTCTAGTGTTGTTGATGTGATGCAAACACCTGCGTTTTTGTGTCGTCAAACTAATTTCATTCAACGCGTTGCTGCTTGTAATATTCCTGTGAATATTAAGAAAGGGCAGTTTTTATCACCGTGGGATATGACGCACGTAGTGGCAAAAGCCAAAGCAATGGGAAACGAACAAATCATGGTGTGTGAGCGCGGCGCAAGTTTTGGTTATAATAACTTGGTGTCTGATATGCGTTCATTAGCAGTGATGCGTGAAACAGGATGTCCTGTTGTCTTTGATGCAACACACTCAGTTCAATTGCCGGGTGGTCAAGGTTCAGTGTCTGGCGGCCAACGTGAGTTTGTGCCAGTGTTAGCGCGTGCAGCAGTTGCCGTTGGTGTAAGCGGTTTGTTTATGGAAACACATCCTGACCCTGAAAAAGCCTTAAGCGATGGCCCAAATTCATGGCCGTTAGATCAAATCGCAGAATTATTACGTAGTTTAATGTCCATAGATAATGTGATAAAGTCCCTAGCTTAATAATAAGGCGCCAGTAGCGTCTTTCAGCTGGAGCCTTTAAATGTTAAGTCAAAAAAGCGAATCTAAGCAGGTTGGTTTACAATCTGCTTTTCGTTCCGTCACCCCTGCCGATCTTTTCTTAACTGTTCGTTTATTTTTAACAGAAAAAAGTTATCTCATCGTTAGAAAACAAATACATACTAAAAAGCCTGTTATAGACTTTGATAAAGCTGTGAAATCTTCACAAAAAGACAGCTCGTTGTTTCAGTTAAATTATGTCTATCTTTCTTCCTTCCTTGGTCTTAGGCTTACTTCCTGAACTCAAGCCGAATAATATTATTGTTGATGTTTCTGGTTACGGTGGGGGTGGGTTCTCTGAGGAACCTAAAACAAAATATGTCGGTTTATCCTTGAATGCGTTTTTCAAAGATGAGTTTCGTATACATCACGATACCTATCTAAAGCAATATCTCTTGGCGATGCTTGTGTTGTCGCTCAGTAAGGATGCGCTTCCAGTGTCATTTAAGGCCGTCAATTTTTATATATTTGACGCTAGTCGTCGGGTTGTCTTGAAAGATCCCGTTTCGGATAAGCCTGTTTCATCAAGTTTAACATTGAACATTTTTAATGTGTCTTTTGAGCAAAAGCTTGATAAGTTGCACGGCTTCTATGTCGCCAGCTGCGTTGCAGATATTATGAGCCTACAGAAAGAGACTCAGCTCCAGGTGAAACTGGCAAGAGTCAAGGAGACTGTTTCTGAGGCAACGCACACCGTGCGAGGGCAGTTGACGACAGTGAATCTTGCCAAAAGCAATCTTGAAGATTCCTTAAAGAGTGGTGCGTCAGAATCAAAGAAATCCATACTGCTAAAAAACGCCATACGCCTATTAGGCACTGTAGTTGAGAGTGTGAATGCGTCTTTGCCTAAAAAATCTGAATTAGATCTTACTCCGGAGAAAAAAACGAAATTTAGCGTTGAAAAACTTTGATGTTGCGTTGTTTGTAGAGGATGCGTTTCAGTCATCTTGCCTCGAGCAAAAAAAAGTGTCAAAGCTCTCTAAGCCGTTGCTAACACTGAGTGTAAAATCAACTATGCCGAAATCATGGAAAGGCAAGGTGCGGACTAACCGAGCTTATGTGGAAGATGCGTTGTGTAATTTAATCAGTAATGCAGTAAAGTACGCAAAAAAGAGATATCAGTAATGCTTTCGCTCCAGGATGAGAATAGAAAACTCAGAGTGTTGGTGCGTGATGATGGTTTTGGTATTCCTGAGGAAAAAATACAGCAGGTGTTCGACGGTGGGGCGATTCAATCGACTTCAGTCCAAGTGGCTGGCGCACATGTTGGGCTTTCTCATTGTAAGCGTTTAGCTGAAAAATCTGGTAATACTTTGTCTGTTAAAAATATAATCCCAAATGGTGCTGAGTTTGAGTTCATCACTCAATGTTTTGCTCCCTCTCGTAAACCCAGGCGTGCACCAAGTGCGGAAAAATCAAATTCACTATTGGAAAAAACATGTGTTCTGATAGAGGATAATGCAGTCAATATGAAGGTGATGCGTCGCTTGGTCCAAGCGTGTGTTGCGGATCGTTTTATTCATAACTTTCCTACAGCGACCCTAGCGCTCCCTTTTATTTTACAGAATCCCGATGTTTCTTTCGTTATTTCTGATCAGTCAATGGTAGACAATTTAGAGGGCTCCGTTTTCTTTAAGATGCTTAAGGTTTTTTATGCTGCTAATGCGCACTTTCCTTTCCCGGAGTGTGCGATAGCCACGGGGGATGCTGAGATAGCGGTGGAGAGTGGAATTCAGCACATCACTAAGCCTGTAAGCCAAAAGGCGATATCAGCTTTCTTCGATTCTAAAAAGCTAGAAAAGGAGGCGTCTGTTTCGCTTTATCCCGTGTCAGCGGGGCGTGTCAAGGTGGGTATTTAGGGCTCAACTTAAACGGGGCTTTTAGCATTTAGATAATTTTCAGTTGGTTGTGATTGCAACACTTTGTTACCTTCTTTATCTCGCCTGTATCTTGCGCATGGTTTATAATGATTGTGTAGACTATTTAACCAATCAGAGGTAAGAACAATGAAAAAAGCTGTATTAGCCCTAGGGCTTTCAAGCGTCCTGATGTTTTCAACAATGACGGCATTTGCCGAAAGTCCAGCGTTGGGCGATGTGCATAAAGGCGTTCAAGAAAAAGCAGGTAAAATGCACGGTTTGTTGGAGCAGTTGAATTTAACAGGCGATCAAAAGAGTGAAGTCAAAGATTTAATGCAAAACTCTAGATCTACAGTTAAAGATATTCGTGAGCAATTGCAAGCAAACTCTACTCAATTACGTGAGGCAATGAGTGGCGGGTCTGTAAACCTTGATCTTGTTAAGCAATTAGCCGATACGCAGGGTGATTTAATGTCATCTCTATTGGTAGGGCAGGCAGAGCTAAAAAATCAAATTTACGCACTATTAACGCCTGAGCAGCAAGCGCAATTAGTGCAATTGACTGCAACGCTAAAACAAGAAATGGGTAAGCGTTTTGGTTCTGGGGTTCACCCAAGCTTGAACAAGTCTTCACCATCTGATGCGCTGAACGCTATTAGTCAATAATCGACCTTTCTTATACTTTCGATATAACTGCTAACCTACTTTAGGTTAGCAGTTTTCGTTTGGGATATTGAATCTTTGTTGAACACGCTCCGCTTGGATATAGACACTATTTTTGATACAATCTTGGGGTTAATTAAAAAAACAAAATTGTAAGCGCCAAGCCTAATTTGGTGTATTAAACAGTCGAGGGAGACCTGCATGAAAGGAAAGATTCTGTTAGTTGAAGATAATAGTCTGAATCAAAAAGTATTCAAAATCATGTTTGAAGATGTTGGCTGTGAAGTTGATATTGCCAGCAATGGCTCAGAAGCATTGGCTAAACTAAAAGGTGATTATGACATTGTCATCATGGATGTCGGTTTGCCGGATATGAGTGGAATAGAGGTGACGCAGGCGTATAGGCGTATCGAGCCTAAGCACAAACACACCGTTATTCTTGCATTGACGGGGCACAATCTTGATAAAGATCAAGATCGCTGTATTGAAGCGGGCATGGATGGTTATTTGGTCAAGCCACTGATGCGAGCGGATATGCTGAGCCTGCTTGAGAAATGGTTGCAAAGACCAGGTTTGAACACAGCTGCAGGCTAACGTAGAACGCCTTACGTAGCAGCCAGAGAGTTTCATTCAGCGCGCGAAATGTGTATAGTTGATTAACTTTTTTAGAGCTATTAACAAGCCTATGTTGCGTAAATTGAAAAATAAAGTAGTACAGCTTTCTTCGCACCCACATGCGGAGGTTTACTTTTTTCTCCTGTGTTTTATTGAGGCATTTATCTTGCCTCTTCCAACAACCGTGATGCAAGCGCCGATGGCTTTATCGAGTCCTCATAAGTCGATGCGATACATTTGGATTGCCACTATTGCTTCAGTGCTTGGCGGTATTGTCGGTTATTGTTTGGGATGGTTGTTTTATAATTTAATCGAAAATTATGTGATGCATTCATCTTACAAAGATGAGTTTGTCTTGATTCAATCCTGGATGAGGCATTGGGGAATGTTAGTGTTATTTCCTTTGGCGCTCTGTCCCATTCCTTTTAAAATAACGACGATCAGTGCTGGAATATTGGGCCTTAGGTTTATACCCTTTATGTTAATGATCAGTGCTGCTCGATTTCTACATTTCTTTTGTATTGGCTTTATTATTCGGCATGGCCAGCAACGCATACGTCGCTGGATGCTTAAGCGTTATAAGCCTTCATAAAGATTCTTCCAAGCGCATAAATTTCTGTCTAGTCTCATGTTTAAAAGAGTGCGCTTCCAAAGTGGTCTCTATTTTCTGGTCCGTATTGATTGTGTCAGATAGTGCGGTTGGCTGTTGTTCGCTTTGAACGAGGAAGTTTTTCTTTTCTTTTGTAAGGTCATTAATATCCTTCGAAAGCGCATTTAAAATAGTAGAAAATCCACCACTCCAGGCTTCAACGAGGGATTCAGTTGTTTTTTTCAGCAAAGGTTCACGTGCTGAATAACGCTTGTCTAACAAGATAGCCCCTTTTTTGTTTAGTAGAATATATTCAATTTGAATGTCAGCTCTGGGTAGGTTCGCATTAGAGTAGTTGGCAGCGAGCGTGATAAGTTTGCTTTTCAATGTGTAGTCACTATTTAGTCCTAAGTCTAAGCTCAATACGTTTGTAAACATGTTGGATTGCATCATCCATGTTGTCGTGGCGGTTGTAATAATCTGGGTAGGGCTTGTTGCAAAAGCGTTATAGAAGTCATGAGTTAATTTTCCTCCTTTTAGTTGGTAGAGAAATTCGTTGTTTTGATAAAGACTGCTAGTCACGGTATTGTTAACCCCGATGGTTGACCGTAAAGGTGACTTAACAGGAATAGGGTGCGCTGTGGTTAGCAGGTATTCTTTCTTTTGAATATAGGGAGTGCTTTTGCACGCCGAAAGCGTAAACGACACAATTGTGAGGATAAAGATTAAAGTGCGCATATTGGTTATTCCTATTTAATTTTCTTAGGGTTCAACGCAGGAGGTGGGCTTCCCCACAACATTTGCGATGGATATTCTTTAGCGTTGCTTGAGAATGATTTTAAATTTTCACTAGCCGCTTCTGTGTTATCGAGTATTGTGCCGACCCTTGCGCGATAACCACCTAGCATCTCATTAGCGTTTCGCATGGTGCCAGAGAGTTCGATGAGTGTGTTTTCTGCTTCGAAGGTGAGGCCTTTTAAGTTGGTGCTCACTTGGTTAAAGTTATTAAACGTGCCTTTTAAATCCGTTTCATGAATGACACCGCTCATCTGATCAGATATCTCTTTAAAGCTACTAGAGGTTTCTTGAAAGTTATCAAGCGACATCTTAAGTTTCTCACCCAGTGCAGGTAAGTCTGTTTTATCTAAGGCTTCTTTCGATGTGACAGCAAGAGTGTCAATGTCGTTGAAAACTTTGGCGTAATCTATTTTTTCAAGAGATGACAATATGTTAGACACGGCGTCTGTGAAGCGAGAAAATGTACTGGCGGCTGAAGGGAGGAAAAGGTGTTTGGTTACCCAGCTTATTTTTTCGGGTTTGTTTTCTTTGGGGTCGACAAATGTAATTTCAAGATAAGAGGTGCCAGTGAATCCTTGTGAAGTTAGGCGAACACGTAGGCCTGTTTTGACAAGTCCAGATAGATCGCTTTTAGCAGATTTTCCGTCGAAATGTTTAACTTTGTTAGCGGTGATCGCCATTTCAATGTAGATATCTTGATTGAAAACTTCTTTATCTTTGATTTGCGCCAACGTGTAAACATTGCTGATCATCGAAATTTTTGAAACATGTCCAATGGTGATTCCGCGATACTTAACAGGTGACCCGACTTCTAAGCCTTGAATGGATTCGTTAAAGTATGACTCTACATAGATTTTAGGCTCTAAATATTTTGCTGCACCAAAAAACAAGATAGCAACAATAAGGAGCGCGGTGCTAGCAATGACGAAAAGGCCGACTTTAAAATAACGTATTTCTTTTTTCATGTGTTCATCATTCCTATGTTATTTGGCTCGGATTGGCAGTGGCATTAAAAAATTGTTTAACAAAGGGTTGCTGGCTTTTGGCGAGCTCTTTGGGGTTTCCTCTGGCGATAATTTTTTTCTCTTTCAAGACGATCACCGTGTCAGCGATGCTGAAGATGCTGCGTAATTCGTGTGAGACAATCACAAAAGTGATGCCGAACTGTTGAGAGAGCGTGAGCACTAAGTCGTCCAGTTCTGCGGAGGTGATGGGGTCAAGGCCTGCTGATGGTTCGTCTAAGAATAAGATGTCAGGGTCTAGCGCCATTGCACGTGAAATAGCGGCGCGCTTCTGCATTCCGCCGCTAACTTGGTCGGGCAAATGATTGGCGAAGTTTTCCAGTCCTACTAAGCTTAATTTGTTCATAGCGATTTGATCGATGGCATCAGAGGGCAGGTCTGTCCATTCCTCAAGAGGGAGGCGGGTGTTTTCGAGTAATGTCATTGACCCAAATAATGCGCCGCTTTGGTAAGTCACACCAATATGTTTTAGTACATCTAAGCGGTCCTGTTCTTCAGCTGTGGTGAGCTCTTTTCCCAGTATGAGAATATCGCCTGCAGCAGGGCGCTTTAATCCAATTAAGTGATTGAGTAAGGTGCTTTTCCCGCAACCAGATGGGCCAACGATCATGAAGATGGAGCCTGTTGGAATATCAAAACTGATATTGTCTAAGATAATATTGCTGCCGTAGGCTGCGTAGAAATGATCAACACTGACGGCAATCTCGTTCGTCATTGTTTACACTCCCAGTATGTAAATTAAGATTGAAAAAACACCATCGGTGATGGTGAGCACGACAATGCCAGCAACAACAGCTTTGGTTGTTGATTGGCCAACAGCTGTGGAGCCGTAATCTGTGTTTAAGCCGTGGTAGCAGCCAGTGATTGCAACGAGTAGCCCGAATACAATGGCTTTAACCATGCTTGTTATAATGGGAATATAATCAAAGGATTGATAGAGCTCATTCATAAATATGTGAAAGCCAAACCCTAAGGAGAGAGACACGATATACGCGCCAATAAAGCTAAACAATGCAAGAAAGACCGTGAGCCCGGGCATGATAGCCATAACGGCAATCACGCGGGGTAGAACAAGAAAGCGCATCGATTCTATGCCCATAGTGTTCAAGGCATCGAGCTCTCGGTTGACTTTCATCGTGCCGAGCTCGGCGGCAAAAGCCGAGGCGGTTCTGGAAATGATGATAATTGATGCCAGAAGGGGGGCTAGCTCTCGAACAAGCGAAATACCGACGAGGCGAATGACGTAAATTTCAGCGCCAAAGGTTTGGAGCGGGATAACGGCTTGAAAAGCAAGAATCAAGCCAAACAAAAACCCAAGCAGTGCTGTAATGGGGATCGCGCCAGGACCAATAACCTCAATAAAGTTAAACGTGTCTTTCCAGCGAACATTTTTTGGGGTTTTAAACGCGCGAGCGAGTTGATAAAAAAACTCACCAAAAAAAGTAATGTTTTGCCTAAGTTTGCTTTCTGCTTTGAGGGTTTTGTGTCCTACGCGAATGGGTAGGGCTTTTTTCTCAAGCTGAGCGGGTTCTCTAGCTTGAGGTTTATGTGTTTGAGTTATGTTGAGGAGTTCGCGAAAATGTTTTTGCAAGCCATCGATATGGTAGGCGCCTGAGTTTGTCTCCTGGGTGCTTTCGAGCTTGGAGAGTAGAGCTATACCTGAGCCATCACAGTCGATCACCGAGCTGGCTAGCAGGGTGAGTGTTTGGGGCTTGTGTTGAGTGAGTACTGCAATAGACTCCTTCCAGATGGTGCCAACAGTCTCAAAGTTAAGGCGAGCGGGTAGCTCAATCGTTATTTGCTGATTGTCGCCGTACGCTTTAATAGAGCTGTTGAGTATTTGTTCGTTCAATGGATACCTACTCTTCCCTGAAGTACCTATATCTTAAGTATATGGGCTTCTGAGTAAGAATGGAAATAGACAGATCAGAGAAACTTGAGTAAGCTCAACTATCAAAAAAAAACAGGATATGTCTTCGTTATGGATGAGTTCAGGATAAAAGGGGGCAGCCCGCTTGTAGGTGTAGTGAATATATCGGGTGCAAAGAATGCCGTCCTGCCTATTTTAGCCGCAACATTACTCACAAAATTCCCAGTTCAGCTCGCTAATGTGCCTGATTTAGAAGATGTTCGCATGATGAATCATCTCTTGATTTCTATGGGAAGTGAGGTTCTTGCGGATTTTTCACGTTCAACGGTGATGATAAACACCTCCAACTCTCAAAGCTGTATAGCAGATAAACAATTGGTTTGCGCAATGCGCGCCTCAATCTTGGTGCTAGGCCCTTTATTGGCGCGATTTGGGCATGCGCGTGTTGCACTCCCTGGTGGGTGTGCGATTGGCTCTCGTCCAGTGAACCTGCATTTAAGTGCGCTTCGGGCGCTTGGCGCTTCGATTTCAATTGATGATGGTTACATTGACGCCAGTGTGCCGGGTCGCTTGCAAGGCGCGATCATTGATTTTGATCAGGTCACTGTGACAGGAACGGAAAACATATTAATGGCAGCTGTGTTGGCTGAGGGTACAACAGTCCTTCGAAATGCCGCGATTGAGCCCGAGGTGGGTGATCTTGCGCGATGCTTAAATAAAATGGGCGCAAAGATTACCGGGATTGACTCACCCACTTTGACTATTGAGGGCGTGGCGGAGCTTAAAGGGGTGAGTTATAGCGTCATACCTGATCGTATTGAGGCAGGCACCTATCTTGTGGGTGCGCTGATGACAGGAGGCAGGGTCAAAGTGATTGGGGTCGACGGATCTTTTCTGGGGGCTGTGATTGAAAAGATTGAGCAGGCAGGCGGAGTGTTAACCCTCGGTGATGATTGGGTTCAAGTGGATATGAGGGATAGACGTCCTCAAGCTGTCGATATAACAACAAGCCCTTATCCGGGGTTTCCAACAGATATGCAGGCGCAGTTTATGGCGATGAATTGCATTGCGACGGGAAATTCGTGTGTGAGCGAGAAGATATTTGAAAATCGGTTTATGCATGTGC
>DKOI01000137.1 GCA_002469885.1 Legionellales bacterium UBA7366 | reverse complement strand
GATATGTTTGAGCAAGCGAAAAAACAAGCGCCTTGTATTATTTTCATCGATGAGATTGACGCAGTCGGTCGTCATCGTGGTGCGGGTATGGGTGGCGGTCATGATGAGCGCGAGCAAACCTTAAACCAGTTGCTGGTTGAGATGGATGGTTTTGAAGGCAATGAGGGTGTGATTGTGGTTGCTGCTACCAACAGGCCTGACGTCTTAGATCCTGCGTTATTGCGTCCGGGTCGTTTCGATCGACAAGTGGTAGTTGGCTTGCCAGACATCCGCGGTCGTGAACAAATTTTAAAAGTTCATTTGCGTAAAGTGCCTGCGGCAGATGATGTCGATCCGCGTGTATTGGCGCGAGGAACTCCTGGGTTTTCAGGCGCTGATTTAGCAAACATTGTAAATGAAGCAGCATTATTTGCAGCCCGTGCGAATAAAAAACAAGTGACTATGGTTGAGTTTGAAAAGGCCAAAGATAAAATCATGATGGGGGCGGAGCGTCGCACCATGGTGATGAATGAAAAAGAGAAAGAATTAACAGCTTACCATGAAGCCGGTCACGCGATTGTGGGTTTATCGGTGCCTGATCATGATCCGGTGCATAAGGTGAGCATTATCCCAAGAGGGCGTGCCTTAGGTGTGACAATGTTCTTGCCAGAGCAAGACAGCTATAGTCATACAAAAGAAGCGTTAGAAAGTAAGTTGTCAAGTATGTTTGGCGGCCGAGTTGCCGAGCTCATTATTTACGGTGTTGATCAAGTGACAACGGGTGCCTCAAACGATATTCAAAGAGCCACTGAGATTGCGAGAAGCATGGTGACAAAGTGGGGATTGTCAGAAAAGCTAGGCCCTATCGTGTACGGTGAAGATGAAGGTGAGGTTTTCATTGGCGGGTCTATGGCCTCGCGCCCTAAAGATTTTTCAGAGAAAATAGCGACGGAAATTGATGATGAAGTGCGCATATTCATCGATCGAAACTATGACCGTGCTGAAACCATTTTGAAAGAAAAAATTGATATTCTGCATGCTATGGCTAAAGCCTTAATGCAGTATGAGACGATTGATAGAGAGCAGATTAGCGACATTATGTCGGGTAAACCTGCGCGTGAACCAAAGGATTGGTCTACGCCACCGACAGCAGCGCCTTCAGATCGCGGTCCCACTAAGGATGCTGATGATTTGAATAGAAGTGCTTCAGACCCTACAGAAGATAACACCTAGGACGTTTATGTCGAAAGAACGACAATATTTTGGTACGGATGGCATTCGAGGGCGCGTAGGCGCTTCCAATGTAAACCCTGAATTCATACTCAAGCTTGGCTGGGCCGTCGGAAAAGTGCTTGCACGAGAAGGCGAGAGCAATGTTTTTATCGGAAAAGACCCTAGAATTTCAGGCTATATGTTTGAAGCCGCTTTAGAGGCCGGTTTATCCGCTGCGGGCGTCGATGTGCATTTGTTAGGGCCTATGCCTACACCGGCGGTTGCTTTCCTCACGCGCGCGTTACGGGCCCAGGTTGGTATTGTTATCACGGCGTCCCATAATCCTTATTACGATAATGGCATTAAGTTTTTTTCCCAGTCAGGCACGAAGTTGCCAGATGAGATTGAGTTGGCTATTGAGGCGCAGTTAGCAGAGCCGTTTACTACCGTCGAATCTGCCAAGATTGGAAAAGCGCATCGCATGCTTGATGCTGCGGGGCGTTATATTGAATTTTGCAAAAGCACGCTTTCGCCTGATATAGATTTGAAAGGCTTAAAAATTGTTGTGGATTGTGCCAACGGTGCAACTTATAAGGTGGCGCCAAAAGTCTTTCGTGAATTACTTGCCGAAGTGGTTGCTATTTCGGTTGAGCCTAATGGTTTCAACATTAACGAAGGTTGTGGCGCAACCTCGACTGATTTGTTACGAAAAACCGTTCTGGAAGAAAAAGCAGATTTAGGCATTGCTCTGGACGGTGATGGCGATCGCCTCATAATGGTTGATGAAATGGGTAATGTTTTAGATGGCGACACGTTGCTTTACATTATCGCTAAATACACAAAGCGAGCTCCTGATGAAGGTGTTGTTGGAACACTCATGTCTAATTTTGGGTTAGAGAAAGCCTTTGACGATTTGAATATTCCATTTAAACGCTCGAAGGTCGGCGATCGTTATGTTGCTGAAATGTTGAATGAAACCGGTTGGGTGTTAGGTGGTGAGTCTTCAGGTCACATCATCTGCCGAGGATTTACAACGACGGGAGACGGAATTGTTGCAGCACTGCAAATATTGTCGATACTCTCACAGCAAGCCGGTTCATTAAGTGCGTTAGCAGGCCAATTGCAAAAGTGTCCGCAAGTGTTGATTAATGTGAAATTAAATGGCTCCTCGGGAGATCCTCTTAATAATGCGCAGGTTCTAGAAAGCGTTACGGCGGCAGAAACCGCGTTAGAAGGCAGTGGGCGTGTCTTGCTTCGCAAATCAGGCACTGAACCTTTGGTTCGCGTGATGGTTGAAGGTATTGATGGTGCCTTAGTTCAGTCATTAGCTGAAAATATCGCTGGCGTTGTGGAAAACGAAGTGGGGTAGTTTTTCCCGCGTTTCGATCTTAAATACGATACCTTTTTGCTTTTATTGCGGTTTTAAATTTCTTTCTTTTGACATGAATGTTCAAAGTGTTATAGTCCTCAACCAATAAAATATATACAAAAAAAGAGGTCAGTATGTTTTCACGCTTGTCACTTCCAAAGGCGCTTCCTGGGCATGATAAAGACTGGGTTAACCAGGATGCTACTTGTGCAGAGGTTCTTTCACGTGATATTCATTGGGATCAAATTCCTGATAAAGAGGTTAAAAAAATTATAAAAGGTGCTTTTCGAAGCTTAACTAGGTCATTAAAAGCGAAGACAGATTTCAGCATGGGTGGCACTACGGCCTCGATTGCGTTGCAAATTCCTTATAAGAAAGGAACGCGTGTTTTCTTCGCCAATGCTGGCGACTCCTGTGGCATGTTGCTAGCTAAGTCAGAGGAGAAGGATAAAGTTGATATTTTATCTCGCACGAAAGATCACGCAGCAAGTTGCCCTGAAGAGCAAGCGCGAATTATTGGCGCTGGAGGTAGGGTAGGTTTAGGAAAGAATGGTGTGATGCGCATTGTTGTTAATGGATTTCCAAGTTTAGCACCTTCGAGGGGGTTTGGGGATTATGGAGCTGAGCCTTCTCTTACGCACACGCCGATAGTCACAAAAAAAACTATTTCTCGATCCAGGAGGCAGTATGTGCGTGTAGCACATTTTTCTGATGGTATTTATAAAGCCCTTCCTGAGGGCTGGGTTTATAAATCACCAAAAAATCGTTATTTTGTTGAGGATGAACAAACGCGTGCGATTTCGAAAGTGGGGAGTCAGCGCTACCCAGGGGCGGTTTATATGCTGTCTGATACCGATCGGTTTGATAAAGAGAAAATTGAAGCCTCCTCTTGGGCACTTTTATCGAAAGATCCAAATAAGTGGTTAGAACGATTTTTAGTGGCTTCGCAGAAGAGCGCTCATGAGGATGCTTATGATATAGGAGTGGAGGATTCGGATGATACAACCGGGGAGGTTGTGAAAATCGCTACACCTGAATCCGGAGCGCTCTTGAGTGGCGTGTTTGATGGCCATGGTTTAAAAGGCGGAGAATTTTCGAAGTACGTGTCTGAAAACATTGGCAGTCATATTATGGATTATATTAAAAGGCATTGTCCGAAATATTCCAAAAAAGCCAAGGATGAGCCTTCTTTATTGCGCTTTTTTGTGAAGAACGTTGCTAACGGTATGGAAAAAGCAGTTTCTCCCGCGCTGTCTGACGCCGGTTTCTTTGAGGCATGTCATGAAGATGGGGCTGAGTTTAATCAAGGTGTTAGTGTTGAAGAGCCTGCGTTAAGGATTAGATGAGTTGATGGTAAGTATCACCCCTGCGAAGCAGGGGCGATAACATCGAGACAGACTACTTAGTTTTTAAAACCATGTCTTTAAGCTTTTTAAGAGCTCTAACTTTCAGAACATAATGCGCAGGCTTAGCCTTAAACATTGTTTCTTCGCCTGTGAAAGGGTTGATACCTTTACGGGCTTTCTTAGCAGGCTTGAATGTGCGAACGATTTTACATAGGCCTGGGATGGTGAAGTGACCAGCAGCGGCTTTAGGGCCGACTTGGCATTCGATAGCGTGTGAGAGTGACTCAAACATTGCGCTTACTTGCGACTTTGTTAAGCCTGTGTCATCAACGATATGGCTTACGATGCCTGACTTGGTCAATGGCTTCTTAACAGCAACAACTTTCTTAGTCGTTGTTTTCTTAGCAGCAGTTTTACGTGTTGCTTTTTTAGCGGTTGTTTTGCGAGTCGTTGTTTTACGAGCCGTTACTTTCTTTTTAGCTTTTGCTTTTACTGCAGGCTTACGCTTAGCAGTAGTTTTGCGAGTCGTCGTCTTCCTTTTCGCTTTCGCTTTTGTGGTAGCTTTTTTAACCATGGTAAATATCCCTCAATAGTGTTTAAACAAAATGTTCTTGGAAACTCAGTATAGAAAATACGTTAAAAATAACCAATCACACTACAAAAATAGCAGCTTTTGTCATTTACGGAAATGTTTTTTACCAAAAAAACGCAAAATAAACCGTTTATTTTCGCTTTATTTTACGTTTTTGTTTTTGAAATAAGCAAAACCCCTAAAATTCTAGTGTTTCTTGGGAAAATAGCGCAAAATAACCGGGGGTCAAAAGAGGAGTTTTTTAATGGAGTTTTACCAAAAACACGTGTTTTTCTGTACTAATTTGAAAGACAATGGCAAAAAGTGCTGTCAGGCGGCTGGTGCTAGCGAATTGAGCTTATATACAAAGTCACAGATTAAAGCTAAAGGCTTGCATGGTGCTGGTTCGATTAGGGTTAGTGATTCAGGGTGCTTGGGGCGTTGTAAGGCGGGGCCTAATATTGTGATTTATCCTGAGGGAGTCTGGTATACTTATGAAGATAAAAATGACATAGACGAGATAATACAAGAACATATCCTCAAAAACCGCGTTGTAGATCGATTATTGGTCAAAAAAGAACCCGTGTCCTGAGGCCTTTTAACATAAATACGAATTAAATAGTGACAAGCCCTTGTCAGATATGATTTAATTCTGTAAAATTTCGCGACTTTACAAGCGCTTATTACAGTTTTTGGAGCAGATTGAATGACTACATTTAGTGCAAAACCGGCTGAGGTTAAACACGATTGGTTTATTGTCGACGCAGACAACTTAACCTTAGGAAGACTCGCCACTGAAATCGCAACACGATTGCGTGGCAAGCACAAACCAGAATACACCCCTCACGTTGATACAGGCGACTACGTTGTTGTGATCAATGCTGAAAAAGTTCGTGTTACCGGTAAAAAAGCCGAAAACAAACTTTATCATCATCACACTGGCTTTCCCGGTGGATTGAAATCAATTACATTCGAAAAGCAAATGGCTAAAAAGCCTACAGCTGCGGTTGAATTGGCTGTCAAAGGGATGTTACCTAAAAACCCATTAGGCAGGCAGATGCTGCGTAAGCTGAAAGTTTACGCTGGTACGGATCATCCGCATACCGCGCAAGCGCCTGAAGTTTTAACCATAGACAAAAAAGAGACAGATAAATAATGGCAGATACACAATACTATGCAACTGGTCGTCGTAAGAGCTCAGCTGCGCGCGTTTTCTTGAGACCTGGCACAGGTAACATCATGGTTAACAACCGTGCTCTAGATGAGTATTTTGGCCGTAAAACAGCGAGAATGATTGTACGCCAACCGCTAGAAACTGTTGATATGTCAGGCAAATTTGATGTCTGGATCTCTGTTAAAGGTGGTGGAATCAATGGCCAAGCTGGCGCGATTCGTCATGGTATTGCAAGAGCTTTAGTTAAATATGACGAAGTTGACATTAAGGATGGCGAAGAGGTTTCTGATGAGCTCGTTACTTTCCGTAAGCGTTTAAGAGCTAAGGGCTTGTTAACTCGTGATGCTCGTCGTGTTGAACGTAAGAAAGTTGGCTTGAAGAAAGCGCGTAAGCGTCCACAATTCTCTAAACGTTAATTTTCAATATGCGATGGAAGGGGCTGATTTAAGCCCCTTTTAGCAAAGAAAAATGAATTTTTTTATGGTTACACTCATCTAAAGGAGTCCGGCGATGGCAGTCGTTGCAAGTAGACGCTCAGTTATCACGCTATATTCAGGGTCAAAAGATCTTTTTAGTCACCGGGTTCGCATCGTTTTAGCCGAAAAAGGCGTAGGCGTTGATGTAATCGAGGTCAATATGGACAGCAGGCCTGAGGAATTGATGGAAATCAACCCTTATGGCACCGTGCCAACACTTGTTGACCGTGATCTTGTCTTATATCGTTCGCAAATTATCATGGAATATTTGGATGAACGGTTCCCGCATCCACCTTTGTTGCCGGTTTATCCCGTTGCAAGAGCAAAATCTCGTTTGATGATTGCTCGCATCGATAAAGATTGGTATTCCTTGGTTGAAAAAATCCAGTTTGGTGATGAAGAGATTTCTCAAGGTGCTAGAAAGCAGCTTCAAGAGAGTTTATTGTCAGTGGTGCCTGTATTTATGAATTCTAAATTCTTCTTAAGTGAAGAATTTTCATTGATCGACTGCTGTATAGCCCCAATCCTGTGGCGTTTGCCTGCCTTAGGCATTGAGCTGCCTGCCTCAAAAGCCAAAGCAATTGATGCTTATGCTGAACGAGTGTTTGAACGTCAGGCTTTTCAAGCCAGTTTAACTGACGCTGAGCGGGAAATGCGCGAACAGTTCATCTGCTAGGAGCTTAAAGACCATGCTGCCACAAAAACCTTATCTTGTCCGTGCCTTTTATGAGTGGATAATGGACAGTGATTGTACTCCATATTTATTAGTCGATGTAACAATTCCGGGTACGGAAGTGCCCCAAGAATACGTTGAAGACGGTGAAATAGTGCTTGATGTATCAACATCAGCTGTGACAGGGTTAAACATCAGTAACCATAAGGTCGAGTTTCAAGCGACATTCGGCGGTATTCCTAAGTCTATCATCGTGCCTATGCAGGCTATCTTGGCCATTTACGCCAATGAAAATGGTCGTGGCATGGTCTTTAATCTTGAAGAAGATGAAGGCGATGATGATCCGTTTCCACCAGAAGATAATGACAAGAAATCTGGTGACACAAGTGACGATAAAGGAAAGGGCGATGGCAAGAAAGCATCGCACTTAACACTCGTAAAATAGTCCGGTGTCTTCAACAAAATCCATTACAATTCGTACGCCTCAGCTCTGCGATGCAGCTGAGGTTCTCACTTTAATTCATGAATCACATTCCTTCTTAACGCCTTGGGTTGTTGCGCCTACGACTGACATTGAGTTTATGCTCTATTGTCAGCGTATTAAAAGCGACAACAGCTACGTTGGCTACCTTGTCTGCGATCAAAATCAAATAGCCGGCATTATTAATGTGAATGATATTGTGCGAGGATCCTTTCAATCAGCTTCCATCGGGTTTTATCTCTTCTCAGGCTATACTGGCAAGGGGGTGATGAGCGCTGGCTTACAGCTGGTGCTTCAAGAAGTGTTTGCAACGCATCAACTTCATCGAATTGAGGCGAATATCCAGCCTAAGAATCTATCCTCAATACACTGTGTTCAGCGCAATGGTTTTGTTAAAGAGGGCTTTTCAGAGCATTTTTTAAAGGTGAATGATGATTGGCGAGATCATGAGCGTTGGGCGATTACGCGAGAAATTTGGGAAAAAGGTTAGCTTGGGGTTACCATCGGCACAATGCCGATGGTCAGTATTGCTTGTTTTAGCTTTACCAGTTCTGTATCGATAGGTTTCGCGTTTCCTCGCTATTTTCTGAGCCACTATTTTTAGTGTGTCTACCCAGCATTCCTGCGGAGCTAAAAAGGGTGCAAGCAGATAGGAGTAACCCTCCTAAGGCAAGAGCGTTATTACTGGTTTGATTATGTTGCCCTACAATTGCATCAGAGTAGGGGTCTTCAGTATATTCAGGGGCGCGCCAGCCACGGAATTCGCAGATATCTTCTTTGATGGCACCACAGTAAGTATGTCTGTTTTCTGTGCTTGCACAGAATAGCGCAAGATCATCATAAATTCCATGGGAGGGCGGTGAGGCGTGAGTCTCGCTGCACGGGCTCCCATCACCAAAATAATATTGGCCATTTTCAGGGTTGGTTTCTATTGTCCAATCAGTCATAAGTCTATTCCAGTTAGAATCTAATGCCTTAAATTCATTCGTCTGAGGAAAGTTGTTAACCAAGTATCTTGTTGTGATAAATAGACTGGGCAAGCTTGCAAGGGCTAGAATTCCGAAGATGTAAAAGCTGCAGCGGGATTTTTTGGTCGTTACTGGGGGCTGGGTTTTTTCTTTCTCAGTATTTGCGTGGGCTTCACCGAGTTCCACAAAATGTAGATAGTCCTCTTTTAAGAAGAGTTCTTTCATTTCATGATTTTTATTTTGTGGGTTTTACATTTTTCTTCCTTTGAGTTTGTTCAAGAGATCATATGATCTTGCTCTGCTTGAGATATGAAAAGTTCAATTAATGCGTTAAAATAATCGAATAAATCGATATAAAAATACGAGGTTTGGCTTTGAGGGCACTTAAAGTCACGATGGATCAATGGGTAATGTTTCAAGCTGTTGTAGAGACGGGTAGTTTTTCAGGTGCCGCGGAGAAGCTGCATAAAAGTCAATCGACGATAAGTTACGGGTTGACAAAAATGCAATCAAAACTTGGCGTTATTTTGTATGAAATTAAAGGTAGAAAGGCAGTCCTAACCGAAGCCGGGAAGAAAATGCACACACACGCAGAGCGATTAACGCGTATTGCTTATGATATTGAAGAGTGCGGTCGTGACATGGTGGAAGGTTTGGAGTGTGAATTGAATTTTGTATTCGATGGTATGTTGCCTCGTAAGATTCTATTGCAGATGTTAGCTGAATATGGGGCACTTAATTCTGTAACGCAATTGAATGTCAGTGAAGGGCTTTTATCAGGTCCTACTCAAGCCCTGGAAAGTGGCGCTGCTGATATTGTAATAACGTCACACGTGCCGCCTAATTTTGTGGGTTATAAGTTATTAGATATTGAAACGATTCCCTGTGCGCATGAAGACAGTGAATTGCATGCTTTTGGTAGACCGATCAATATGAATGATCTTACTTCGTATCGTAATATTATTGCGAGGGATTCTGGCACAATCAATCGTACTGAAGGTTGGTTGGGTGCGACTAAAAGTTGGAAAGTAGACTCCTTATCACTTAAGCGGGATTTAATGTCGGCAGGTGTTGGATTTGCCTGGGCGCCTAAATATGTGGTGCATGATTCTAGTAATCCATTAAAACCGTTAGAGATGTTAGAAGGTGGTTGTCGTACCGTTCCCTTATATGTGGCGTCACAATCGATTGAAACCTTAGGGCCGTCAGGAAAGCAGTTGCTTGAAGTGATAATGCGCTACGCGACTTAAGCTAAACGGTCCTTTGAATGGGGGACAGTGTTGTATGTATGTACTCAAACATAGTGACAACCTGTTTAACGCCGTTCGTTTGTCTAGCAAGGTCGATAGTGAGGTCGGCTTGATCTCTTTCGAGTTTTCCTAGCAAATAAACAACATTATCTACGGTGACAACTTTAATGTTTGACGCATCGAGTGTACGTTTGGATATGATGGATGATTTAACTTTGGTGGTAATCCAGGCGTCATTGATATCTGTTGCAATAGAGGTGGGTTCGCCAATGGTGATAAAGTTATATAAACGTTTTATGTTAGGCACTGTTTTTGCAATTTGAATGATTTGAGCTCGTTGTTCTTTCGTTTTAGCTTGTCCTGAGAGTAATACCATGCTGTCGAATGTTGCTATTGATATGTTGGAGTTTTCATAGGTTTCAGGAAGTGAGTAAATCGCACTTTCAATCTGCACTGCTATATAGCGATCGTTGATGCCGCGTTCAACACGGTAGTGATCGTACGCAAGGCCGGCGCCCGTGACAGCCATTCCAGTGCAGCCCTGCAGGTAGAGAGTGAAGAGGCAAACAATCCAGATCCTTGGTTTCATTTTCTCACCTATTTTAAGCGGTAGTTTGCAAAGTTGTATCTTCTGTGTAATCAAACAACGTAACGACTTTCTTTACGCCCTTCACGCGTCGGGCTGCATTGGTTGCGCCATCGGCTTGTGCGGGTGAAACGTATCCCATTAAGTAGACGACACCGTTTTCAGTCAATACTTTTACGTCAGCAGATTGAACTTCTTCATCAGAGATAAAAGCGCTTTTAACGGCGGTTGTTGTCCACGAATCTTTAGCTTGAATTGATTTTTTTGTTGGCTGAGCCACATTAAGTTGATTATAAACGTTGAGGACGTCATCAGTGTCGTTAATCACGGCTGTTATAGTGTTTCTGTATTCTTTGGTTGGCACTTGCCCTACAACTAAGACATTTCCATGGAAAGCGGTTAACACGATATGACTGTCGCGATAAGGCGCGGTGCTGGTTGGTACTTCAGCGGCATTGTCCTTGATGCTGCCGTAAGCTTGGTAAATGATAGTTTGGTCTTGTAGGCGTGCATCTATGTTATTTCGATCATAGGCTGCAAACCCAGCTAAGGCGATGCCGGAGACAACGGCTGCGCCGCAGCCTTGTAATAATAGGCAAGATAATAGGATACCCAATAATTTTTTCACGACGTTAATCTCCTTGTCCAAATAAGCGTAAGTCAATGAGGTCACACAGGCAATGTATGATTAACAAGTGTGTCTCTTGAATACGTGCGGTAACTTGAGAAGGCACTCGCACCTCAACATCGTGTGGTTGAATCATATCGGCTAAGTCGCCACCTTCGCGTCCTGTGAGTGCAACGATATGCATGCCTCTTTCGTGTGCGGCAGCCATTGCGCGCAATACGTTGGCAGAATTTCCACTGGTTGATATTGCCAGTAAGACATCTTCAGGTTGGCCTAGCGCCCGAATTTGTTTGGCAAAAATATCGTCGTAACTGTAGTCGTTACCAATGGCTGTAATTGTGGCAGTATCGGTGGTGAGGGCAATAGCCGGTAGGCTAGGGCGTTCTGTTAGGTAGCGATTTAAGAGTTCAGAAGAGAAGTGTTGGGCATCACATGCCGAGCCACCATTTCCGCAGCTCAATATTTTCCGGTCATTAAGGAGGGCGCCGACAATGACATCAGCTGCTGCTGAAATGGAATCTGGAAGAATGTCGGCGGCAGCGATTTTGGTCTGAATGCTATCGCTAAATTGTTTTTTAATGCGGTCCAGGGTATCCATGTTTTTTCCTTTAAAGCTCTTCAAAAGCGTGTTGGCACCATTCCAGGTGATGTTTTCCTTCACGCAGTGTAACACCGACCACATCAAAACGACAAGGTAGGTGCTCGAATAGGCGGTGCTCTTTGAGGTAGGCATAAGCGGTCAATATGATCTTTTGTTGCTTCCGTCGATCAACGGTTTCAAAGGGATGACCGAACTCGAGGCTGGTTCGCTGGCGAACTTCAACAAAAACAATGGTTTGTTTCTCCTGCATGATGATGTCGATCTCGCCAAAGCGGTTGTGATAATTGCGCGCGAGCAGTCGCAAACCCTGTTTTTTGAGGTGTTTTTCAGCCATGGATTCAAATATTGCCCCGGGCGATTTCCTTGATAATAGTTTAAACATTTTGTAGCTAAGTCCATTTGATGTTACAGTGATCCCATGACTAATTTAGGTATATTATACATCGTCCCCACACCCATTGGTAACTTGGGTGATATGACTCACCGAGCGGTCGAAGTGTTGTCTTCGGTTGATCTTATTGCCTGTGAAGACACTCGCCATACTACGCCTTTACTGAAGCACTTTGGTGTTGAAGCATCAACGGTTTCATTACACTCTCATAATGAGAGCTCTAAAAGTGAATACTTGCTCGGACGCTTAAAAGAAGGTGTTAATATTGCTGTGGTTTCAGATGCCGGTACTCCGTTGATTCATGATCCAGGGTATGAATTGGTTGTATTGGCTAGAGAGCATGGCGTTCAAGTGGTGCCCTTACCGGGGGCTTGTGCGCTGATTGCAGCGTTAAGTGTCTCAGGGTTGGCGTCAGATCGATTCATGTTTGAAGGTTTTCTACCCTCTAAATCAGTTGCACGAAAGAAAGTGTTAGAAGAGTGTCGCTACGAAACACAAACCGTTATTTTTTATGAAACACCTCATAGAATTTTAGCGAGCTTGAAAGACATGACTGAAGTGTTCGGTCCTTTACGACATGCCGTTGTTGCGCGTGAGTTAACGAAGCTTCATGAGGACATTTTTAGTGGCCCACTTGAAGATTTAGTTGTCATGGTTGAGAACGATCCCAATAAGCAAAGAGGGGAGTTTGTTGTGTTGGTGAAGGGGTTTTCTAAGAAAATGCTTCATGACATTTCGGTGAGTGATGAGAGCGTATTAAAGCCGTTGTTGTCAGAGTTGCCGTTAAAGCAGGCTGTGAGTTTAGCGGTTAAAATCACAGGTCACCAAAAGAACCACCTTTATGATTTAGCCCTTACATTAAAGTAGTCTCGCTCAAAAATAGTTTAGATATTAGGTGCCCATCTGCGTTATACTCCTCCCCGAGTCAGCTAAGCAATCGCTGTAAATCTTTGATTTACGGAGGAAAGTCCGGGCTCCATAGGGCGAGGTGCCAGGTAACTCCTGGAGGACGTGAGTCTATGGCAAGTGCCACAGAAAATATACCGCCTATCTTTGATAGGTAAGGGTGAAATGGTGCG
>DKOI01000104.1 GCA_002469885.1 Legionellales bacterium UBA7366 | reverse complement strand
ATTACGACCGAGAGAAACTCCAGGAGCGTGTTGCGAAACTCGCTGGTGGCGTAGCGGTGATCAAAGTCGGTGCGGCAACTGAGTTTGAAATGAAAGAGAAGAAAGCACGCGTTGAAGACGCACTTCACGCTACACGTGCAGCGGTTGAAGAAGGTGTTGTTCCTGGCGGCGGTGTTGCACTTGTTCGTGCACTGCAAGCCATTGAGAAACTCACCGGCGCTAACGCTGACCAAAACATGGGTGTTGCTATTACACGCCGTGCAATGGAAGCGCCTCTTCGTCAAATCGTTGCTAACGCAGGTTGCGAAGCCTCTGTTGTTTTAAATGAAGTATTGAAAAACAAAGGCAACTTTGGTTTCAATGCAGCAACAGAAGAATACGGCGACATGATTGATATGGGTATCCTAGATCCAACTAAAGTTAGCCGTACTGCACTTCAAAATGCAGCGTCTGTTTCAGGTCTCATGCTCACCACTGAGTGCATGATCTCTGACACACCTAAAGACGATACCGCTGCTGCTGGTCCTGCTGATATGGGCGGCATGGGTGGAATGGGCGGAATGGGAGGCATGGGCGGCATGATGTAAGCCCAGCTTTTTATAAAGCTCAAAAAAAACCCCGCTTTATGCGGGGTTTTTTTATGCGCGTCATTAACTCACGCCAACAATAGTGGTGATCACGTGAAAGGAAAATGAAATAATCGGGTTGAGAATAAACCACAAAATATTAGTGAGTAACAACGCCAATAAAATGAAAAACCCGAACGGTTCAATGCGCGAGAGTATCGGCAAATAGCGCTTAGGTATAAGAGCGGCTAAAATACGGCTGCCATCTAAAGGCGGAATCGGAAGCAAATTTAAAGCGCCCAACATTAAATTCATAATAATGCCAATATGCCCCATATACATTAACGCAGTATTCGTCGTCGACACGACTGGGTTAAACGTGATAATTAGCTTGATAAAACACGCCCACAAAAATGCCATAATAAGATTTGAAAAAGGACCTGCCAATGCCACTATCGCCATGTGGGAAAGTGGTTTTTTAAAATTGCGCGGATCAACTGGCACGGGCTTTGCCCAACCAAATAAGAAACCGGTTTGCAAAAGGAACATCATTACGGGGACAACGATCGTACCTACTGGATCAACATGCTTTATCGGGTTTAAGGTCAATCGCCCTGCAAATTTTGCGGTCTTATCCCCGAAATAATAAGCCACCCAACCATGTGATACTTCGTGCACAATGATCGCTAGGAGCACAGGTAGCACCCAAAGAATAAACTTTTGAATAACAGAGAGTTGCGAAAAAACGTCCATTACTGGTCCCTATATGGCTAAATATTTACTGCATAATATCAGCCTGTTAGGCAATAAACTAGTCAACTCCTGTAAGTTGGCCATATTTTTGCTATAATTAATGTATGAGTAATTGAGGGACCTTTCATGAAAACACTGAAACAAATAACAACACTCATCAGCACTCTCCTGATTAGCACAACGCTTATGGCTGCTGAGCCAAATCACGTAGGTCTTGTTTTATCAACAAAAGGCGCTGTGGAAGCCATTGACGCAGAAGGCATAGCACACACCCTAGGCCGACGCTCTCAGTTTTATGTACAGGAAACCATTATTACCGATGTTCAATCTAAAGCAAAAATACGATTTCTTGACGGGAACATTGTGTCACTCTCACCTAAAAGTGAATTCAGAATTGAAGAATATGTTTATGACCCATTGAAAGCCTCTGAAAATGTGTACTCCGTTAAACTATTAAAAGGCGCAATGCTTTCTGTATCAGGTGCCATCGTTAAACTTAACGCCAAAAAATACAAAGTTGAAACCAGTGTTGGTACCATCGGTATTTTGGGTACAACTTTCTTCATTGAATCTGACGGCAGAGAAATCAAAATTATTCACGTGGATTCAACAGGTGAAAAAAATGTCTTCTTCGACCCACTAGGGGGTGCAGCAAGAGTTGCGATTGGCAGAGAAAAAATGGCGACTATCAGTTTAAAAGAAGGCTGCCAAGTGTCTGCTGATATTGTTTCGGCATCAGGCTGTGTTACAGGCATAGACGTGAGTGATGTGACGCCAACTGAAATGGAAACTATCATTACTGACTCAGGCGCTGGAGTCATCACACCCGAAGACACCAGCAACGTAGAAGCTGTAGGAGGCGACCTAAATCAATCCTTAAAGCAATCAACTTATGATGAAGTCAATGCCAAGATGGAAGAGATTGAAAGCGCACAGGACTTAACTACTCAAGAAACAGTGGGTGCAACCTGCAACGCTCTCTAATCTCTTTATTTACGCGTCCAAGTGTAAACCCCATCCCAATCTTCCCCTGGCGGGGATTGCTGAAATTCCTTAATACGATCAAGGTAGAGCTGATAAAAAAGTTTTTCTGGGAATGTTTCAAGCAAAGTATTAAATTGCTCTAAAGCTTTCGTCCAATCTTGCGCCCGGTATGCTTCAAGCGCTTGACGCTCTCTCTCTAGAACGTCCAACACACCCTGAGTGACATCGTCTTTTAAACCTAACGGTTCGTAAATATCCACGCCATCCTCTTTGCCCTTAACTCGCACACAGTCCAAATGACGATAGCAATAATTATCCGCTTTGACACGAAGTGTATCCGTTACAATACAAGCAACACCATAATATTTTGTTAAGCTTTCGACGCGAGAGCCTAAGTTAACTGCATCACCCAACACCGTGTAAGAACGTCGATATTTTGATCCCATATCACCAACATTCATTACACCCGTGTTTAGTCCGCAACTGATTTTAACTTCATCAATGCCGATTTCTCTAAATTCAGATTGCATTTCATCCACTTTCGCTAACATGGAAAGCGCCGCATCTAACGCATGCTCAGCATGAGCCTCATCCTCTAAAGGCGCGCCCCAAAAAGCAATAATCATATCACCCACATACTTATCAATCGTACCATCATGATCAAAAATAACTTCAGTTAACGGCGTAAATAATTGACTCAAAAATTCTTTAATCTTAGTCGCATCATTGAGCTTTTCAGAAATACTGGTAAAGCTTCTAATGTCTGTAAATAACACCGTCATTTCACGGCTTTCACCTTGCAATGACGTATCTTGATGAGCATCCATAATTTTATCGATGTAACGACTTGGCACATACTGCCCAAACATTGTTTTAATTTGGCGACGCTGCCTCCCTTCTACCGTAAAGCCATACATCAAATTAAACAAAGCAATAAATAGAATTGAAATCTCAGTCAACACCTCAGGCAAAACGATGCCATATTCCATCCACATATAAGTATTAAATCCTATCACCGCCCCCATACAAAGCATGACAATCAAAACTAGCAGAATCGAACTCACGAAGGGTAAAATAATTGAGAGCAAAACACCAAACACAATAATTGCAGCCGCTTCAAATCCAATTGCCCATGAAGGATAGTGCAAGAAATGTTGATCAATAATAGCCGCTGCTATATTGGCATGCACCTCAACACCCGGGTAAGACATTTTTTCTAAAGGGGTTGTAATCAAGTCATTTAATGTAAACGCTGACGCGCCAACAAAAACAATAGCCCCTGAGAGCTGGTCAGAAAAATCTTTACCGTCGAAAAGATCGGCAATAGAAATTGTAGGGAATGTTTTGGCTGGACCTCGGTACGGTATTAACATACGGCCTTCTGCCTCTAAGGGCACCCTTAAGTCCCCCAGCGTAAGACTGTCAATGACAATGTCATCATTAATCTGTACGGTTTGCAATTTCACATTATCTTCTAACAAATATAACCTTACCGCTTCTAAAGAAAGGGACGGGTATAATCCATCTTCGTATCGTAATAAAATAGGCACACGCCTAACAACGCCATCAACACCCGATACGAATGTTAAAAATCCTGCATTCTGCCCAGGGTTATGTATTTTTGGCAAATTTCCTATATAACTGTTCATCCCCATCACAACATAATGATCAGCTAAGCTAGGCTCTAATTCCAATAAAGGCGAAGGTAATGCACCTCTATTTGGCTGCGCTTGATCTATTTGGTTGTAGAAAAATAAACCCAAAACAACATCGCCAGTCGTTAGCGTTTTTGACAACACAATGTCACTGTCAAACAATGGCCTCAACGCATTAAGATATTCAAATAATTGCGGATCTTCATATTTTTCACCTTTCAACATATCAATAACAGCTTGCGCCGCATTAATATCCTTGTCGGAAAACACAACGTCAAACCCTATAACAGCAACGCCTTGGTCTTTTAGCCTTACTATCAATTCAGCAATTTTACTTCTAGGCCATGGCCAACGGCCTATCGCTTCAATACTTTTTGCATCAATATCAATGACAGCAATAGGCACCTTTCCTGAGTAGGGTTCTATTTTTGTCAAGTTTAATCGTATGTCGTAATCGATATGATCAAGGCGTTTTAAAACAGATTCAATGACGGGGTTAGCTGCAGACCGTAAAAATAAAATGCCCACCGTAATTAACAGTCCGATGAATATGGGCAACCATTTATTTTTCATACGCCTCGTCTTTAATAACCAGTGGATGTGTAATCAATACCATCATCAAATTCTTTTAAACGATTGACGCCTGTTTTAACTTCACCATTACTGTTTAATTCAAACCAGCGATAACCAGGAAGGCGTGTATCCAATGCAAATGTATTAGAATCAGGGGAAAACTGCACACAGGTTGAAGGCACTGATAAATACTGTACGTCACCCTCTTGCATCTCAAACTGTTGGTGTATGTGCCCCCATGCAATCACCCGGAGCTTAGGATGGGAACGCACTGTCTCTAAAAACTTTTCAGGATTATGCAAACCAATATGCTCTAACCATGCCACGTTAATTGGCACGGGATGATGATGTAAGAATACAAACAAATATTTTTCAGGGTAACGATCTACCACCTCTTTAAAACGGACCAATTCATCGTCACTAAATTCACCATAGACTTTGCCATCGAGTGAACTGTCTAACAAGACAATTTGCCAGTCATCTGTCACAATTTCTTTATCGTCCAAACATTGCGTCGTGGACAATATGCGGGGCAAATCTGAAGAGTGATCGTGATTCCCTGGAATCCAATAAATGGGGCAAGTAAACGATCGGAGTTCTGTTGTTAAACGCTCATAAGCAGCTTCACTGAAGTCTTGGGATAAATCCCCTGTCAAGAAAATCATATCTGGATTAGGGTGTTCTGCTAAAACGAGATCCCTCACAGCCAAAAAACTGTTAAGTGTATTGCGCCCAGCAATTTCCCCATTCTCATCAGCGAATAAATGGGTGTCAGATATTTGAACAATCTTTAAGGGTATCGTATTCATACTTACAGTATAAGCTGTAGTCAGAAAAAATGGCAATACCAAAAATACAACCAAACATGGTTTCTCCAGGTGGATATCTCCCTATTTTCGCGCTCTTAGCGCTTTAAGTATATAAAGTACTTGAAGATTAACAAAAAAATAAGCAATAATAAGCGGTATTGTGCTAACAAAGGAATGAATAAATCGTGGCCAAGAAACAATGGAAAAAAAACTGTCTCACATTGAGCCTAGTCACTCTCGCCGGCTTATCAAGCACGCTTTACGCGGTAACACCTGATGATGCTCGAGGCATTACAACCATTACTCCCGGCGCGCTTCAAGATCGCTTACAAACCCCAATGTTTGAAGCCCCTGTTGCGAAAGGCAAAAAGATCACAGTTCCTTTAGATCAGCAAAAAACGCCTAGCCAAGCAGGCAAAATCGTATTCACCCTTAAGTCGGTCTCTATCACCGGCGCTCAAATTTACGGTCCAAATGAATTAGCATCATTTTACGATGAATATATCGGCACCGACATTACACTAGCTCAGCTCTACACTATCGCTGATGAAATCACTGAAAAATTACGCGAAGACGGTTATGTCATTTCAAAAGCCTATATTCCACCGCAACATATCTCTAGTGGAACTGCAGAAATTCGCATTATTGGCGGCTTTATAGACAAAGTTGACTTCAAAGGCGAAATGAAAGAGTCCGACATGCGCTTCTTAGACGCTTACGGCAAAAAAATCTTAGCTTCTAACCCATTGCAACTCAAAGTATTAGAGCGCTATGCCTTACTGGCGAATGACTTACCGGGCATACAATCACGCATCGTACTGTCACCTTCTGATGACGAAGCAGGCGCTGCTAACCTAACGTTCTTCATTGAGAAAAAACCATACTCTGGTTATGCAACATACAACAACCGCGGCACACTTTACACCGGCCCTCAACAGGTCGCAGCAGGCGGTAGCTTAGATGACCTCATCGCTGGCGGAAAAATTGGCGTTCATACCTCGGCAGCTACAGAGTTTAACGAACTTAAATATGGGCAGTTCTACTGGAACCAATATATTGGCACAGACGGTTTACAATTTAAATTTGAAGTCAGTGAAACCATTTCAAACCCACAATTTGATTTGAGTGAATTAGAAATCCTCGGTGTTACGCAAGTTTACGCTGCAGGCTTAACCTACCCACTCATTCGTAACCACACAGAAAACTGGTTTACGGAATTTGAAATTCAAGGGATGAATACACGTTCTATCACACAGTTTGATGATAGCCTACTCTATAGAGATACCATCCGCTCTTTGGCATGGGGAACAACTTATAACTTCTCTGATAAATGGCTAGGTTCGAATAGCACGCAGTTTAAAGTAACGAAAGGCATACCACTGCTTGGTTACACACATACAAATGCTTCTGAAACAGATGAGCCTTCCACACGAAACAAAGGCTCAGCGGTCTTTACTAAATTTAATATGTCTGTATCGCGCTTACAATCCTTACCAAAACGTTTCTCTGGATTATTTGCATTGAAAGGCCAGTACAGTTTTGACCGCCTGCTTTCTTCACAAGAATTCAGTTTCGGTGGCAGCCAATTTGGTTTAGGTTATGATCCATCTGAAATCTTAGGTGACCAAGGTGTGGCTGCTAAGCTAGAAATTCGTTGGGATGCTCGCACTGCGGTCTTTTCACAACTTCAATACTTTGCTTCTTACGACATGGGCGCTGTTTGGCATGATTCACCTCTCAATGTCGACGAGCCAGGTAAAGAGAGCGGCTCATCTGTTGCATTCGGTGCGCGCGTTGGCTGGACGCAATACTTTAATGCCAGCATAACCGTTGCAAGACCACTGACATTGAAAATACCTGAAAACATCGCTAAAGACGGAAGCCGCAGACCATGGCGCGGATTCTTTAACCTTAGTGCACGCTACTAGGTTTTTACGAATAAAAAAAATCCCCGCAATGCGGGGATTTTTTTTGGCTGGGATTAGGCTTAATTAAATTAAGCCAAGTTCTTTCACTGCATCACGCTCTTCACGTAACTCAACTAAGGTTGCATCGAATTTCTCTTTAGAGAACTCACTGTTGTGCTCAACACCTTCAACAACAAATAGCTTTCCATTTTCAACGCGACACGGGTAAGAGAAGATTAAACCTTCATCTACACCGTATTCACCTTGTGAACAACGTGCCAACGAAAACCAATCGCCTTCAGTCGTATCATGCATCACATTAAACACACTGGTAACAGCCGCATTGGCAGCACTTGCTGCAGAAGAAGCACCACGTGCTTTAATAATCGCTGCACCACGTTGTTGCACTGTTGATATGAAATCACCTTGCAACCAAGCAACATCACCAATCACATTTTCAGCTGACTCGCCATTGATTGTTGCATTATAAAAGTCTGGGAATTGTGTTGCAGAATGATTTCCCCAAATTGTCATTTTCTTCACATTCGCCACAGGCACATCAGCACGTTGTGCCAACTGCGCTTTTGCACGTAATTCATCTAATGCTGTCATCGCATAAAAACGATCATTCGGAATATCCGGTGCGTTATGCATAGCGATCAGACAGTTTGTATTGCATGGGTTACCCACAACTAACACTTGAACATCTTTAGCTGCGTGGGCATTTAACGCCTTACCGATTGGGCCAAAAATTCCGCCATTAATTTTCAATAAATCTTTACGTTCCATGCCTTGCTTACGTGGCACAGCACCTACAAGCACCGCCCAGTTAACATCAGTCATCGCTTCATTCACATCGGTTGTACAAACAACACTTTTTAACAATGGAAAAGCACAATCATCCAATTCCATAACAACGCCCGCCAATGCCGGCATGGCTTGCTCTAATTCCAATAAACTTAATTCAACCTGCGTGTTAGGTCCGAACATTTGCCCAGAAGCAATGCGGAATAAAAGCGCATACCCAATTTGTCCAGCAGCTCCTGTAATCGCTACCTTGATTGTTTTTTGTGTCATAGTGAATCCTATTAAAATCTATACAGTCCGCATTCTACCGCGAAATTTTACTCAGTCATAGCATTAAAGGGTCTCAAATTGAACAAATTTTGTTGCGATATTGCACTGTATCCACTATTGTATCTTTCATGACAAAATTTAATGAAACCATACCGCTAAGCCTTTATATCCACTTACCATGGTGTATAAAAAAGTGTCCTTACTGCGATTTTAACTCACATACTCAAGGTGACACACTGCCTGAAGCGGAATATGTGGATCGATTAATCGAAGAATTCGAAGCACAGCTTCCTCACATCTGGGGAAGACGCTTAACCAGCATTTTTATTGGCGGTGGCACACCCAGCTTATTTTCAGCCGACGCATTAGACCGCCTACTCTCAGCCATCAATGCCCGGTTACCGTTTGCGAACAATCTTGAAATCACCCTGGAAGCCAATCCCGGCACAGCAGAAGCAGAACGCTTTAAACGCTACCGAGAAATAGGTATTAATCGCTTATCCATTGGCATTCAAAGCTTTAACGATACGCACCTAAAAACACTGGGGCGGATTCATGGCAGCGATGAAGCGAAAGCCGCTATCGGCTTTGCGCGTGATGCAGGCTTTGACAACTTTAATCTCGACCTCATGTTTGCATTACCCAACCAAACAATAGAAGAAGCGCTTGCCGATATTCAAACGGCTATCGATTTCGAACCAAAACACATTTCATGGTACCAACTCACGATTGAGCCCAATACGCTTTTTCATCATAACCCACCTCCTCTGCCCAGTGACGATGAAAGCTGGGAGTTGCAAACACAAGGCGTTAAACTCTTAGACGAACATGGCTATAAGCAATATGAAGTGTCTGCTTATTGCCGAGAAGAAAACCATTGTAAACACAATCGGAATTATTGGGAATTTGGTGATTACCTCGGTATCGGCGCAGGTTCACACAGCAAAATAACGCATATGGATTTACAACAAGTCATTCGTCACTGGAATGTTAAAAATCCAAAAGATTATTTAAACACAGAAAAAGCCTTTGTTGCCAATCAACATATTTTAACGCAAGATGATCTTCCGCTTGAATTTATGTTGAATGCATTGAGATTAAAAGAAGGTGTGCCTGCATCGCTTTATACAGAACGCACTGGGTTAGATCTAGAATCAATTGAAGAATTGTTGCAAAAAGCGAAACACAAAAAACTATTGCTTAGCGATCAAGATGTCATCAAACCTACCGCATTAGGCGAACGTTTTTTAAATGACTTAGTGACGCTTTTTTTATAATTCAAAATGGACCCCGGATAATGCTTCGCATTTCCGGGGCGACGTACGCTTTAAACTGTTAAATCCAATACAACCGCTCTAGGCGACATATCTGTATAAGTTTGTGCATCAGCATCCCAGGTGAATTTAATATTCCCTGTAGAATAGGTTTTACCGTTTGCCATAAGATCCGTGCGGAGACACGTTATACCTGGTAACTCCATTTGATCAGCAGTCACTACATCGCTTATAGATTCTATTTCTATCGCAACGCCATTACTTGAACCTGCTGTGTACACAACAGAAAGATCACTACAGGGTGCATCAGCCGAATAACCAATAGATGTGGTTGAACCATCAATAACATAAGCTTCACCAGGTAGTGCAATCACAGAAAAGGTCCCCAAAACATGGTTGCTGCTTGACTTTGCCATAAACAAGGATCGTGAATTGTTATTAGCGCTCTGCACATTAAAAGGAGCAGCAATCGCACCCACACTCAACATACTCGCCAATATTCCCGCACCTACAATTACATTTCTTTTTAACATAAATCGAACTCCTTTAGTTTAAAATTACTTCGTAAAATCCATTACAACATTACGAGGACTCATTGCGGTATATTCATGCGTAGACTCATCCCAAGTAAGCATTATGTTGCCGGTTGAATATTGCTTGGCATCAACAAAACTGTCTACTTTAAAGCATGTTAACCCTGAACCAAACGATAGGTAACCATCAGACGTTGCCTCCATCGTCATCGGTTCAATTGGATGGCTTTTTTCATTATCATTGTGAATTTCACGAACCACTTGCAAGTCACTGCAAGGCGCCACAACGGAATATCCCACTAAAAAAGCAACGCTGTCGTATGCTAGAGGTTCATTGTTAGGCGTTATAGACGTGGTCGTTCCTAACACTTTTCCTGAATCAGCTGTGCCGCTCAACAAACTTGCATTTGCATTAACTGCAATAACACTTGCGAAAATACTGACTGAAAAAATTATGGATTTTTTAATCATGTTTGCCATTCCTTTAGACGTTATAAAAAATGAATACATTGGAATTATACGCTTATGGAGAACACGATCAAATGATTTAATGTAACGGTGGGTAACCGTTAATTATTGGTATACACAAAATCCCAAACATCATGGCCCAAACGTTGACCGCGTGCTTCATATTTTGTGTTGGGCCTGTCGCCCTTTGAATGTGTTAATGAAAAATTTTTCTGCTCATCTAATACCGATTGAATATGCGTTGCATAATCTTCCCAATCAGTTGCGATATGTAAAACACCGCCAGACTTTATTTTTTGTGACAACTTTTCAATAAATTCCGACTGAATCAACCGGCGCTTGTTATGTTTTTTCTTATGCCAAGGATCAGGAAAGAAAATGTAAATGCCTTTTAATGAATGATCAGGAATGCAATTGATTAACACATCATTTACGTCCGCGCGATAGACATGAATATTGTCACACCCCGCTTCTTGTGCGCCCATCAACAAACGACCAACACCCGGCTGATGCACTTCAACACCAATATATTGTTGTTCCGGATATTTTTTTACGAGCTCCAATAATGATGCACCCATACCAAAACCAATCTCAAGTATTGCCTCTTTAGGATCAATTAAGCCATCTTCAACATTCAGCCCGTATTTTTCCATCAAGGTATCATAAGCACGGCGTTGTCCTGGTGTCATCTTACCTTGACGTAAAACGTAACTTCGAATCGGTCTATGCTGCATTATTCACTCACCTTCGCATGATCAAAGCTGTGTACAGCATCAACCAACACTTCCACATGTTCAAACGGAATGTCTGGCAACATGCCATGACCAAAATTAAATATGTGCCCTGGCCCTTCGCCATAACTATTCATCACACGGTGCACTTCGCGTCGAATATTGTCAGGTGATGAATACAAAACAGAGGGCTCTAAATTTCCTTGTAGCGCAACTTTATCTGCAACACGCGCGCGCGCTGTTGCTAAATCAATGCTCCAATCGATACCGAGCGCATCTGCACCGCTATCAACCATTGATTCAAGCCAAGGATGACCGTTTTTTGTGAACATTATCACAGGCACTTTTTTGCCTTCAGGGCTTAAGTGTAAACCCGCAATAATTTTCTTCATAGGATCTAAGGAAAATGGGCCGTAGGTTTGCGTTGACAACACTCCACCCCAACTATCAAACAACATAACAGCATCAACACCTGCAGCAATTTGAGCGTTCAAATAATCTGTTACTGATTGGGTTAACGTTGCCATTAAATGATGTAATAACGCTGGCTCACTGAACATCATTTTTTTAATGATGCTGTATTGCTTACTGGGGCCGCCTTCAACCATGTACGTCGCCAACGTCCAAGGACTGCCAGAAAAACCAATCAACGGCACACTCAATTCTGGCTTAATTAATTTGATCGCATCAGTCACGTACCGTAAAGACAGATCCGGGTCAGGCACGCCCAAGGCATGAATATCACGCTCAGTGCGGACCGGTTTTTTAAAACGCGGGCCTTCGCCTGCTTCGAAATATAACCCTAATCCCATTGCATCGGGGACGGTTAAAATATCGGAAAAAAGAATCGCGGCGTCTAAATCAAATCGCCTTAAAGGTTGCAGCGTGACTTCACACGCTAATTCAGGGTTAGTGCACAGTGACATAAAGTCACCGGCTTTGGCGCGCAGCGCTCGATATTCAGGCAAATAGCGGCCCGCTTGACGCATTAACCACACAGGCGTTTTATCAACAGGCTCTCTGTGTAATGCTTTTAAAAAGTTTTGATTGGCATGTTTCATGCGGAGGATATTAACAAAATCGGGGAGGATTTAATAGTGAAGAGTAAAGCCCAACCGAACACAGACGCTCGGTCGGGTACAAAAACTCGTTTAGTCGATGAAACCGTAAATTTTCAGTTTCTTACGTAACGTACCACGACTCAAGCCTAACAAAATAGCTGCTTTAGATTGGTTACCCTTAGTGCGTTTCATCACTTCGGTGAGTAACGGTAATTCAAGCTCAGCTAATGCGAGATCATAAAGATTACGCGGGCTGTCGTCAGTCAAGGTATCGAAGTATTTTGCAACAACACTTTGCACATGATCCTGCAAAGAATTGCCAACTTTTACTTCTTCAACGCTTGGCATAGCGGTTGTTAGTTCTACAGTGTCGAAATTTTCCATTGCTGCCTTCCAATTATCTAAATTAAACTATCGATGTCTATTCCAACATCACCCAAGCCATCTGGCATTCACGTGTTTCTCAGTAATCTGATTAAATCATGATAAATGCTTGTTTTTATTAGTATATACTCATCCTTCTTCTTATGGCCTGATCATTATAACATCAGGCACAAAATGCACAAGCACTTCCTACTAAAATTATCCCTTTTTTTGTAAACTGCATAAAATCCAGCCCGAATCATATCTAACTGACTGAAAATAAAAGTATTGTTCGTAGGCTTCGCGCACGCTTTCCACCTGGCTTGAGAGAATACCAGACAGAAATAACAGACCACCGGGCTTTGAGAGCTTTTCAATTGTTGGCGCAAGCGAAATGAGGGGTGCTGCCAGTATATTCGCAACAACAATGTCTGCCTCTCGCGCTGGCATATCTTCAGGCAAGCCCACATTAAAGTTCTGATTAATATCAGGATTTAATAAGAGATTGGCCTCTGAGGCCAACACCGCTTGCGGATCATTATCAATCGCCCAGACCTCACCCGCACCGAGCACGAGCGCAGACAAACCTAAAATGCCTGATCCACAACCGTAATCAATAACGAACTTGTCTGATAAATCTAACTCCGCCAAGTATTGCAGACACAACCCCGTGGTTTCATGCGTACCCGTACCAAAAGCCAGACCGGGATCTAACATCAAATTTCGCGCGGCAGGATCGGGGACATCACTCCAGCTAGGGCATACCCAAAAATTATCCGCAAACTGAATAGGTTGAAAACGATCAAGCGAGGCTCGCACCCAGTCTTGATCTTCGAGCTTTTCAAACACGCAGTGCGTGACAGCCTCCTGGGATTCAAAAAAATCCATCGCGGCTTTGATATCATGATCCTCATCAAATAAAGCCACAATATCCGTTGCCTGCCACAAAGGTTGGTCGCCCAGTTCCGCACAAAACAACGGTTCATCACCATGGTCTTTTAACGTGACGCATAACGCGCCCATTAAATCACACTGCGCATTGATCGCCTCTACTTCATCCCGCTTAGCGGTGAGTGTGAGTTGCAGCCATGACATCAGTCATCCATTCCTAGCATTTTCTCAAGATAGTGAATGTTAGCACCGCCCTCAATAAAACCTGGGTCCTTTAAAATTCTTTTATGCAAATCAATATTCGTTTTAATGCCTTCAATAACAATTTCATCTAACGCATTGTTCATACGCCCAATCGCTATTTCTCTAGATTCTCCGAACGCAATAATTTTTGCAATCATGGAGTCATAGTAAGGCGGCACGCGATAACCGCTATACAAATGTGAATCTACACGAATGCCCGGACCACCTGGCGCATGGAAATGCGTCACCGTACCAGGGCAAGGAATAAAACTTTTTGCATCTTCTGCATTAATACGACACTCAATCGCGTGGCCTCGGAATTGAATATCACTTTGCTTTAAGGACAAAGGCTCGCCCGCTGCAATGCGCAACTGCTCTTTAATGATATCAACGCCCGTCACCATTTCGGTCACTGGGTGCTCTACTTGGATCCGTGTATTCATTTCAATGAAATAGAACTCATCATTTTCAAATAGAAATTCGAATGTGCCCGCACCGCGGTAATTCATTTCTTCACACGCCTTGACACACACCGCGCCAATTCTATCACGCAACTCTGGCGTGATACCTGGCGCTAACGCCTCTTCCACAACTTTCTGATGACGACGTTGCATAGAACAATCACGCTCACCTAAATGCACAGCATTACCCTGCCCATCGGCTAACACTTGAATTTCAACATGACGAGGTGTCACCAAGAATTTTTCCATATACACTTTTGAATTGCCAAAAGCTGCGCTGGCTTCAGTTTGCGTCATTGCAATAGAGTTAATTAACTCGTCCTCTTCCCACACAACGCGCATACCACGACCACCGCCGCCGCCCGCTGCTTTCACAATTAAAGGATAGCCAATGCGTTTTCCGATCGCTAAATTTTCAGCCGCATCGGTGCTTACCGGTCCATCAGAACCTGGCACACAAGGAACGCCCGCTTTTTTCATACATTTAATTGCAGACACTTTATCGCCCATCAAACGAATAGTTTGCGCATGAGGCCCGATAAAGATAAAACCACTGTTTTCAACTTGTTCTGCAAAATCGGCATTTTCTGCCAAGAAACCGTAACCCGGATGTAAAGCAACCGCATCACTGATTTCAGCCGCACTGATCACACTTGGAATGCTGAGGTAACTGTCTTTAGGCGCAGCCGTCCCGATACAAACAGATTCATCACATAATTTTACATGCATTAAATCTCGATCTGCTGTTGAATGCACAGCAACGGTTTTAATACCCAATTCTTTACACGCACGCATAATGCGAAGCGCTATCTCACCGCGATTTGCAATGACAACTTTGTCTAACATAGTGTGTCCTGTGTTTTTTATTCAATAATAAAGAGAGGTTGATCAAACTCAACAGGGCTTGCGTTTTCAACAAGACGCGCTGTGACTTTGCCTGAACGATCAGCTTCAATTTGGTTAAACATTTTCATTGCTTCAATCAAACACAGCGTATCTCCAGCTTCAACGTGTTGACCAATTTCGATGAAGGGTTTAGCGCCCGGCGTTGGTGCTAAATAGATGCTACCGACCATCGGTGATCTTAACATATGCTTCTCACTTTCATCCGCTTGCGGTGCTGCAGGTGCTGCAGGCGCTGCTGCCGCTGGCTGAGGAGCCGCCGGCAACGCAGGCGCTGAAACATTCACCGCTGCTGCTGGCGCTTGAGGTAAAGCCACCGCACTTGTGTGCAATGAAATACGCACCGACTCTTCGCCTTCGTGGATTTCTAATTCGCCAACGCCGGTATCCTTTACCAGCTCAATGAGTTTCTTTACTTTACGTATGTCCATACTAGTTTCCCGTGTTAATGTTGCTGAAAATAATTATTCGCTGCCAACAGCGCCAATTCGTAACTGTAAGCGCCAAATCCACTGACAACGCCAACGGCAATGTCAGAAAAATAAGAATGATGTCGAAACGCTTCACGCGTGTGGACATTGGATAAATGGATTTCAATCATCGGCATCTCAACCGCAAGCACCGCATCGCGAAGAGCAACGCTAGTATGCGTGAAGGCTGCTGGATTAAATAATAAAAATTCGGTGTCATCGTCACGAGTGGCGTGAATGCGCTCAATAAGAGTCGCCTCATCGTTACTTTGAAAAGAAGCCAGCGTATGCCCCATCTCTGAAGCCCTTCTGATCATGCTTTGATCAATCGTAGCAAGATCAACATCACCATACTTATCAGGCTCTCGTTTGCCTAATAAATTCAAATTTGGGCCGTGTAACAATAAGATGCTCGCCATGGTAAACCTTTATTTCGATAACTCTGGCGTATTTTGCCTTAAATGGGATTGAATGTCTAGATCCCTGCAGTATCGACGAAGATAAAGGCAATTAGGCCCTATGTCGCTTTATTCTTCACCAGATAAGGCTTAGTCACTTCAAATATGGCTGGTAATATTGATACAAAAATGACCGCCATGACGGCTAATGAGAAGTGCTCACGTACAACATCGAGCCCGCCGAACCAAAAACCTGCATAGGTCACAACACTGACCCACAGAATGGCTGCAAAGATACTGTATGAAATAAAACGACGATAACCCATATTCGCGACGCCCGCGACAAACGGTACAAACGTACGAACAATCGGCACAAATCGTGCGATGATAATGGCTTTAGGACCGTACTTTTCATAAAAAGCATGCGTCTTAGCTAAGTATTGTTTATTGAATAGACGTGAGCTATCTGAACAGAAAAGCTTCGGACCTAAAAAGCGTCCGACAGTGTAGTTTACGGTGTCGCCCAAAAGCGCAGCGCAAATAAGAAGAGGCACAACAATAGCGATGTTCAAACTCGTGCCGGCAGCCAGCGCGCCCGTTGCAAATAACAAAGAGTCGCCTGGCAATATAGGGGTGACAACAAGACCCGTCTCACAGAACACAATTAAAAAAAGCGCGGCGTAAGTCCAAACGCCATAATTTGCAATAAACACCGCAAGATGTTTGTCTATGTGCAAAATAAACTGTATTAACTGTATTGCCCAATCCATAAAATCAACTCTTTATATAAACGTCGAACCGATTCGACTTGCCTTCATAACTAAAACTCGGCGGCATACCCACCAAGTCCTGACTTAATCTTGCTCTTTTTACTACAATTCGATGCCGCGCGCAAGCAAATGCTGCGTCAAACAAGGCCTGAGCATCGCAAGTAACTGATACAACCTCTTGTAATAACTGCATTTCTTTTTTAACCAAGGCACTCTTGATCTTTGGAGGAAACATCGGATCAAGGTAGACAACATCAAAGCCCAAGGGCTGTGAGCGCATAAATTTAACTGCGTCTATTTCACGCAAAGACATGCGCGCTGCAACAGGTACTGATTGTTCAACCGCGCGCTTCAAACCATCACGCAACAGTGCCGCAACAAACGGTGAAGACTCCAACATCGTCACCTCGCACCCCAAGTGTGCCAAGATAAAACTATCACGACCCAGCCCCGCTGTTGCGTCTAACACGCGCAAGCCAGGATGCTTTTTCAAACCCACAGCACGCGCAACTGCCTCGGATTTTATACTGCTTTTTTTAGCGCGCGCCGCTAAGGCACCCTCAACAAAATCAACTGACACTGCGCCCGGCGCATCTTTGCGCAACGCTTTTAGCTGCAAACGATTATCGACATACTCAAACACATGCGTACATGATCCATCCGGCACGTCCTTGCATGCAAGCCCCAAGGCATCTGCCAACACGCTCGCTTGCTCCGTTGTATTTAATACACAGACTTCAATCATTTTTTCCAAAACCCATTCTCACCCAACATAACAGGCTGAAAAAATATTGTAGAAGGGAACGAGCGGGAAAGCCAGCCATCTGCGGGTTTGTTTAACTCGCAAGCTATCAGGTAATATATGCAAAAGATAAGAATGAGAGCAATACAGCATGAGCGAACATAAAAAAGACAGATGGATGCCCGCAATGAATCTACAGACCGCCAAAAAAAGGGCTGCATTATTACAGCGCACCCGTGACTTTTTTCAATCACGCAACGTCCTTGAAGTGGAAACCCCCCTACTATGCCACACCAGCACACCTGACCCAATGATTGATAGCTTCGCGCTAGCAGGCCAGCAAGGTTTTCTCCAAACTTCACCAGAATTTGCAATGAAACGCCTACTGGCTTCAGACTACGGATCCATCTACCAAATATGCAAAGCATTCCGACAAGAAGAAAGTGGTCGAAACCACAATCCTGAATTCACATTATTAGAATGGTACAGACCCGGCTTTAACCATCACGACTTAATGGACGAAATGGATTTATTTTTACAAGCAACGCTGGACACGCAGCCTTGCGACAAAATCAGTTACCAAGCTCTTTTTGAAAAACACTTCCATCTCAATCCACTTATAGCGACTCTCGAGGAACTCAAAACGATTGGATCGCAACACAACATCCATTATTCAGCAGAAGCCGATAAAGATACCTGGTTACAGTTAATTTTATCGCACGTCATTGAACCAACACTCGGAAAAGAAAAACCAATTTTTATTTATGATTATCCTAAAAGCCAAGCCGCGCTTTCTGTGATTAAAGGCGACATTGCTGAACGGTTCGAAGTTTATTTCAACGGCATTGAACTTGCCAATGGTTTTCATGAACTCACCGATGCTAACGAACAACGTGCGCGTTTTGAAAAAGAAAATGTATTGCGTGAAAAAATGGGTAAAGACACGCTTCCTACTGATCATTTATTACTGTCTGCACTTGAATCTGGTCTACCAAACTGCGCCGGGGTTGCCTTAGGGTTCGATCGACTTGTCATGCTAGCCACAGAACAGCTGAGAATCGAAAACGTCATTGCATTCACGACAGAAAATACCTAAACTCTCCAAAAAAACGAGAAGGCAATAACATGAAGAAAACACTTTTCCTGTCAACAGATCCGTTTAATGAGTCTCCCCATAGTCAACGTTCACCAGATAAACATTGACCGGGCACTTTCACCGTCAGCAGAACAAAAGGACGCGCCTGTGCACAAAAACACCAGCAAATTAAAGCTTCTTTTACGTGAAGCAAAACATGATGAAGAAACCAGATTATGCATCGACATTGACGATTGTCTTTGGTTACATGGCGAAAATGGTCGCACACAGCTCAACGTGCATTTATTGAAAGTGATCGCCGCACAGCATGCCCTAGGTCGCGATACGACGCTGATAACGAACCGCTCTGAAGTCTCTGTCTTCGAAGAAGCCATCAAATGTAAAATGAGCGGCCAGCCTCAGCGCGAACGTGCAACAACAACGTTATTTTCAGAGCTCAAGACAAGAGGCTTTGGCCACGTAACACAAAGCCTCTGTTTTAAATACACGCCACACTTACATGACGCGAAAATGCAATCGACACAGGAACATATTGCAAAACATGAACTAACACACATTGCCCTCATTGAAGAAAAGTTCAAAACAACGCGCTGGAAATTAATTCGAAATGACGAAAAGTTAACCGCGCTAGAAGGCGGGCAGTTTGTTTCAAAAACAAAAGCCCAGCTATTAACTGATCTATTGAAAAAACGCATAAAAGTCAGCGGCGATATTTCAGACCCTGAAAAAAACCTTAGAAAAGCTTATGCGACATTCGCTCTATTCTTAGAAGAATCTTCAAACGCCTCTTTCCCTGACCTAATTAAAGCACTCTCGCGCGAATACTCTGAAGACATTGTTATACCGATCATTCGTGACCTCTATAAAGTGATTTTTGAAAATTGCGCAAGAGCACACTTTCCTGAGCACTTTCAATCATACGATGCTGTTGCAACAAAAACGAAAGATACCGAACTGAATATTAACGGCCACCGTGTTTTTGGTCGTGGCAAAGCTTTCAGCATTCGTTTTTTACAAGCACTCGTAAACAAACCCAATTTACGATGCGTACACATCGACGATAATTGGAAATATGTTTGCAGCGCGCTTGATGACGCTGGCATGGAATACGTGCACATCAACCCTAAAAACCCCCAACTTGCTTGTGAGCAATTATTGCGAGGCTTAATGACAGCGCAAGATCGGGTAAGAGCAGAAGAGATTATTGAGAGGAATAAAAGTTTTCCTACACGTTGCCAGGACAGTTTGTTTTCCGTCAAAGGAGCAGTCGCGGTTAGCGTCGCAGCGCTTGCTGTCGGTACGGCCGTTTATAAGATGCGGGGAGCATAAGGATTCATCACATCATTGTTGCAACCAACAATGATGTGTTATTTTGACGACGTCGCGACGCGATACATCCACACACCCAAACCGATAATTGAAATCACACCTAGCGCACTTGCAATAGGTGTGAAACTTTCCGATACAATACGTAACGCATTAGAGTTCCTGGTTATAGCAAACGGTATTGCCAAAATGACCCCCATGATTGACGCACCAGCAACCAAACCGCAGGCTTGCAATAAAGCATTGTGCTGATTATTGGCTGTCTGTGCTTCACTCACTATTTTTTCACGCTTCATTTGCGCTGACTTACGCCGACAAATATAAGATAAAACACCACCAATCACTAAAGGCACTGAGGCTGCAAGTGGCAAGTAAATACCGATACCTACCGCCAAAACAGGAAAACGGGAATGGCGACGCTTTGCAATCTCATCAACTACAATACTGAATACAGCGATAATGCCGCCAACACCAATCATAGCCCAAGGCAGATCGCCTTCAAATACGCCTTGCGCAATCGCCGCCATTAATCCAGCCTGGGGTGCTGCCAACATTTGTGAATGATCCATACCAGCGCGCGGAAATACACCGCCAATACCATATGCATGAAATAATAACTGCAAAATAAACGGCAACATTAATGCACCGATTAAACCACCAAACACCAACATCGCTTGCTGCTTCCACGGTGTTGCGCCAACCATTTGCCCGGCTTTCAAATCTTGTATCGTGTCATTCGCCATCGTAATCGCTGAGCCAATAATCGAAATGATTAAAATCGCAATTACTGCTTTATTCAGTGACGTCATTGCACCGGCATAACCTGGCATCAACTCAAAGACAACCATCAGTAATAAACAAAGCACTAAGATGCCCGCAATCAACATGCCGGAAGCAGGATTATTGGTCGCACCAATCAAACCAGCAAAATACCCTGAGAGCGAGGCTAGAATAAATCCAACAAACAATACATATAAAGCACCAATAAACGCAATCACATAACGTAAATTATTGCCATCACCTAGACTGGCCGATGTGAAATACATAATAAGGAAAAAAACCAATATCATCATAAACGCCAATACCCAGAATGCATGACGAATTGGAATATCGCGCTCGGTACGCGGAATGCCTGCAACCCCTTTACCTTCTAGATGACTTACAGAATAAATAGACGCTTTCAAACCTAAGTAAACTGGCTTGGCTAAATTGATTAAGGTCCAAACGCCACCGATCGTCATTGCACCCACACCAACATATCGAATATTGTTAGACCAGACGTCATGCGCAATCGCAGCACCCGTGCTTACAGAATCGAAACCGTGTAAACATGAAATGATCGGCACCCCACACAACCAGCCCAATACAATGCCCACAAATATCGCAATCGAAACATTCACACCAATGATGTAACCCGCTGCTATTAAGGCGGGTGACAAACCCACACCTAAACCAAATACTTTCCCACCTTGTATGGTCCAATACTCTAAGCTGTTCGCCAAAACACGTAGACCATCTTGTGCGAACTCAATAAGACCGCCAAACAATCCACCAAAGACTAAATACTTTATTTCTGAGCCGCTAGATTCACTGGCCTTTAACACGCTACCAATCGCAACGCCTTCGGGGAATTTTAAATTCGGATCTGCTAATAAAACACGTCGCAACGGAATGCTGAAGATCACACCGAGAATGCTGCCCACAACACCAATCGCTGCTGTTTCTATATAATTAAAGTCTGTCCAGTATTTCAAAATGATGAGTGCGGGAATAATGAAAATGATGCCAGAAGTGACCGCCTCGCCTGTTGAGGCTGCAGTTTGCACGATGTTGTTTTCAAGGATATTTGAATTTTTGAAAAATCGTAATGCGCCCATCGAAAACACCGCCGCAGGAATGGAGGCTGAAATGGTCAAACCCACTTTGAGCCCTAGGAATGCATTAGCTGCTGTTAAAATGATTGTCAGAAAAACGGCTAAGATTGTGCCTTTTAATGTGATTTCGGGAAGAGATTGAGTTGCAGGAATAAACGGTTCACTCCCTGCTGGCTGAGCACTAGAACCTGTATTTTGTGTAGACACAATGGGGACCTTTTGAACTTCCGCAAGCGGACAAGCTAGGAATGTACCACTGAACTAGCGACTTCTCAAGAAAGGCGCCTTATTTTGTGTATATAAGTATCAGAACGCGAACCAATCATCCAAGACCTCAAGCACTTCAGGCAAGCCTTCTTTCTTCATCGCAGAAAAAGGCAAAACAGTAATATTACCATCCAATGTCTTTACATGATTTCTGACTTTTTGCACGGTACTCGCTGCAGCACCTTTAGACAATTTGTCCATTTTATTAAGCAAGACGAGCATTGGCATGCCTGACATGCTTGCCCAAGCCATCATATCGCACTCAAAGGTTTTCAACGGATGGCGCATATCCGATACGAGCACGATGCCTTGCAAACAATCCCGCTCTCGCAAATAGAGATCAATATTGGTCTGCCACTTCGCTTTGATTCGATCCGGCACTTTCGCATAACCAAACCCTGGTAAATCAACAATACGCCTATCGTCATCGAGTGAGAACAAATTAATCAACTGAGTACGGCCAGGTGTTTTACTGGTTCTCGCCAAGGTTTTATTGTTCGTCAAAGCATTCATCGTGCTGGACTTGCCCGCATTTGAACACCCAGAAAAAGCGACTTCAACGCCCTTATCTTCGGGTAACTGTTTGAATTCAGCGGCACTTGTTAAATAAGTGGCGACTTGGTAATTTTTTGCTGGCACGCTAATATCCTCGCGAATGTTCTCAATTTTTGGTAGTATACATGAAAATTATTGTAATATAATGGTTACCATGGAATTACTGGATCAACTTAATACAGAGCAAAGAAAAGCCGTTAGCTCAACCGCAAGCAGCTTGCTGGTTTTAGCCGGCGCGGGCAGCGGAAAAACGCGCGTTTTAGTGCACCGCATTGCCTGGTTGATTCAAACGCAGAACATTTCACCTTTTTCCATTCTCGCCGTAACCTTTACTAATAAAGCCGCCGCTCAAATGCACCACCGCATTGAGTCTCTTATGCAAATCCCCATGCGCGGCATGTGGATCGGCACCTTCCACGGCTTAGCCCACCGCTTATTGCGCGCGCACCACGAAGCTGCAGGTCTTGAGCAAAACTTTCAGATTCTCGACACAGAAGATCAAAATCGTGTACTTCGTCGCATCTACAAAACATTGAGCATCGATGATGAACGCTGGCCGTTAAAACAAGCTCAATGGTATATCAACGGCAAAAAAGATGAAGGCATCCGCGCCAAAACAGTTGGTGAAGGCCAAGATATCTTTTCTCGCACCATGTTTAAAATTTACAATGCGTATGAAGAAGCCTGCGAACGCGGTGGCTTAGTCGATTTTGCAGAACTCTTACTCCGCACGCATGAGCTCTTCGCTAAAAACCCTGAGATTCTGCGCCACTACCAAGAGCGCTTTAAACACGTTCTGGTTGACGAGTTCCAAGACACGAACAGCATTCAATACGCGTGGATTCACCAGCTCACCCAAGGCGCGGCAGACATTACGATTGTTGGCGACGACGATCAATCTATTTACGGCTGGCGTGGCGCGAAGATTGAAAACATACACCGTTTTACACGTGACTTTAAAAACACAGAAACAATTCGTCTTGAACAAAATTACCGTTCGACTGAAACCATTTTGTCCGCTGCCAACGCACTGATTGCAAACAATCGTAATCGCCTCGGCAAAAGCTTATGGACCAATGACAATGCCGGCGATCCAATCAGCGTTTACGCCGCCTTCAATGAAATTGATGAAGCACGCTTTATCGTCGAACACATTAAAAAATGGGCCGATGCGGGCAACTCCCTAACAGACATCGCTCTACTGTATCGCTCGAATGCACAATCACGCGTATTAGAGGAAACCTTATTACAAAACGCAATTCCTTATCGCGTTTACGGCGGTTTACGATTCTTCGATCGCGCTGAAATTAAAGACGCACTGGCTTACTTGCGCATGATCGCCAACCCCAATGACGACGCAGCATTTGAACGCGTGGTGAATACACCAACACGCGGCATTGGCGAACGCACCCTCGGTGTTGTACGCGACATTGCACGGGAACGCTCGCTGTCATTATGGAATGCCGCCAAAGCCACTATCGATGAAATGCAACTCACCGGTCGCGCCACTACCGCATTGAATGGCTTCATGCAACTAGTGCTCGATATGAAAGAACACACGCACGACCTACCCTTACATGAAACAACCGAGCACGTGGTTCACACCAGCGGCTTACGTGATCACTTCAGAAAAGAAAAAGGTGAACGCGGAATCGCGCGCATAGAAAACTTGGATGAATTGATTACCGCAACACGTCAATACATACACGACGACAACGAACAAATGCCTGTGCTGACAAGCTTTTTATCACACGCAGCCCTTGAGGCTGGCGAACAACAGCACGCCGAAAACAATGATTATATTCAACTGATGACATTACACTCCGCCAAAGGATTAGAGTTTCCACTCGTCTTCTTGTGCGGCATGGAAGAAGGCTTGTTTCCACATCAAATGTCATACGAAGATCCTGAGCGCTTGGAAGAAGAACGCAGACTTTGCTATGTGGGTATGACCCGCGCCATGAAGAAACTCTATTTCACCTACGCTGAATGCAGACGACTCTACGGCCGTGAAAATTATCGCAAAGCCTCACGCTTCTTACGCGAAGTGCCCGCTAACTTTTTAAGTGAAGTTCGCTTAGGCAGCACCATCTCGCGCCCCGTAACTGCGAAACCTGCTGCACCATTGACACCAGAAACACACAACAGTGGATTGAAGCTAGGTCAATCTGTGACGCATAAAAAATTCGGTGAAGGCGTCATCATTAATATGGAAGGCCAAGGCTCTGATGCTAAAATTCATGTGAAATTCGCACGTCACGGCACCAAGTGGCTTATCTATCAGTATGCGAATCTTGAACCGGCTTAATTCTTGAAAACGCATACGCGCCAATAAACCCATAAATTCCTTGCACAACGAAGACGACTTTAAACGCCATCGCTGGCACGTTATGCGTAAGGTCCGCCTGCCCTATGACACTCACCATCGTAAATGCAGCGAGTGCCACTCCAAAACTTGCGCTCAACTGAATGACTGCACTGTAAAAACTGATTGCTTTAGAGACATACGGTTCATGCGTGAACTGATACGCACATGAATTCATTGTTGCTGCTTGCACGGCAAAAGCCGCGCCAAAGAAAAATTGCTGGATAACCAAAAGATAAGGCAAGAAAATATAAGCCTGTATAAAATACGTCATAAATATAAAGGTTATGATTAACGTATTCCACACCAGCAACGACTTATACCCAACCCTACTCAACAAAGCGCCGACGTTCTTTCTGGCAATATAAGCCCCCAAACCCGCAGGCAACATAAATAGCCCCGCTTGCACTGCCTCCAAGCCATACACGGACTGCAATAGCAACGGCACTAAGAACGGTTGTGCGCTAATTGAAAACCGTGTGGCAAAACTACCAAAGGATGCCCAGTTAAATGATGTGTCTTTAAAAATCTCTCGACTGATAATGGGAAACTTTGCACGCTTTTCATGAAAAATGTAAAGAACAAAAGAAACCATTGCCGCTAGCAACATACAGATTTTTTCAAATCCCGTAAAACTAGGATGAACGATAATATCAACGAGAAATAATGCAGAGCCCAGTGCAATAGCAACTAATATGAAACCACGAAAATCAAAGGGGATCTTTTTTAATTCGCCAAAGACGGGTAAATATTTATGAAGATAATAAATCGCAAACACACCCATGGGCACATTCACAATAAAAATGAACCGCCAATCAAGATAAGTGGTAATCGCGCCGCCAAGAAACGGGCCCAACATCATTGCATAAATAATAATAGCACCGACTTTCGCCATCGCCTCAACCGTATTGTGTGCACCAAAGGCTCGCACGAGGATGAGGCGTGCGACAGGCATTAAAAATCCGCCGCCCACACCTTGCAACAATCGAAAGCACACCAACATCGCTAAGTTAACGGAGCATGCGCACCCAATCGAGCCTAGAGTGAAGATTATGATAGCCATGATCAGGGTTTTCTTCTCACCAATGTAATCAGCACACCATGCGCTCACCGGAATGAAGATACCCAAGGTTAGCAAGTAAGTGGTCACTGCAGCTTTTAGGTCAATGGGGTTATGATGCAAGCTTCTCGCAATTTGTGGCAATGAGGTATTTAAGACCCCGGCATCGAGAATCTCCATAAAGAAGATGACACCAATGATTCTAATAATAAAAGTTTTGAGCGCTGGGTTTGTTGATATATTATCCATATATGATATTCTACTCCCAATTAAAGAAACTGTCGATGACGCTATTGTCTAATCATACAGGATAATGGATTCTGCAATTCAAATAGTTAGCGCTCCGTTTCTCGACTTTTCAATATTATATCGATATTATTACCATGTATCGATATATTATCGACAAATCGATCAAATAGAACTACTATACAACGGTCGTTTAAAACATTGACGACCAAGAATTAAGACGAGGAACAACAAGATGCAAAACGCAACATTACTCCCCAAAAAAACACGTCGCAGCGATAGCCCAGCCTCTAATGATAGGAGCTTAACTAAAGATCACAAAGAACATAGAGACGCCCTAATAAAAGACATGATCTTTATCAGCACCTATGGCGTGAGACTAAGCACCGATCCTATTAACAAAAACAGCCTCACCTGGGACGATTTCTGGCACACAATACAAGCGGGAATTTTTGCTGGCCTTTTTGCACAACTTAAGTGGATTATGCAAGAAGCCGCACTCTCTGCGACCCCAACCATTGTCAAGCTTGCGATGTTTTGGAGCATCTCTGCTATCGACATCATTAAATCAATCAAGTTATGGTTTTTGTATGCCAATCAAAAACACGGTTTAACCGGCATGCTTCTTTTAGGCATAGGATTAACCGCTGTCTTTACCGCTGTGGGTGCATTTGCCGCTGTCATGACAACCCTCGAAGCCACCGGGAAATTCGCGCTCACAAAAATCGTTCTTCCTATTATTTTTACAGTGCTTGTAGGATCAGTCTTCGCCATCAAAGCATGGGGTGCTATCAAACATTTCGCCATTGGCCGCGATAAAGAGACCTACACACAAGTCGTAAGAGATCAACACAAAGGGCATGCCTGGGAAAATTTTGCTGATGTGATTACCATGGGAGGCGTTGGCTTAGGTGTTGTTGCTATGTTCCTTCTACCTGCAATTGGCTTGATTGCAACAGCCCCTATTTGGGCACCAATCGTTGCACCTGCTATCATTGCTTTTGGCCTACTGCTTAAGCTTTCTTTAAAAATCTTTAACTTTTTTAAAGGGCCTGTTGAAACCATTACGTTTGACACAACAAAAGCAGAGACAGAGCCTGCTGCACAAGCATTTGGCTGGTCAGATAAAGAAAGCAAAAGCCAAGAAAGCTCGCCGGAGTCTTCTTTATCTTTTGGTGCCCGGACAGCCTCTAGAGCCAGCACAAATCGATCCTTTGATTCAGAATCATCTATAGAGAGCGATGACGCCAACAAAACTTTATTGTTATCAGAGAGAAACTTGCCCGCGTTTTTTCACACGAAACGTCGCGTTAAGACAATGGGTGAAAGTAACACCCTGGGTGAGCAACAAGCCTATTTAATCAATGAAATAGACGCGCTTGCACGCAGCGCCGAACTAGGCGAGAAACCCAAAGCGTTCTTGGAAAAACTAAAAGGTTTTGTCAAAGACGACAAGGCTGTAAGCATTCAAAGCTTACTCAAAAACAAGACAGAGCGAAACGAAGCCTTTGAAGATTCCAAACATCATGAATCTGATATGCAAGACTTAGCAAAAGCGGTTACTGTGTTTGCGCACGATCGCGCTCGAGTAACGGACAAAGAACACTATCGTGATTACGAGCCTGCGTATAGCATGCAGCTTGCTTAAGTAGAATTAGGCGGGCGAGCACACTCGCCTGCCCCGAACGACGCCATCCCGGACTTAATCCGGGATCCATTTTAAAAAAAAGCCATAACCCCTTGATTTAAAAGTAACACCCCCTCCAAATAGACACATTATTTGACAATCCGGCCTCCTTCTATTATTATAGAACGATCGTTCGATATAGATTATCAAGAATGGGGGAATAGATGAACACCGTTACAGAACTAAAGCTAAAATCACCTGACAAACCAGCGCCTAAGGGCCACAAGCCAGAAGGGCCACAAGCCAGAAGGGCTAGATTACGCGCTGATGGGGGGAAGTGTAATAACCTTCAGCCACCTCTTTTTCTATTTAATTTGCTTGGGCGCAGCAGCACCCGCACTTCCTGTCTTAGCAGGAATTTTCCTTGTGCTTACCACACTCAACACCGCAAAACTTTGTCGGTTTCTTAGTAAAAAGAAGCTACAAATCAATAGAGACAATATCGTAAAGGTATCAAAGGCTGGCTTAGTATTATTTGCAGCTGGCTGGCTGTCTTACCTACTCGTACTAGGGGTTGCCGCAGCTACAGCATACTTTGGACCCATCGGTCTAGGCATATCAATTGCCATACTTGGAGCGATTGCGCTCACATTCGCTTACCAGCATAAAGAATATATAAAAGACAATGCCATTAGCTTCTTGAAGAGTTCTTTTGCTTGGTTTATTAGCGTTGGATTTTTTCTTGGATCCGGCTTTGCTTTTTCCGTCAAAGCACTGCAACTTCTACCAGCATTGAGCATTACCGTACCACTTACAGTGAACCCTATCATCTTTATAACCATAGTCGGCACTATATTCGCTAAGCAATTAATTTGCGATATACTCTATCACGTTTTTTGCGCAGCTTATGAAGTAATAAAAGGCGAGGAGCTATGGCCTGATGAACGAAAAAGCCATGCGGCCCTTGCTAAAGAAGGCCTGCTAAACATTATCATGACCAGCGGCTTACTTTTAGGCCTTTTGGTAAAACTATTCATTCCATTTATCATTGGCTTTGGAGTAGCAGCATCAATTCCCTTTTGGGTACCAATTATTGCACCGATTGTCGCCTTGCTTGGTCTAGCAATCAAGCTATACAAATACCACCAAGAACACCATGAAAATAGCTGGTTAACACTGCCGAATATTCTCATTGCCAGCGGTATCACCTTAGGATTTGAAGCAGGGGTATACATTCCATTCGTAATTGGAACTGCTTAAACAATTACAACGCCTTACTTATTGCCTGCATTGCTTGTAACTGCAGCGGTATTATTTTTAGCTGGCGCTGTAATGAAACTATTAAATCAACCTAAAGAGAAAAAAGCATACTTGAAGACTGAAGATAGCGTAAAAATAAAAGCAAGCAAGATAGGATTCTTTGGTGGTGGAGACAACGTCAGAAACAAAAAAGCAGCTAACGAGAAACAGAAAGACTCAAGCAAAGGCCCGTCAGACAACCCGTGGACCGCTAAAGACTTTGAGCCTAGGCCTAGCATAGTGCTTTGATCTGTCTGAGTGACTGCGCGAGGATCAGAGCCTCATCCTCTCCCGCTTGCGGGAGAGAGAGTATTGCCTTAGGTAAAAATTCCGCCCTTCAAGATCTTCTTCAACGACGCCGAAAACTCCTTCAAGCCTTCAGCTTGCTCCATATCTAAGGCTTTCAAAATCCAGCCCTTTCTATCCTGAAACCATGACCGCGTTGAGAAAAATACAAAATAAGCGATGAGCTCAGGCTCGATATCATTTCGAATCTCACCTTCGCTCTGCGCCTGGCGAATACTTGAAACAAAAACATTCATCAGCTCTTTCAACTTAGGTGGCTTGTCGTCTTCGAGTTCTTCAAGTGTCGCCCACATGACCATTCTAATCATGTCAGGCTCTTTATCAAAATGTGTTAAACGTTGATCTATAAAAAGACTGAGTTCTTCTTCGAAATTTTTACCCGATAACATTGAATCTGAAGCACGCATTTGAAGCATGTAGTTCGCCAGTGATTCGTCTTTGACGTGATGCCACAGTTCGGCCTTAGACCCAAAGTGATGGGAAATCATGCTTTGAGAACAATCAGCAAGCCTAGCAATATCACGCATCGACGTACCGCTATACCCTTTTTTGGCAAACAAGGTTTTTGAACTCGAGAGAATCCTTTCTATCAATGCTGTTGGATCGACTCCAGGTTTTTTACTCATTATGATTCATCTTTACGTTTAACATCTAAACCATCCACTTTCTGGAAGCCCCTCGGTAGCTTATGACCACGACGGCCTCGCTCGCCAATGTAATGCTTTAAGTCTTTCGCTTTCAGGGTTAAGGTGCGCTTGCCTGATAAACACAGCAACGCATCATCAGAAGATAGCACCGCTATATCCACCACATACTCTTCACGCTCAACCACTTTGGCAGATGGAATGCTCATGATTTTATTTCCCTTACCTCGGCTAAGCGCAGGCAATTCAGTTAATGGGAAAATTAATAGTCGGCCTTGATTACTGACCGCAGCAATCAAATCATTATCGTCATCACGAATATGGCGTAACTTTAATACGTTCGCACCTTTAGGACATTTCAATACTGCTTTACCTGCACGGTTCTTACAATACAGTTCTTCGAGTTTTACCACAAAGCCATAACCAGCATCCGATGCAGCAACATACAAACGATCAGGTGCACCTGATGCCACGCTAATCACGCTCGCACCTGCAGGTGGCTTGAACTTTCCTGCAGCAGGTTCGCCCTGCCCTCTAGCTGACGGCAAGGTGTGCGCCATACAAGAATAACTTCTGCCCGTTGAATCCATAAACGCAACCGTTTGGTTCGTGCGACCTAATGTCGCATCCCAAAAACTATCATGGGATTTGTAATTCAACGTTGCTGGATCAACATCATAACCTTTTGCAGAACGCACCCAACCTTTCTTCGACAAGATGATTGTCACAGGCTCGCTCGGCAACATATCCTCTTCACGAATGGCTACTGCTTCAAAACGCTCGACAATCGGTGATTGCCTTTTATCGCCGTACTTTTCAGAATCGGCTTTTAACTCGTCATGGATTAAAGTGTTTAATTTCTTGGAAGACTTTAATAATTTTTCAAGGTCCGCCTTTTCAGCGGCTAACTCATCTTGCTCGCCTTTAATCTTCACTTCTTCAAGTTTGCCTAAATGGCGTAACTTCATGTCAAGAATGGCATCAGCTTGCGTCTCTGACAACTTATAACGTGTCATCAACTTTTCTTTTGGCTTCTCTTCAGTGCGGATAATTTTGATTACCGCATCGATGTTAAGATAAGCAATCAAAAAACCTTCAAGCAAATGCAAACGGCTCGTAATCTTATCAAGTCGATATTGCAATCGTCGCTTAACCGTCAGCTTTCTAAACTCTAACCACTCATTTAAAATAACCAGCAGCGGTTTAACTTTAGGCTTTCCGTCCAAACCAATCATGTTAAAATTCGCGCGGTACGTACGCTCAAGATCAGTAGTTGCAAACAAGTGAGCCATCAATGCATCAATATCAACGCGATTTGAACGAGGGCTAATTGCAATACGGGTTGGATTAGAATGATCCGACTCATCACGCAAATCTTCAACCATCGGTAATTTCTTTGCACGCATCTGCGCAGCAATTTGCTCTAACACCTTGCTACCTGACACTTGATACGGCAACGCCGTCACGATAATATCACCATTTTCTTGGTTGAATGCCGCACGCATGCGAACACTGCCACCGCCATTTTTATACATGGCGCGAATATCTTTCACGGGTGTGATAATTTCAGCGTTTGTTGGGAAATCAGGGCCTTTAATAAATTTAGTGATATCTGATAAGCGCGCATCTGGGTTTTTTAAAATATGCATGCAAGCCTTAACCACTTCTTGCATATTGTGTGGCAAAATATCCGTTGCCATTCCCACGGCAATACCCGATGAACCATTCAGTAATATATTCGGTAAACGTGCAGGCAAATGTTCTGGCTCATCAAGCGTACCATCAAAGTTAGGCGCCCAATCCACCGTCCCTTGCCCTAATTCTGATAACAACAAATTCGCATAAGGCGATAAACGTGATTCGGTATACCGCATTGCCGCAAAGGATTTAGGATCATCCTGCGAGCCCCAGTTACCTTGACCATCAATGAAGGGATAACGGTAGGAGAAGTCTTGCGCCATTAACACCATGGCTTCATAACAAGCAGAGTCGCCATGCGGATGAAATTTACCCAGCACGTCACCGACGGTACGGGCAGATTTCTTGTATTTTGAAGCGGCGTGTAAACCCAGCTCAGACATCGCGTAAATGATACGACGTTGAACAGGTTTCAACCCATCACCTACGTGAGGCAGGGCTCGGTCTAAAATAACGTACATCGCGTAATTTAAATACGCATTCTCGGAAAATTCATGCAAAGGTTTCTTTTCGATATTATCGTACGCAAGTTCTTGCTTGGCCATTATTTCTCCATGTTATCGTTCGGTTGCCACTTAGACACCCTACTATATAGGAGTTGCCATTTACACGCTAGACATGAGTAAAGATGGGGGTTTCAATTCGGCCTTCTTGCGTACTGTCATACACTTTTGACCCGCGAGTGCTGGCAAAGAAAAGTGCGCTAGATGCGGCCATCAAGGATGTGCTTTTTCCGGTACTCATTGTCAGCCCTGTGCTAGACACTGCAGACGACATCATTGCTGCTGTTTTAATTGTTGAATCATCATATAAAAGACAAGACACCTCTCCTAAACCATCGCCTGCCAGGCTCGCCAATTTTGCACCAGATTTAATAGTTTCCACTTGATCAACAAACTTGCGCACACCTGGCTTTTCTTGTAGCTCAACATTATTTTCTTCAGCTACGACAACCTGACTCTGATGATAAAAGAATCCATCAAATATTTTTAATCTGTCTATAAAAGCAAAGAGGCCCTTGTAACAATTTTTCAGACCAATAAAACATAAACCAATTCCAATAGGTGGCACCAGGATAAACGCCGTTAATATGATACCAGAGATCAACTTTAAAAAAGCTGGCAAGGTCACATAGGATAAAATGGTAAAGCCTTCATCTGCACCAAAAAACAAACTAGCAACGCCGTTCACGCTTGACAGCGCTATTGAAGCTTTACCTGCTTGCGTCGTCTTTCCCATTAATTCTAAGCCGTGGTGATAACCGAACCCACACGTAAGCACTGTTACTAAAATACAAACGGCCAACCCCAACGCTAGCTTTGCTAACTCAAACACCAACACCGGCAAACAAAGCCATCCGCCATAGCGAATTACGCCCAAGGTATCCACAAAATAATCTTTAATGTTCTTCCAACGCTCTTCTTGAAAGAAATCAGACACCACCGTAAATAAAATAAAAGATAACGCAAGAAACGCAATGAATGCTGGGAAAACAGAAACGCCCAAAGCTGCTGATGCGCCCATAAACAAACTGAAAAATTCAATCGTTTCAGTTAACGCAAATACACCCATGTAGCCACCGGCAACAAACGCTGCCAAACCAAAAACAAGCGTACCAATAAATTTAAACCATTCTTTAAAACTCTTCTCTTTAGGGACATTTAAGGTTTTCTTAAAGTTTAAACGTAACTTCGTGAGCATCTCTTCTGTCTCACCACGCATAAAGAAAATATTCGAGAAGAAGCCACCCACGCCCACTAAAATGAGCATCGGAATGAGAATATAAGGCGCCGTAATACCTAAAGCTAATATCCCCATTAATCCCACACAGGTGTCTGTGACAGAGACGATGACTGCCATCCATTTGGCAACGACTTTATTTTGCTGTTTAACGTTACGATCTGATTTTTGTTTTTCGCTAATATCAAAATCATATTTTTGGAGAGCATACGTCGTGCGAGCATCTTCATTATCTTTCTTGATATTTTTAATGCGCTTCCTAAAACCTAACTCTTGCGAGAAATGATGAATCTTTTGTTTAAGTAGTTTGAGTTGCGTGACGCGAGACTCTTCACGCGCATCGACTTGCTTTTTTAACAAGCGCATATCATGCTCTAAACGTTTTCGATATTTTTCATCCAATTCATTTTTGTTTTTTTCATAGTTTTCATCGACCCCCACTCGATAGTGTTTTTGAATACTTTTACGTTCTTGCTCAAGCCATGCTGCATCATTTTGATAAAGATGATCTTGCACTTCTTGAAAAATAGCATAAAACTGATTTAATAATTGCTTTTGATTTTCACGCGACAAGGCGTTCTTTTCTAGGAAGGCCGCAATGTTTTTGGTGTATTTAGGATTCAATAGCGATACATGATGCATTAGCTCAACAAACGGACGGTCGGCCCAATCAACACTTTCATAAATGTGACCGCGCCATAGATATCGGCCTAAATGTGTAAACCAAGCACCCCAGCCTTTTGTCTTTTTATTTTCATTGAAAGCTTGGTAATACTGGGCAATTTCCAGGTATTTTTTCTGCAAAGGTTCAGCAATACTCGTCACTGTCTTATTCAACTTCAGATCGTATTCAGCTTGATCTGCACGACTTAATCTAGCATCAGCAAAACGTGGCGAGAAAAAGGACGCTTGGCGCACAGCAGGATTGATCACCAAGCAGGCTTTTCGCCACGCTTCAGGATTTACGTTGGATTTATGCTCCAGAACAACTGAATCAGTCATGTTTGCCCCCCAGCAACACTTGATTTAAGCGCAGTTTACGCACAAATCTTGCCCATCTCAAGCGAAAAAACCATATATAGACAAATTATTGACCTTTTTGTTAAAATTCAGCGCACAACCTGTCATTAATGACAGCTATAAACGAGGTAATTTAATTGTTACATTTGTAAGATATTGAAAATAATACGAGGGGGCATTATGTACGATAATTTAGATACAGACGCAGCAAGAGAACGCGCAGCAGACATGAGAAGAGCAGCGCGCGAACGAGGCGCTGAATTTAGCCAGGCAATTGCCGCTGGCGCAAACACTGTTGCTGAATTCTGCCGAGACACCCATTACAACGCGCGAAATATGCACCCCTTTTCTGAGGCCGATTTTCCCGTTAGCCAGCATTTCAAGCATAACAATGGCTCAGAGTATTGGAATTTATACCTGGCTAGCCGCTTGGGCGTCGCCTTACATACGCCTTTTTACGTGCTCTACTACATCGCGCTGGGGCGCTCAGCCGCACGCAGTGCAGCAAGCTATCATTTAGACATCTACAGGTAGCCAGCTCTTAAACACCCTTTTTAATCTCGATATGAAAAACCCTTCGCGTGAAGGTTTAAATAATATTGCACTCGCAACCCCTCCGTCACTCATGGCAACAGCCACACTGGGGCTATGGGGCAGCATGCGGTTATTGCATGGCGGCTTACGCTTTACGATCAGCGGAAAAGCGATTGCGCAATCATTGGATTTGGTTTCTCACTTTGCAACAAAATGGTTTAGCGATGAAAACCCCGACGATTTTAACTGGGGCGAACACACACACTTATTCTCACTCACAGGCTTGGCTGCTGCTGCATTCACTGTATGTGTTTTGGGTGGAATTAAAGTTCTTTCTGAAATTTTTATGACTATTCGCTCACTGTCAGCGATGTGTGACTATTTGCGTGTATTGAATAACATGTTAGGCAACCTCTTCTTTCAAGAAAACAACAAAACGACTCTAAACGCAAATACTAGTTTTTGGGATTTGTGAATTTTAGGTGCTATCTTCACAGGGCTCCTAGGAACGCTCGTTGCGGTATGCAATGTTGCTCTCTTACTCACCTTCAATCATCGAGCCATAAAGGCAGCCTCTCAATGGATTAACATCGTTGGCAGCAGTTTATTTAGCGAAAAAAATTCAACCAACAACCTTGACCTGGAAAATCCACAGTATTTATTTTCTTTAACAGGCGCATTGGTGTTAAGCTTCAACATTTTCTTACTCGCTATAAAAATAGCGTCATTTTTTACAATTAACGACAAAGTGCTTCAGGCTTCTGCTTATTATCTATCAAACCTAAATCGCTTATTAGAGAACGCACTGTTTGGTAAAGCAAAAGAACTCGCCGCTAAACCTGAAATGACTCACGGTGAAATTCTCAGCAGACTTGTACTTTCATTCGCACTCACTGGCGGCATCACACTGGCCTTTGCACTGCTCATTTGAGCATGGCGCATCATGAAGTTTCTTACAATCAACGAACAAGTCATGATTGCCTCTAGCCAAATTTTATCTCATTACTATAACCAATGGTTTGGCGATAAAAATGCGACTGAACTCAAGGTTCAGCATCAAATGAACCTGCTTTCCATCACCGGCTTGTTCACGCTTATAAGCATGGTTGGCATGAGAATAGTCAGACTACTGTCTTACGTGTTTATCACTCATAACGCACTTAAAGTAGGAAGTCATTATCTTGGAAAACTTTTAACGCCATTAGAAAACATCGTATTTAATCAAAATAACGAGAACACCCACACCTTGGGTGTGAGTAAATGGCATTTACCTCTAGCCTTTTGTCTCGCACTGCCGGCAACAGTCTTTCTTGGCACAGTATTCTTAGCTGCCTATATTCCTGCATTCTTAGCGTTCAATGGAAAAGTCGCTGCCTCAACTAGCTATCTTGTTGGACAGTTCTGGGATTTTCTATTTAACAATCAAAAAGAAGATTTCGCTTTTAATAAGCTCAGCGCACACAACCTATCCCCACTGTTCATAGTATTAACGCTTGCTGGTGGTATTGCATCAGGTCTAACCTGGGCAGTGGTGAGACTCACCTACGACAAAGAAATTGATAAAGCCGCTAGCAGCCTGTTGAGTTCGATGAGCGCGTTACTGTTTGGTACTGAACACAAAAAGCAAGAATCAGTCAATTATCTACGCTTATTCTCAATCACTGGTGTGTTCAGTATCTTTGTCATTGCACCACTGATGTTAGCGTAAAAATGACTGAACTCGCTTTTAGGGCTTTTGTTTGTAACTATAAAGCCCTTGATTTCGTATCATTCATGATGGCACCTGTGTGGAATAAATTATTCGGCACCGATGTTGCTGAAATGACATGGGGCAAAGACGTATCAGTAAACCACATGGTCCGCTGGTTTTTCGCATTCCCTGTGTCAATCCTATCAACACTCGCCTTTTTGCTTGTTGGTTTTACAGCCTACGCTATCACCAATGCCAAAGCGTTAAGTGATTCTGCAAAAATCATTAGTGACACTTATAATGAAATATTTAAAGGCGCTGAAGCCTCACCAAAATCTTGGGGTGACTTGTGGAATGCGACAGGCGTTGTCACGAGATTCGTGCAAGCCGCTTTTATTGCTACCGCGTTTATAAACGCAGCCGGCAGAGCGCTCGGCATTTCAGCCTATTCAGCGAATAATCTTATGTGGACATTAAAATTGTGCTCCAACTATTTATTGGGAAGCAACCACAGCCTACAAGCTGAAAATGAAGTGCTAACCGCTGAATATGCGAATGAACCAAAATGGAAGTTCATTGCGAACCGTATTGGACTGTTTGGCTGGATCATGAAAGGCATGGCACTCGGTGTGACGCTAACTTTGGCAGCACTGGGATTATCCGCGGCCAATTATCACCAGTATAAACTCTGGGATAAACAATGCATGAATCCATCTCATCATGAAAACAAACAACTCAATACTGAAGCGCATGAAAAGTTCTTAAAAGATGCAAACGGTGATCGCTTAAGTGCTTTCTTCGTTCAATACAACCTCTTAAGAGTAATCGGTAAATTTGCGTTGGCCGTATTTGATTTTGCGATTGTACCCGCTACTGTTTATATCATTAGCCCAGCGGTTTATCTTATTTCTTCCGTGATCAGCATGGTATGGAATCTGCTGACTTGCTGCTGCAGACAAAAAAAACGTCAAATGCCACTTGAAAAGCACATCGATGAGTTCAGAAAAGCTGTCGTTCTTGATCCTAAAGGTGCATTGCCTAAACAAATGGAAACGAATCAACGGTACAAGGAACCAGGCTCCTATGCTGAAGATATGCATACAACACTTAATCAAAATCTCGCATCTAAAGAATCTTTCTGTGCGAGACTACCGAGCAAGTTCTGCAAATCAACGTTGCTAGGCGGCTTGCTCAACACCTGGGATGAGTCTGCAGTTGATAAGATCAAAACTGCATATGCTAAATACATTAAACGTTGCAAAAGAAACCGTGAGGCGAGCTCAACTAATGATTTCTTCAACTCACCAGAACTAAAAGTACAAAGAGACAAAATAGCACTTGTTCCTGAAGATAAAGCACTTATGTTTGACCGCTTGTGTCTTGCAGTGAAATACAGCTTTGATTTAAATAACACTCAAAATCGTAATGAAGGTGAAGCAAAATTATCTGGTGATCATATGCACGAAGAGTTTATGGCGCTTAATAACAAGATTGACTCATACATGAGGCAACATGAAGGCCAGTATTCATTCTTTAATAAAACAAAGATCACGGCAAATGTTAAAAAAACACGTCGCAACAGTGTTGCAATGGATAGTCGACCATTACTGGGAGACACCAGTGATTACGCTCGACAAGAAGGTCTGGTGCACAAAGAGAAACCGGATATGAGGCCGCATCATTTGCTAGTCGCATAAGGGACTTCGCTATGACCTTTGTATAAAGTGCTCTCGTAGCCATTCCTGCTATGCTGTGAAGGTTTATTTTACCCTAACCCTCTCCCGCAAGCGGTAGAGGGGATTTTATTTATATTTCTATTTATTCAACAACGCTCACATGTGGGAGAGGGAATTTAAATCATATTTCCATATATTCCCAGACTCAACAATCGCTTACAATTTGCATTATCCGCTCAAATAATTTACATTACTACGCATGAGATCTGTAAAACAATTAATCAACGCATTATCGCCCATACTCTTGGCAAGCATCCTGCTTTGGCCATTTTTCCTGGGTATCTACGCCTATTTCGACCTGACCTTAGGCTCTATGTCATTGAATAATCATGGTGCGTATCTAGGATACGCTAGCCTGTTTCACAAAGCAGTTGAACCGCTTATCTTGACCCTAATTTTATTAACTCTGAACACAAAACGAAAGTGGCTCATGGGACTGCTTAATTCAGTCTATCTCGTCATACTCAGTATTTACTCACTTCAATATCTAGCCGTTTATTTCTCTGGGTCTTCAATTAACCTGCTAGTGCTCAACTCAGTCAACGAAGCTCACTTGTTTGTCAACCAATTCACCCTGTCAGTCGTTATCATCCCGCTCGCTATCCAAGTGATCTTACTCTTTATCAGCATGCGCTACTTAAACCTGTTCAGCGCAAGCAAGAAAAACAGGATCATAGGCGGCCTGTTGGCACTCACCCTCCTAGGATCCTATTTTGCCATCAGTGATGATTCAACCGTTAGACGCTTTGCGCGCACCGCCAATATCAATATGGGTTTTCCTGTTATTAATCTCGCCAAAAACGTCTGCCAGTATTTCAACGCACCTTCACTAGCAAGCAGTCTGCCTGTGATTGATAATGCTGAAAAAGAAATTGCTCGTCACTATGGTGTAAAATTCTACGGTGAAGAAAAAAACCGAATGACGACCTACACTCATGCATCAGCATTCATTGATGAAAAGCAAACGAAACAACCCAATGTCATCATCATCTTTGCCGAAAGCTTGTCGGCAAATTTATTAAACGTGTATTCACCAAGAGAATTTAACAACTCACCCAACATTGAAAAATTCTCACACGAATCGATGTTAGTCACCGATTATTACAACCACGCTTTTCCAACCTTGAATGGATTACGTGGACAACTCTGCTCATCATTTTCAAACCTAGGTTCGTTTCCTGGATCAAACATTAGAATGGTCGACCAATTAAACGATAAATCTTTTCAATACTGCTTGCCGACGTTACTCTCAAATTCTGGTTACGACACGACATACCTCACGCACTCAGCGCGTAACAAATTTGAAATTCAACAATTAATAAAACAATTAAATTTCGACAAAACCTTTTTCAATTTTGATACGGCACAAACCTTATTGAAACTGAATAACCCAGAATCTGTCGACGACCTATCCGACACCCAAGTGATGAAAAGCCTCTGGACACTCGCGACCCAAAAAGCCAAAGAAGAAAAACCGTTCTTCATTGCAGTCTCTACCATACAAACACATGGCGGTTTTCCATTATCAAAAGAAAACGACTTCTTCGCACACCCTGTCAACTCCCCACAAGACTTAACATCGATGGAAAATAAAGTCTTCAACTTCGATCATGCGTTTGGAGAATTCTGGGAAGCCTTCATGCATTCACCCTTAAAAGAGAATACCATTGTCATCTTAACAGGCGATCATGTCTTACCAGCATCGAACGAAAGCTTTGAAGCCACGCAAGAAAAACCAAACAGCTATAAATCGTTTGATAAACTCGCCCTGATCATCTATGACCCGACCAACAAACTCCACGGAACATACAGCGCCAATGCAACATCACTCGACTTGGCGCCCAGCATCATGCAAATGATTGGTGAGAAAGATCATGAAAATCAATTTCAAGGGTACAGCTTGTTTTCTGATAGACCTGAAATCGGCGGTGCAGCTTCTATTATTTCAAAAAGCTTATTGACGATAAACAAAGGGAACATAGAAAGAACCCAACAGCCCTGCGAACAGGATCAACACTGCGAACTCTATAACGCACTAAAATTTATTGACGTTTCAACATTGCAAAAAGCGATCGAAAATTAAAAATCCGCAAGATTACCTTTATCTTCAAGCCAAACCTTACGGTCAGACGAGCGTTTTTTCGCAAGCAGCATGTCCATCACTTTCGTGGTCTCCGTCTTCGAATCAACGGTTAATTGAATTAGACGACGCGTGTCCGGATCCATTGTCGTTTCACGCAGTTGCATAGGGTTCATCTCACCCAAGCCTTTGAATCGTTGGATGCCAACTTTGCCGCGTTTTTTCTCTGCCGTAATGCGATCAAGAATACCCTGTTTCTCAGCATCATCTAATGCGTAAAACACTTCTTTACCCACATCAATTCGATAAAGCGGCGGCATAGCAACATAAACATGCCCCGCTTTAACCAACGCATGAAAATGCTTCACGAACAACGCGCAAAGCAAGGTGGCAATGTGTAAACCATCGTAATCAGCATCGGTTAAAATACAAATTTTATGATAACGCAACTGACTCAAATCACTGCAGTCTGGATCTAGCCCTATCGCGACTGAGATATCATGAATTTCTTGTGAACCTAACACCTGACCACTGTCAACTTCCCAGGTATTTAAAATCTTACCGCGCAATGGCATGACCGCTTGATAATGTCTATCACGCGCTTGCTTCGTCGAACCGCCCGCAGAATCACCTTCCACTAAAAAGAGTTCTGACATAGCAGGATCTTGTGATCCGCAATCCGCTAACTTGCCAGGTAACGCAGGTCCGCTGGCCACTTTCTTACGCACCACCTTCTTGCGCGCTTTTAAACGCTTCTGCGCATGATCAATGGCCATTTCAGCTAACTGCTCGCCCATAGCAACGTGTTGGTTTAGCCACAAGCTGAAAGAATCGCGCACCACACCTGAGACAAACGCTGCGCATTCGCGTGATGTTAAACGTTCTTTAGTTTGACCTGAGAATTGTGGCTCTTGAATCTTAACTGAAAGAATGTAACAACACTGATCCCACAAATCATCTGCTGTCAGCTTCACCCCTCTTGGTAACAAATTGCGAAATTCACAAAACTCGCGCATTGATTCCAACAAGCCTGTTCTAAAGCCATTGACATGCGTGCCACCCTGAATGGTTGGAATTAAATTCACATAACTTTCAGTGGATAACTCGCCACCTTCAGGCAACCACAACACAGCCCAATCTGCTGTTTCCAGATCACCTTTGAAATTACCGATAAAAGGCTCAGCTGGCAAACGTTCATAACCCGCGGTTGCATCCAGTAAATATTCTTGTAACCCATTCTCATAACACCATTCTTTGGTCTTGCCTGTATTCTCATCTTTAAAGGTGATCTCAAGTCCAGGGCATAAAACCGCCTTGGCTTGCAATGTGTGTAAGAGTTTTGAAACAGAAAACTTAGCCGAATCAAAATATTTTGCATCAGGCCAGAAACGAATCTCAGTTCCGGTATTGCGCTTCCCAACAGAGCCCTTAGCTTTTAATGGTGTTTTCTTATCGCCATTGGCAAAGCTCATCGCGTATTCTTTTCCGTCGCGCTTAATCTTAACTTCTAATTTCTTAGAGAGCGCGTTCACAACAGAAATACCTACGCCGTGCAACCCGCCTGAAAACTTATAATTTTTGTGAGAGAACTTTCCGCCCGCGTGAAGTCGCGTTAGAATCAATTCAACGCCTGGCATTTTTTCTTCAGGGTGCTTGTCTACCGGCATGCCCCGGCCATCATCAATAACTGACAATGAACCATCTTTATATAACATCACATCGACTCGGCTCGCATGACCTGCAATGGCCTCATCCACCGAGTTATCAATTGCCTCTTGGCCCAAATGATTTGGACGCGTGGTGTCTGTGTACATGCCTGGTCTGCGCTTGACAGGATCAAGACCACTTAAGACTTCAATCGATTCGGACGTGTAATCTGCAGCCATATTTATTCACCTAACCCGGAAATAACAGTTAATAATTCTTCTGGTTTATAAACAACGAAATCTGGGCGTTGTTCTTGTAATGCTATCTCATGATTCAATCCCCACGCGGCGCCCACTGAGGTGAGACCAATTGCCTTGGCCGCTTCAATGTCTTCGATTTCATCACCCACATAAACCACTTCAT
>DKOI01000027.1 GCA_002469885.1 Legionellales bacterium UBA7366 | reverse complement strand
ATGTTGTTAGTTTCGGGTTTGCGAACACGTGATCTACGCATATAATGATGCATTGAATTTTCCAACCAAAGAAAGAATAAAAATTGAACATTATACGAGGCATCTCAAAATTTAATCGTTTCCCTCAAGGTTGCGCACTCACCATTGGCAATTTCGATGGCATCCATTTAGGCCACCGAGCGATTCTAGCCTCGGTTATGGCTAAAGGCGCTGAGTCGGGAATTCCCACCGCCGTCATGACCTTTGACCCACAGCCCCGCGAATATTTCGCAGCAGATCAAGCATCGCCTGCGCGCTTAACGCGTTTTCGAGAGAAGGTGAGCTTGTTAAAAACAGAAGGCGTGTCAGACGTGATCTGTCTGCCTTTTAACGAAGCCCTTGCCAGCATGTCGGCGCATGATTTTGTCAAAGAATTATTGGTTGATGGTTTGAACGTGCAACACCTTGTTGTGGGCGATGATTTTCGCTTTGGGCGTGGGCGCGAAGGTGACTTTGCAATGCTAGAAAGCTTGGGTCAGCAATACGGATTCGAAGTGGTTCAAACGCCAGTGCTAGATTTTGGCAAAGAACGCGTGAGCAGCTCACGCATTCGTGTGGCTTTAGAGCAAAGTGATTTTGCGTTAGCTGAATCCTTATTGGGCCGGGTCTATAGCATGGAAGGGCGAGTGGCTCATGGTGATAAGCGTGGCCGTACGATTGGCTTTCCAACTGCAAACATATTTTTGCACCGTGATGTATCGCCTGTCATTGGTGTGTATGCAGTTAAAGTCCATGGTATAGAGGCAGAACCTGTGACCGGTGTTGCGAATATCGGCACGCGCCCCACCATTGACGGTACGCGTAGTTTGCTGGAGGTGCACTTATTCAACTTCGCCCGTGAAATTTATGGCGCTCATGTGCGCGTTGAATTTTTCCATAAGCTTAGAGATGAAAAGAAATTTGAATCGTTTGACATGTTAAAACAACAGATTGACCGTGATGCACAAGCAGCGCGCGATTATTTTAATAACTAAATTGGATAATAGAATGACTGATTACAAAACGACGTTAAACTTACCTAAAACCGCTTTTCCAATGAAAGCGAATTTAGCGCAGCGCGAACCTAAAATGCTTGAGCACTGGCAGTCGATTAACTTATACGAAAAAGTGCGTAAAGCCTCGAAGGGGCGTGATCCGTTTATTTTGTATGATGGACCTCCCTATGCCAATGGCCCTATTCACAATGGTCATGGTTTGAATAAAACATTGAAAGACATCATCATCAAGTCAAAGTCGTTAAGCGGCTTTGATACACCGTGTGTGCCTGTGTGGGATTGTCACGGATTGCCGATTGAGTTGAATGTTGAGAAAAAATTCGGAAAGCCCGGGCAGAAGTTATCGGTTAAAGAGTTTAGGCAAAAATGCCGCGACTATGCGCAGTCGCAAGTTGAGATTCAAAAAACCTCGTTTAAACGTTTAGGCGTTTTGATGGATTGGGATAACCCGTGCTTGACGATGGATGCGCCTTATGAGGCGAACATCGTACGTTGCTTAAAAACAATTACGGATAACGGTTGTTTGCAGCAAGGATTCAAGCCTGTTTACTGGTGTGTGGATTGTAGCTCTGCATTGGCTGAAGCGGAAGTGGAATATAAAGACAAGCGTTCTGTTGCGATTGATGTGCGTTTTAGTGTTGTTGATGAAAAAGATTTTCTGTCAAGATTCGATAATCTACAAGAAGGCACGGGTCCTGTGAGTGTGCCAATCTGGACAACTACCGCGTGGACATTGCCTGCTAACCAAGCGGTAACGCTTGGGCCTGAAATTGAATACGTATTAGTGCAATTGCCCGAAGAACGTTTGTTGGTTGCGAAAAGTTTATTGTCAGATTTATTAGAGCGGTTGGATATTTCAGATTATAAAGTGGTGGGTGATTGTCTAGGTGCGGCATTAGAGAATGCGATGTGCCAACATCCGTTTTATGAAAGAACGGTGCCGTTAATTTTAGGGCTGCACGTTGAAGAGGGCAGTGGTACGGGTTGCGTACACACAGCGCCCGCGCACGGTGTGGAGGATTTCTTGGTGGGCACGCATTACAACTTACCTGTTGATAACCCTGTGGCTAACAACGGTTGTTTTCATGATAGCGTTCCTATGGTGGGTGGCAAGCATGTGAAAGCGGTTGGTAAAGACATTGTTGAAATTCTTATTCAACATGGAAAGCTGTTACACGAAGCGGCGATTGAACACAGCTATCCGCATTGCTGGAGACATAAAACACCTTTGATTTTCCGTGCAACACCGCAGTGGTTTATCGGGATGAAACAAGAAAATTTACGCGATCGTGCGATGCGCGAAATTAAAAATGTGAATTGGTTTCCAAGCTGGGGTCAAGCGCGTATTGAGGCGATGATTGAGAATCGTCCTGACTGGTGTGTGTCACGTCAACGCACCTGGTGTGTGCCGATGTGTTTGGTGATGCACAAAGAAACCGGTGAATTGCATCCGCGCATGAGTGAGCTCATGGAAACAATCGCAGGCAAGATTGAAGAGCAGGGCATTGATGCTTGGTATGAATTGTCACTAGATGAATTAATTGGTGATGATGCGAAGGATTATGAAAAGTGCAATGATGGATTGGATGTGTGGTTTGATTCGGGTGTGTTGCATACCTGCGTTGAAAAAATGCGTCCTGAAATACGTTATCCGTCTGACATCTGTTTGGAAGGTTCTGATCAACATAGAGGTTGGTTTAATTCATCGTTATTGACCGGTGTTGCGTTGTATGACAAAGCCCCTTACCGCGATGTTGTGACCCACGGATTTATTGTTGATGAACATGGCCGCAAAATGTCAAAATCGCTTGGCAATGTTGAGAGCCCTGAAAAAATCATGAAGACGTTGGGCGCTGATATTTTTAGATTGTGGGTTGCCTCGACTGATTACTCTTCAGAAGTGTCATTGTCTGATGAAATATTAAAACGCACGGCTGACAGTTATCGACGTCTGCGTAATACGGCGCGGTTTTTGTTGTCGAATTTAGACGGATTTAATCCTGAGACAGATAGCGTTGAGTTAAAAGATATGTTGGCGTTAGATCGTTACATCATGGACAAAGCCTTGCAAGTGCAAGATGAGATAGTGAAGGCGTATAACAGCTACCAGTTCCATTTGGTTTATCAAAAACTGCATAACTTCTGCGTGGTTGATTTGGGTGGTTTTTATTTAGATATTATTAAAGATCGTCAATACACAACACAGGTTGATTCTGTTGCAAGGCGTTCTGCGCAAACAGCGATGTTCCATATGTTGGAAGCCTTGGTGCGTTGGTTAGCGCCAATTACATCCTTTACTGCTGATGAACTTTGGCAGCATATGCCGGGCGAGCGTGATGAGACAGTCTTCACCCAGGCGTGGTACGAAGGGCTAATGCCGCTTGAGCAAGATGAATCAATGAATCGCGAATTCTGGCAAGCCTTGAGTGGTGTTCGTGATGCGGTGAATAAGACGATTGAAATGGAGAAGGCTGATGGTAAGGTCGCATCAGCGATGGAAGCTGATGTGGTTCTTTATGCAAATGGCACCTTGAAAGACAAGCTCGACGGATTGGGTGATGAGTTACGCTTTGTGTTAATTACCTCAAGCGCAACAACGGCGGATGTGGGTAATGTGACGGATAGTGCGATTCATACCGATATTGATGGCTTGCACGTTGCCGTGAGCACCTCGCCCCATGAAAAATGCGTGCGCTGTTGGCAGCGCCGTGAAGATGTGGGCCGAGAAGCTGAGCATGCAGAAATCTGCGGACGTTGTGTTGAAAACGTGAGTTCAACCGGTGAGGTTCGTCAATATGCTTAATATGAAAGGCAGTGCGATACGATGGATTTTATTGGCGCTAGCGATTGTGTTGATTGATCAAATTGCTAAGTGTGCAGCGGTTGCTTATTTAGAGGTTTATCAAACCGAATACGTATTGCCTTTCTTTAATCTAACGTTGGCGTTTAATCGCGGCGCTGCGTTTAGTTTCTTAAGTGATAGCGGGTATGCGAATTACTTTTTCATTGCTTTTGCGAGCATAGTGTCGCTTGTGATTGTGGCAATGCTTGCGCGTTTGGAGTCACGAAAAGTGTTGAGTGCTTTATCGCTTGCGCTCGTGTTGGGCGGTGCTGTGGGCAACTTGATCGACCGTGTGCGTCTTGGCTTTGTTGTGGATTTTTTAGATTTCCATGCCGGCGCTTATCATTGGCCCGCGTTTAATGTTGCAGATAGTGCTATTTGCATTGGTGTTTTATTGATGTTTGTTGATGTGTTTCTCTCGCCGTCATCCCGGACTTGAGAGAGTGCGTCATCCCGGCCCCCGAGCCGGGATCCATTAAAATAAAGAAAGCGCTTCGCGCTGTTAAATAGACTGGATTCCGGATATCGCTTCGCGCAGTTCCCGCAGCCTACAACGGAAGAAAGGCACTGTGAGCGACCACCTTTGTCGTAGCCTGCACAAGAGAGCAACGTGAACGCCTGCGGGATTCAAATCAACACAAGCGTTGAGGCGCTTCGCGCACTTCCTGCAGGCGCATCGCTTTCTCGTTGCTTGTGCAGGCTACAATTGGAGACAATCTGTTACCCAACAACAACCTCAAAACACGGCTCATTGTTTTCTAAATATTTCTTCTCAAAAAGCGTCATGGGTTCGCTATCGTTCACAATCCGTTTTTCACAGATCAACGCATAAACATCACGCGCGACCAGTGTAAATTCATTCGCATAAATTTCCCAATTCGTACGCATAACGGTTTTCGGTGACAACGAAAATAATGTCTTCGCAATAGGGTGCCCGTGAAAACGTTTTTGAATGTCTTTTGGCCAAGGGTTGGGGTAGAGAATGAAATGTTGCTCAATCGTAATATTCGACTCAAGCAATAGGCGCCAAAAGTGATTGATCTCTGCGTGAACTAACCAAGCATTTTCATTAGTTTGACTAATAGCCTCTTTAAAGCGGGGGTGTTTACTCAGTCGATACGATGACTTATCAACCCCAATAATCACTTTATCAGGAAACTGTTTTGCTAAGACATCTGTGCTCATGCCAGTGCCGCAGCCCGAATCTAAAATGATGGACTCATCAGGTAGCTGGTTCACAATCTGATTGAATAAATCTAACTGATGCCCAGGTATCGGTGCTTGAAACACCGTATCACGGTGTTTCTTTGCAATTGATAAACAATTCTCATGAACATCAGTTTGATTAGAGATGATGCGGTAATCCGTACGTTGTTTCTTCATTTTAATTTTATAACAAGCTCAGCCAAGCGTTTACCTTGCGCGATGCATAAGCGACGCTCTTCATCACTCACGCCGCGTTTGTCTTGTCCTGCCATGTGCGATGCACCATACGGTGTGCCGCCGCTGGCTGTGTTGACAAGATCTTCTTCAGAATACGGTATGCCGATGATCAACATGCCGTGGTGTATCAAAGGAAGCATCATTGAGAGTAGTGTTGTTTCTTGCCCGCCATGCAAACTTGCCGTAGACGTAAACACGCAAGCGGGTTTTCCAATGAGATCACCTGACATCCACAGAGCGCTTGTGGTGTCTAAATAATATTTTAAAGGCGCTGCCATGTTGCCAAACCGTGTCGGGCTGCCTAACGCTAAACCGTTGCATTCGACTAAATCGTCTAGGGTGGCAAAAGGTGCGCCATCATCAGGCACGCTGGGCTCAGATTTTTCTGAATTCGGGGAGATTGAAGGAACGGTGCGAATCACCGCTTCAACGCCATTGACCTGTTCTACACCTCTGGCAATGAACTGTGCCATTTTTTGTGTGGTGCCATAACGACTGTAATATAAAACAAGGACCTTGCTCATCTGTTTGATTCCTGTGCTAAAAAAAGGTATTCTGAAGTTAGTATATCACAAGGAATTGCCGATGAAATTTGTCTTAAAGTTAGTCAAACCCGGGTTTTGGCGATATTGTTTTAAACTATCTAAGCTTGTTATTCAACGCTTCTTCCGTGAAAAATTTACGTACAAAGCATCAGCGTTAACCTATACAACATTGTTATCACTAGTCCCTTTGACGACAGTCACGCTTTCTATTCTTTCTGCTTTCCCACTGTTTGACTCTAAGAGTAACGAAATTCAAGATTTCCTTTTTCAAAATATGATTCCAGCTTCAGGCGATGTGATTCGAGAGCACTTGATGAGTTTCGCAGCACAAACTGGAAAGCTCTCTGCGATCGGTACGGTCATGCTGGTTGTTACCTCTGTTATGCTCTTACTCACGATTGAAAAAAGTTTAAATAATATTTGGCATGTGAAAGTAGGGCGCCGTGGTGTGTCTGCATTGTTGCGCTATTGGGCGGTATTGAGTTTGTCGCCTATCTTTATCGGTGTGAGTTTTGCGTTGACGTCCTACGTGTTTTCATTATCGATTGTGAATGATGCAACCAGTGTATGGAAGATCAAAGAAACCTTACTGTCGTTAATGCCGTTTATTCTCACTTTCTTTGGCTTTAGTTTGCTTTATACGGTTGTGCCAAATTGTAAGGTTAAAGTTCGCTATGGCATGATCGGTGGTATTATTGCGGCCATCTTGTTTGAATGTGCGAAGCGTGGATTTGCGTTATACGTGATGCATTTTCCAAGTTATAAACTGGTTTACGGGGCTTTTGCTGCTATTCCTATTTTCTTAGTTTGGATTTATTTATCATGGGTAATCATCCTGTTAGGCGCGTCGATTTCGCATACCGTTGCAACCGTTGAGCGTACGGGTAGCGGAAAGCCGATTGACGGGTTTACGCATGCCTACCTTTGGTTGTGCTTGTTGTGGGAAGCACAAAAAGAGGGCGTTGCGATAGGTTTGTCTAAGCTTATTAAAAAAGCGCCTTTTCATTATTCCCAAGACCCTGAGGTCTTATTGCATGAGCTGGTTGAAGCGGGCTTTGTTGCGATTACTGAAGAGGGAAAATACGTGTTGGCTCGCGCTGGCGAAACGTTGATATTGAAAGAGTTGTATGACAAATTGCCGTGGGCATTGCCTGATACATCACAGGTTGAGTCGATGTGCATGCAGCAAGCCGGGAAGTATTGTGATGTGATTAAAAAAGCAAACGCATCATTGGATGAAGGTTTAAATGTGCCGATAGTGGAATTATATGAACGAAAAAAATAAACCATGTCCGTGTGGGTTAAACGCGGACTATGAAAAATGTTGCGGACGTTTTATCGGTGGCCGTGCATTGCCGGAACATCCGGAAGAATTAATGCGTTCTCGTTATACCGCGTTCACCTTGGCGGATATGCGTTACCTGCGCAATACCATGAAAGACAAAGCGTTAAAGAATTTTGATTCAGAATCAGCGGGTGCCTGGGCACAGAGAGTTGATTGGTTGGGTTTGGATGTTATGAACAGCCAAGAAACGGGTAATCGTGGCGTTGTTGAGTTTTGCGCGCGGTTTGCCGATGGCGATCAACCCGGTGAAATTCATGAAGTGAGTCAGTTTTACCGTGTGGGTAAGAAGTGGTATTACACGGGGCAGTGATTTTTTGAGCTTGTCATCCCCGAGCTGATCGGGGATCGAGTTTAATTATAATGGACCCCGGATAATGCTGCGCATTTCCGGGGAGACGGGCTTCGTCATTCCGGCCTCTGAGCCGGGATCCACGTGGCCACTAGCAGCGAGGCAACCAACTGCGGCGTTGTCCACCTTCTAGTTCTTGATAGTTGCCAGCTGGCGCTTGTCCATCTTGATCCATCTCAACACCCGCGTTGTTGTTATTACCGCCGCGATTAAACATGCCAGCAAAGCAATTTCTCACAGTGCTGCAGTATGGCGTAGCAGGTTCATCCCAAAGCTTAGGTGCCGGTGTGTTCTCGCCTACACGATTGGTGTAGAGAACGTAGTTCGCAACCGTGTAAGGAATAGAAAACACAGTTGCTAACGCAACACGTGCTAATAACGTCTGGTACGGGTCATCATACACAGGACCCAGCTCTAGCGTTTCGCAGACTGTCGCAACAAAGTGCGGCAAGGCCATTGCGCGTAAAATAGTGGTGCAAACCGGCCCATAACCATACATCTTAGCAACAAATTTTTGAAGCAGTGAAGGAGCGGCGAGTTCATTATAGGTCTCGTTAAAGTTGGTAACAACAGCGCGAGCTTGGTCAATCACCACTCGGTAGTTACCGCGAATGCCATCTAACTCAGCCGTATCTTCATTAACAAGCTTATCAAATGACGCAAGCTTAGCCCTCAATTTCCAGATGCTCGCAGCAGTGTCTTTGTCATTAACGTCAGTAATGCGTGCAAAGTTAGGGTTGGCAGAGTAGCCAGCGTGTGCGTTGTTGATTGCGTTTAGCAAACCTTCAATGGCATTGTACTCATTGAACGGTACAAGTTCCGCTTTGTTTTTTTGGTGTTTATACGTTGCAGCAGAGACAAAAAGACCTATAACGCTCATCGCACCATACACAGCGAGGTTGGAATTATCTGTTTTAAACGCATTAAAAAATGCATAGGTGCAAACGACACCAAAGCCTGCAACGGCTGAAATAAGAGCGTCCTTCGATTTGGTGACACAGCTATCTGCTCGCTTGTCCACATTCACTTTGAAGTGTGCAAAATCCTCGCGATTCTTTGGAATAACAAGGTCTTTGTTTTCAAGAGCGGTCAAGTAGATATTAGCAAAAGCAGTAAAAGCAATTGTGATGCATGTCATTGCAATAACAACACTGCCACCAATAGGGGCGATATCGTGCGCGCTGCGATCTGCGTTTAAATCACTAAAAAACTTGATGGTCAAAAATGCAAAAATCGCGGCTTTAATAAACGTAAATGTGCCGACATCTTTTGTCCAGCCAAACAAATTAATGGCTGAGTTTAGGTTCGCGTTTCTATCCCAGACATTGTAGTCACGGTTCTCCATGTTTAACGTTTCATTTGCACGTTTAGCAAGGTTAGTGACAGGCACTGAATACATTGCGGTGTAATAGCCCACGGTACCGATGTATGCAAGGCCATAGAGGAAGTATTTAACCGCTTGCCCGCTGTGTGTTTGTGAAAACCCTTCATGAATTAAATCAAGAATGCCATCAGTTCCAGCAAATTGGCCGAAGGCTCCGACAGTAAAGACGGCTAATAAATTAATATAAAGAAACGGTCTAAGCATGCCCGAAATGTGTTTTTTAGCATGGTAGGTTAAGAAGTCTGCGCCTCGAGTAGCACTGGCGGTTGGATCAACGGTCATGATGTCGGAAAAAAGCCCGCCGCTGACCAAAGGAATTGTGGCAATGTAGGAAAGGTATTGCATAAGCATCGGTACATTACTTCCGAAGATGCCAGGCTGTTCGCTACCATAGTCACTCGTGCCGAATAAGAAGTCATTAACGGATTCAAACATGAAATACGCAAAAGCGACTTCAAATGTTCGACCAATCCAGGTTGTGAGATAAAGTGAATACCAGATAGCATTATACGTGCAGCCGTTGCGTGCTTGAGCAAGTTCCATAGCTTCTTCTTCTGCTGCAGCATTTTGAGCGTCTTGAGCGCCTGCGGCTTCAGGCATAAATGTCGGTGCATGTGCGCCAGCGAATGAATCGTTTGGTCCGGTTGTGTCACCCCAAGGGTTTTCAACATCGCCTTGTTGTTTTGCGTCTGATGGTTGACCGTCTAATAATCCTGTATCCATTATATTCCCCTTTTTTTTAAAATAGTAGACAACCCTACCAGTGAAAAAAATGGTTAAGGCTATTTTTTGTATGAAGTAATTGAGAGGTGGTGGTGTCGTCCGTGGTATTATTTGGGCGGTAGCACATTTCCTTATTACAACAGTTACCATGCTACGCCTATTACCTTAAGGAAATATTAAGAGGTATAGGTATATGATAATTGGCGGTGTTTTATTTTATTAGCCCGGACGTGATCTAAGATCGTTGTCCTGCCGGATTTGACCCAAGATCGTTGTCATCCCGGCCTCCGAGCCGGGATGCATAAAATTAAAAAATTAACTTTGCTGTAAAAAAGAAACAATATCGCTCAGTGGAATTTCTTGCTTGTCATCAGATGAACGCAATTTGTATTCAATGATACCGTTTTCTAATGCGCGATCACCTAACACCAGACGGTGTGGAATGCCGATAAGGTCGCAATCAGCAAACATAACACCAGGGCGTTCTTTTCTGTCATCGAGTAGCACATCAAATCCAGCTTCAGTTAACTCTTGGTAGAGCTTCTCAATAGCCGCTTGGAGTTTTTCAGACTTGGCTAAGTTAATCGGAATGAGGGCGATGTCGAAAGGTGCCATGGCTTTAGGCCAGATGATGCCGTTCTCATCGTGATGCTGTTCGATGGCAGCTGCGATAACGCGTGAAACACCTAAACCGTAACAACCCATGATCATAGTGTCTTCTTTACCGTTTTCATTCAATACGGTCGCGTTCATTGCGCCGCTGTATTTTTTGCCGAGTTGGAAAATGTGCCCGACTTCGATGCCGCGAATGATTGAGAGTGGACCTTTGCCATCTGGGCTCATGTCCCCAGCTTTCACCATGCGAATGTTCGCCGTGGTAGGTTCTGGTAAGTCACGTCCCCAGTTTACGCCCGTAAAGTGAAAGTTTTCTTCATTAGCACCGCAGAAAAAATCAGCCAAATGCGCTGCATTTAAATCGGTGATCGTTGGAATATCTAAATTCACAGGACCTAAGTAACCTGGCTTACAGCCTAAGTGTTTAATAATCTCTTCATCAGTTGCGTATTCTAACGGGCTTGCCACTTCAGTTAAATTATCAGCTTGCACTTCATTGAGTTCATCATCGCCGCGTAAGAGTAGGGCGACTAACGGTGTTTCGTTGCCTTTTACGATCAGTGTTTTAATCGACGTGTTCGCTTTTTTCTTTAAAAAGGCAGATACTTCGTCAATGGTGATTGTATTGGGTGTGGAGACTTTTTCCATGGATAGCGTTGCCGCTGGACGATCGCCTGTGGGTGGCAAGCACGTGGCTTTTTCAACATTGGCTGCATAGTCGCTGGCTTCGCAAATTGCGATGGCATCTTCCCCGGTGTCAGCCAACACTTGGAATTCATGTGAAACACTGCCGCCAATGTCACCAGAGTCGGCATCAACTGGGCGGAAAGTTAAGCCCAAGCGATTGAAGATATTGCAGTAGGTGTCAAACATAACTTGATAGGTGTTATCTAATGAGTCTTGTTCTAGGTGAAAAGAATAAGCGTCTTTCATCGTAAATTCACGTGCGCGCATGAGGCCAAAGCGTGGTCGAATTTCGTCACGGAATTTTGTTTGAATTTGATATAGGTTCACGGGCAACTGCTTGTAGCTGTGTAAAGTGCCGCGTGCAATGTCGGTGATCACTTCTTCGTGTGTTGGGCCAAAACAAAAGTCACGTTTGCTTCTGTCTGTGATGCGTAGGAGTAAGTCGTCATATTTTTCCCAACGCCCCGTTTCTTGCCACAGCTCTGCTGGTTGAATGTTTGGCATCAAGACCTCGAGTCCGCCACTTTTATTCATTTCAGAACGGACAATCTCCGTTACTTTTTGTAATACACGTAATCCCAGTGGCATCCAGGTATAAATACCGGAGGTAAGCTTGCGGATCATACCAGCGCGTAACATTAATTGGTGGCTCGCAATTTGGGCTTCAGCCGGTGTTTCTTTTGTTGTGGAGAGGAGGTATTGGCTGGTGCGCATGGTGGAATCTCGTTTTGTTAAAAAGGGCTATAGCATAGCATGAGATCTGTAGGGAGAGAATAAGCAAAAGAGACGTTCTTGACGAATCAAAGGGGGCCCTCTACTATGGTTATAGACCATTAATTCAAGGGATGTGTTGATTATGGACAAACAGAACTTTGCTGGCGCGATAGTCGCGATTGTTTTTTCAACGTTAGCCTTTATTATCTCGGCTTATGAACTGTTTGCGGTGACCAGCCTGATAGCGCATACCACGATGGCTTGGTTGATGGTGGCTTTCTCGTTTGGTGCGATCGTCTTCTCTGGTTATATTTTGTTCTCAAAGAAACCAATCTACCCTGCATTGTCTGCAGTTTGTGCAATCTCGGTTGGGGTACTGTCTGTGATAGCTGGCGTGTACTATTTGTTAGCATGCATGATCATTGCTTTGCTAGGTGCAGCTATTCAATTAGCGTGACTTGCAAGCGCTTTCCATTTGGATGATAATCTCCACTTCTTATATATAACACACACAGAGGGTGGGGATGCCAATTTACGAGTATGTATGCACAAAATGCAGCCATCAACTGGAAGCATTGCAAAGCATGAGCGAAGCGGCCTTAACGCGCTGTCCTGAGTGCGAAGAAGAAGCGCTCACCAAGGGCCTATTTTCGGCACCTAATTTCCAATTAAAAGGCAAAGGCTGGTATAAAACAGATTATGCAAAGTCGAGTGCCACGTCTAAGCCCGAGAAAGATCAATCAAAAGCGAGCGAAACATCATGATATCACATTTGCGCAGATACTTTATTTCAGGACTGTTAGTATTACTCCCAATCTGGATCACCTTTTTATTGCTACGCTTCTTCATTACGGCGATTGACAGTTCTGTGTCTATGTTGCCGAAAGAATTACAACCCGATCATCTCTTAGGGTTTCATGTGCCAGGTTTGGGCGTGATTGTCGTATGCCTCATTATTTTAATCACGGGCATGTTGGTTGCAAACATTATCGGTAAACGGCTCGTGTCGTTTTGGGATAAGTTAATTAGCCGTATTCCATTGGTTCGCTCAATTTATAATGCAGTGAAGCAAATGTCTGAAACCTTGTTTTCATCAACCGGTCAGTCTTTTAGAAAAGTTTATTTAGTGGAGTATCCACGAAAAGGCATGTGGAGCTTAGGGTTTCAAACGGGTAGCGGTTGTCATGAGGTGGAGCACCACATGAATGAAACTGACTTGTTAACATTGTTTATCCCAACCACACCAAATCCAACATCAGGCTATTTAATTATGGTGCCGCGAATTGAGGCATTTGAATGCGAGATGTCGGTTGAAGATGGATTGAAATTTGTAATATCACTGGGGGTTGTACAACCGCCATTTCACGGCCTTCCAGGGTCAGAAAAAGTAACAACTAAATAAGAGAGGAAGGCTATGCGAACGCATTATTGTGGACAGGTAACTCAAGATCAAATCGAACAAACCATCAGTGTGTGTGGTTGGGTTAATAGACGACGCGATCACGGCGGCGTTATTTTTGTAGATTTGCGCGACCATGAAGGTTTGGTGCAAGTTGTTTTTAATCCCGAAGATGAAGCATTGTTTAAAGACGCAGAACGTTTGCGTAATGAATTTGTGATTCAAGTAGAGGGTATGGTGCGTCACCGTCCTGAAGGCACAGTGAATAAAGAGTTAAATTCTGGTGCGATTGAAGTCGTCGCGCAACGTTTAATTATTTTAAACACCTCAGAACCTTTACCGTTTACGCCAGATGCGCATCAAGAAGTGTCTGAAGAAGTGCGTTTGAAATATCGTTATGTTGATTTAAGACGTCCTGAAATGTATCGCAAATTAGCGATGCGCGCAAAAGCGGTTGCGAGTCTTCGAAAATACCTAGACGAAGAAGGCTTTTTGGAAATTGAAACGCCGGTATTGTTAAAAGCGACGCCTGAAGGCGCGCGTGATTATGTTGTACCAAGTCGTACGCAACCCGGTTCGTTTTTTGCGTTACCGCAATCACCGCAATTGTTGAAGCAGTTGTTGATGATGTCTGGTATGGACCGTTACTATCAAATTGCGCGTTGTTTTCGTGATGAAGATTTGCGTGCAGATAGGCAGCCTGAGTTTACACAGCTCGACATTGAAACCTCTTTTATGGAAGAAGAAAAAATTCAATGGATCATCGAAGAAATGTTGCGTGGATTGTTTAAAGACGTGATGGATGTTGAATTGCCTAATCCCTTTCCTCGCATGCCGTATGCTGAAGCGATCAAGCGTTTTGGTGTTGATAAGCCTGATCTGCGTATTTCGCTAGAGTTAGAAGATATTGGCGACTTGATGAAAGACGTTGAATTCAAGGTGTTTAACGGTCCTGCGAATGATCCAGATGGCCGTGTGGCTGTGATCAACTTGCCAGGCGGTAGTGATTTGTCGCGTAAAGAAATTGATGATTACACCAAGTTCGTTGGCATTTATGGTGCACGTGGTTTGGCTTATATTAAAGTCAACGATGTGTCGAAAGGTAAAGAAGGTTTGCAATCGCCGATCTTAAAATTCTTGCCTGATGATGTGGTAGATCAAATCTTACAAAAATGCCGCGCACGTGATGGCGATATTTTATTCTTCGGTGCTGATAAAGCGAAAGTGGTGAGCGAAGCTTTGGGCGCGTTGCGTGTGAAGTTAGGTCATGATCGTGGTTTGGTTCAAGAAGGTTGGAAACCGTTATGGGTTGTTGATTGGCCGATGTTTGAAAAGTCAAGCGACGGCGGATGGCAACCGTTGCATCATCCGTTTACCTCAGCGAGTGTGACTGATGTGGCTGAGCTTGAAAAAGATCCAGGCGGCACCTTGTCGCGCGCTTATGACGTTGTATTGAACGGTGTTGAGATCGGCGGTGGTTCGATTCGTATTCACGATATGGAAATGCAAAAAGCCATCTTCCGTATCTTAGGCATTAGCGATGAAGAAGCAGAAGGGCGTTTTGGTTTCTTGTTGAAAGCGTTACGTTATGGTTGTCCTCCACACGGCGGTATCGCGTTTGGTATCGATAGAATGTTGATGTTGATGACGGGTAGTTCGACGATTCGCGACGTGATTGCGTTTCCAAAGACGCAAAATGCAAGTTGTCCGTTGACCGATGCACCTTCTAGCATTGATCCTGCGCAGTTGCGTGAGTTGGGTATTAAAATACGTGAGAAAGAAACGGTTTAATTATTTTTATAGAATGGATTCCGGCTCAAGGCCGGAGTGACGCGCTGACTGTCATCCCGGGCTCGATCCGGGATTCATTACATTAACAAACAACACAAGAGAGTAGATTATGGCAGGCCATAGTAAATGGGCAAATATTCGATTTCGTAAAGGGGCTCAAGATAAAAAGCGCGGAAAAATTTTCACAAAATTAATTCGTGAAATTACTGTCGCAGCGCAAATGGGCGGTGGCGACCAAGACTCTAATCCACGTTTGCGTGCAGCAGTTGCTAAAGGATTATCGAACAACATGACGCGCGATACCATTGAGCGAGCTGTTAAGCGCGGCAGCGGTGAGTTAGACGGCGGCGTTATTGAGGAATTGTTGTATGAGGGTTATGGCCCCGGTGGCGTTGCGGTGTTGGTTTTTTGTATGACCGATAATAGAAACCGTACTGTAGCTGAAGTGCGACATGCCTTCACTAAAGCGGGCGGCAACTTAGGCACGGATGGATCAGTTGCTTACCTTTTCACAAAACAAGGCGTCATTTCGTTTGAGCCGGGTTGTGATGAAGATAAAATTATGGAGCTTGCGTTAGAAGCAGGCGCCGATGATGTTGTTTCAAACGATGATGGCAGTGTTGATGTGATCACAACACCAGAAACCTTTGGTGCCGTTAATGATGCTATGGCAGCGGCAGAGTTAACCTCTGTTAATGCTGAGGTGACACAGAACGCAGCAACCACAATTCCACTGGAGCAAGATAAAGCTGAAAAATTATTGCGAATGATCGATGTCTTAGAAGAGCTCGATGATGTGCAAGATGTTTACAGTAATGCTGATATTTCAGATGAAATATTGGAGTCTTTGGGTTAGTTTTCCGTTCAATTTTAAGCCTCCCGTGCTTTGAGGGAGGCTGTCTTCTTTGCTCTGGGTAAGACATTTCTTGCTCACATTCCTGTCTCTTTACAGTTATTGTTATTAGAGTTTCTATTAATAATAGTTCATATATTGCTCTCACGCGAAGGATTGCAGTGTAACTTACTGAATGAAAGTCACTTTTGTAATGTATTGTAATATAAGGAATAGGGATATTTCTAAATTCATTCAAAAAATTACCGAAAATTTCAAAAAAGCCCTGACATACGTCGGGATTTTCAGCTTTTTTATTAATGCGCTAATGCTGGTCTTGCCGATCTATATGCTGCAGATCTTTGACCGCGTTCTATCAAGCTTTAGTTCGGACACGTTAATATACCTCACACTCATTACCGTCTTTCTTTTGTTGATCTTTGCATTGCTCAGCGCCGTTAGGTCGCACTTGCTTGTACATTTGAGCAGTTGGATGGACCAATATGTCAGCCCTGTTGCATTGTCACGGACAATGGATGAGTTGTTACGCGGTAACCCTTACGCCTCCCGTTCGGCGGCTGATATCTTAACATTGCGTCAATTTTTAAATAGCCCAGCGGTGACCACGTTGTTCGATGCGCCTTGGGTGCCTATTTACCTGATCGTCATATTTTTCTTGAATGTGTGGTTAGGTGTGATCGCAACGATCGGAGCCATTGCGTTGTTTTTATGTGGTTGGTTAAATGAGCGTTTAACGAGTTGACCATTAGCTGCAAGCAGCATGAGTGCAATTCCTGCTGATCAGCAATACCGATTAATGACCGGAAATGCCGATACAATTCAAGCCATGGGCATGATGCCGGCATTAACATCAGTTTGGGAAAAGAGCCATACTGAATCGTTGGAGCATCAAAATGTTGCGAGTAAACGTGGTGGTGAGTTGCTTAGCGTTTCCAAATTCATCCGTTTCTTGATGCAGGTGCTGATGTTGCGGGGCGGTGCTTACCTAATCATTCTAAACGTATTTACCCCGGGTATGATGATTGCAGGTACGATATTGTTGGCACGTGCGTTAGCGCCTGTAGAGCAAACGATTGGGACCTGGCGTCAAGTTGTCCAAGCACGTGAAGCCTATGGTCGTCTAAAAGACTATCTCATTAATCCACCGCCGCGCTCAGAGGTGGGTGATTTGCCTGCTCCGACAGGCGCTTTGTTCGTGCGTGAATTGTCGTATCAGCTTCAAGGCATGGAAAAGCCGATTTTGTTTAATATTGCGTGTGACGTTACGCCAGGCATGATGTTGGTTCTTGCAGGGCCATCGGCTGCGGGTAAGTCAACCTTAGCTAAGCTCATGACGGGTGTGATACCTGCGACACGAGGTCATGCGCGTTTAGATGGTGCGGACTTGTTTCAATGGTCTCGTGAAGAGGTTGGGCAATATATTGGATATTTGCCACAAAGCCCGGCACTTTTTTTGGGAACGATAGCAGAAAATATTGCACGCATGCAGCCTGATCGACAAGATGAAGTGATTGAAGTTGCCAAATTAGTCGGTATTCATGAGTTAATTTTAAAGTTACCTAACGGTTATGATACGCCGGTTGGATTTTCAGATCTTGGCTTGTCGGGTGGACAGCTTCAGATGATTGCTCTGGCGCGAGCATTGTTTGGTTCGCCCCAGTTGATTGTGTTGGATGAGCCTACAACTTATTTAGATGCAAACAGCAAACAGATGTTAGCGAATGTGCTCAAGCAACTCAAAGAGCAAGGAAAAACAGTCGTAGTTGTGACGCATCAGCCTGAGATTATACACAGTGCAGACCGTGTTTTAATGTTACGAGACGGTGTCACTTTTCTTTATGGCCCAACAGAGAAAGTATTAGAAGCCCTAAATAAAAATCAGCAACAGAACAAGAGTGAGTAAATTTAAGCAATGAAAAAAGTTATCGGTTTATCATCGCGCATTCAAAAGCCATTAGTTGTTGGTATTGTTGTCCTTATTGTTTCTGTTGGTGTTTTTGGCAGTTGGGCGCTGTTTGCGCCATTGGACAGTTCCGCTGTTGCCCAAGGAACAGTGATTGTTGATACCTATCCTAAAGAGGTGCAACATCTGGAAGGCGGGATTATTGAGGAAATTTATGTCCATGAAGGTGATGCGGTTAAAGAAGGCGATCCTTTGATTGCGCTTGAGAAAACACAAGCCGGCGCTGAGGTGGGTTTATTGACCGATCGTTATTTTGCTTTAGTTGCTTTAGAAGCAAGGTTGGTAGCGGAAAAAAATAGAGAAACGCAAATTGCATTTCCAGACGATATTCTGAAAGCGTCTAAAAGTGATGTAATTATAGCTGAAAGCATAAAGGCTCAAGAATCTGAGTTTGAAGCACGCCAACTTGAAAAAGAAGGCGTGAAATCTATTTTGAAGAAACGCGTTGCGCAGTTAGAGCAAGAAATTCAAAGTTTACAATCCCAGGTGGGGTCTTCCAAGTCGCAATCAGAATTGATTCAAAAAGAATTGGTTGCTGTTAAGGAAATGGTTGACAAAGAATATATGCCCGTTTCAGATCTTTATGCTTTGCAACGTGAGGCGGCGAGACTCAAGGGTAACAGTGATGAGAAGTCGGCGTTGATTTCACGCGCAAGACAGAGTATTGGTGAAACAGATTTACAAATCATTCAAAACGAGCACGAGCGTCGCGCAGAGGTTTTAGAAGAGCTTCGTGATACGCGTAATCAATTGGCTGAGTTAGAAGAGCAGATGCGTGCCTCTAGTGATGTCTTGGAGCGCACATTAATCGTTGCGCCTCGTACGGGCAAGATCATGAATTTACGAGTGCATACTTTAGGCGGGATTATTAGGCCTGGTGATGCCTTGATGACCATCATTCCTAAGCAGGATAAACTTGTCGTCGAGGCGCGTGTTAGCCCGTTAGATATTGATGTTGTTGCGCCTGGCTTGTCTGTCAAAGTGCAGCTGACCGCGTACAAGATGCGTGATACGCCGACGTTAAAAGGCAAGGTCACTCAAGTGTCTGGTGACGTTCTTCAAGATGATGCAACGGGGGAGCGTTATTATTTAACCCGTATTGTGATTGATGCGCGATCGTTGTCAGATGAAGCGCTTTTGACGCTATATCCTGGGATGCCCGTGGATGTGATGATTGTGGTTGATACTCGATCAATGCTGTCATATTTGCTCGCTCCTTTGAAAGCGAGCTTTACACGTGCGTTCAATGAGCAATAATGTCACATGAATTCTATCTGTTTTTGTTTTTCATTATCGAGCCACTATTTTTAATGCTTCCTTGCTTCCAATTGAAATAACGCGGGTTAGTGCGGCCATCTCCGGTGTTGTTTTGTTGTTTAGTGTTTGCATGGTTTTGAATGCGATGAAGAATACATGGAATCATAGTAATCTTGAGGAAGTTGATATAGAGCACTCAACGGTTCAGGAAAATGTGGTTAGTGTTTCAAATCGAATGTGAGCTATTTTTTTAATTTTACCCTCACCCTAGCCCTCTCCCGCAAGCGGTAGAGGGGATTTTATTTGTATTTCTATTTATTCAACAACGCTCACAAGTGGGAGAGGGCTAGGGTGAGGGTGAAATTAGGCACACCTCTTAATATTCCCTTAAGCTATATGTTGTATATTGTCCTGCAATAAAAACACAAAAGGAGTAGGGGTATGGATACGAATGCAGTCAATATGGGGTTGCTTGATCCTAATGATGAAAGTCGTCAGCATGATGTTTTGGGTGAGTTAAGCGATCACTTGCATCGAAAGTGGCGCTGCCAAGCATTGCAAATATGTTCATTCTTTGCTGTAACAGGTTTTTTGACAGCGTCTTTGATGTTGGTGACTTATTCAGGCTCCTTCGATGTCAATAGTGACGATCTTTTAGTAGAATATAATGCGACAATGTTTAATGAATCTCAGTCGTGTGGTGATGTATTTCCTCAAATCTTAAATAACTTTAACGAGTCAGCATTGTGCCCAGTTGGTGAAACACCCTTTTATCCTGTGAATGCCACAGTGAGCAGTAATGTGTGTTTTGCTTTTCTAGGTGATAATCTCTCTTGTGACGAGGATAATCTAGGGGCAATTCCAACACTTGAAATTCTCGGTTTTTCATTGACCATTGCTGCTTGCTGCTTGTTTACTTGTGCGACTTACAGAGCCGTACGAGAGGCCAGGCATGCTAGAAATATTGGCTTGTCGTTGCTTGATGACACTGCACACGGTCCGGCTTATGATAACGCCAACGGGCTTGACATGGATGCCTTAAGATACGTTCACTCCCTTCGTGGCTAGCGTGACGCTGCCATAACAGTGTACACTTTAGTTTATGGTAATAATTTTAGGGATAGATCCCGGATCAAGGAAGACAGGTTACGGGGTCGTGGCTTACGATGGCAAAAATTTGCGTCGTATCGACAGTGGTTACGTGTGTTTAGCTAAGGGTGCTTTGGTTGATAGGCTCGGCAAAATCACACAATCGTTGAGTGATGTTATTCAATTAAATGCCCCTGATCAGGTGGCTATTGAGCAAGTTTTCATGTCGGTCAATCCAAATTCTGCCATTAAGCTTGGCCAAGCTCGAGGGGCTGCCATAGTCGCCGCTAGCCAGCATCAATTACCACTATCTGAATATTCCGCACGCCAAGTTAAACAAGCCGTAGTGGGCTATGGTGCGGCTGCCAAAGGTCAAGTGCAAGTGATGGTTCGATCTCTCTTAAGTTTAAACGCACCTTTGCAAGAAGATGAAGCTGATGCTTTGGCTATTGCAATCTGTCATGCGCATAGTTGCGGAATACTAAAGCCGTTTTAGACGGGGGTCAGACCCTGTCAAATCCGACGGGGTCTGACCCTGTCAAATTTGATTACACGCAGAGAGATCTGACCCCCTGTGGATAAATGTACCTGTCCTCCTATAGACCCCAGCCTGGTGCGGGGTTACAATATTGTAATTCAAATGAACAAAAAGGGTTCTCATGATTGGACGACTGACAGGCACATTAATGATTAAACAGCCCCCTGAATTGTTACTCGAGGTTGCAGGTGTTGGGTACGAAGTTGCCGCGCCGATGTCCACGTTTTACCAGCTCCCAGAAGTAGGTGAAAATGTTGCCTTGCATACACATCTTGTCGTGCGTGAAGACGCGCAAACCTTATATGGTTTTTCTAGTGTGGAGCAGCGTACATTATTTCGCACATTAATTAAAGTCAATGGCGTGGGTCCAAAGCTAGCGCTCACGATTCTATCAAGCATCGAACCAGATGTGTTTGTGCAATCGGTGATGAATCAAGATGCTGGCGGATTAACACGTATTCCCGGCATCGGTAAAAAAACAGCTGAGCGTCTTATCATTGAGATGCGTGATCGCTTGAAAGATTGGGAGACCACTGATGCCACGACAGTCACGTCCGGGTTTAATCAAGTGATGCAAGATGCGATGAGCGCGTTGGAAGCTTTGGGTTACAAATCTGCTGACAGCATGAAAACAATTAAACGAATCGCCAAGGCCGATATGAAGAGCGAAGAGATGATTCGTTTAGCCTTACAAGGAATGATGGGATGAGTGAAGAAGACCGCTTAATTACAGGCGAAGAATTAATTGAAGACAATGATCAAAAGATTCGGCCGCAAGCCTTAGCCGATTACGTGGGGCAACCACGGGTGCGTGAGCAAATGGAGATTTTCATTGAAGCGGCATGTGCGCGCGGTGACAGTTTGGATCACGTTTTAATTTTTGGCCCACCGGGATTGGGTAAAACAACGCTTGCCAATATTATTGCGCATGAGATGCGAGTTAACATCAAGCAAACCTCAGGTCCTGTGCTTGAAAAAGCCGGCGATTTAGCGGCTATTCTCACAAACTTGGAGCCGGGCGATGTGTTATTCATCGATGAAATCCATCGCTTGAGCGCAGTGGTGGAAGAGATTTTATATCCTGCCTTAGAAGATTATCAGCTCGACATTATGATTGGTGAAGGTCCGTCAGCGCGATCAATTAAATTAGATTTGCCACCGTTCACTTTGGTGGGCGCGACAACGCGAGCGGGTTTGTTAACATCCCCGTTGCGTGATCGTTTTGGCATCGTGCAACGCTTAGAGTTTTATAGTGTACCGGATTTGCAGCATATCGTCACACGGTCTGCGAGCATATTGAATATGGAAATCGATGAGTTGGGCGCAACTGAAATTGCCAAGCGTTCACGTGGCACGCCGCGTATTGCGAATCGTTTATTACGACGCGTGCGTGACTTTGCGCAAGTCAAAGGAAACGGCGTTGTGAATCAAGAAGTGGCACATGATGCGTTGAACATGTTGAACGTGGATACGCACGGTTTTGATGTGATGGATAGAAAGCTGTTGGTGTCACTCATGCAAAAGTTCGATGGTGGACCGGTTGGCGTGGATAGTCTCGCAGCGGCCATTGGCGAAGAGCGCGGTACGATTGAAGATGTGATTGAACCGTATCTCATCCAGCAAGGGTTTTTAATGCGTACCCCTCGAGGGCGCATGGCGACACGCACCTGTTATCAACATTTTGGATTAGAAGTGCCGGTGCAGGCAGCAGGCAAGATGGCTATGTTTGATTCGGAAGATGAAGAATGAGTGAGTGTATCTATCGCACGCGCATCTATTATGAAGACACGGATGTTAACGGGATTGTCTACCATGCCAATTATCTCAAATTCTTCGAGCGGGCTCGCACAGAGTCGCTCAATGATATTGATGTTGATGTGCAATTGTTAGCCGATGAAGGTATTTTGTTTGCAGTGGTTTATGCTAACATTAATTATAAGAAGCCGGCGCGATTGAATGATTTAATCGATGTGTACGCAACGCCTACGACGTTCGGGCGCACGAGTGTCACGTACTCACAAAAAGTGGTACGGCACGGTGATGAGAGTCATGTGTATTGTGACGGTGAAGTGAAAATCGTTTGCATTAACGACAATATGCGACCGATAGTTTTTCCACCCAGAATTAAGGAGCTTTTAGCGTGAGTGATGTTTCAATGTGGTCCCATATCGTACATGCGAGTGTTGTTGTTAAGTGCGTAATGCTTATATTGTTGATGGCGTCTGTTACGTCATGGACGTTGATCTTTCAGCGGGGCTTGAAACTCAGAGCAACGCAAGCTTTGTTAAACCGTTTTGAAGGCGAGTTTTGGGCGGGCGGCAACATGACGCAAATTTATAAAGATTTGCGAAATCACCCTGCAAAAAGCGAAGGTCTTGCTGCAATTTTTCAATCAGGCTTTAAAGAATTTTTACGTTTGCGTAGCGTGCCAGGTTTAAAGATGCAAGCGATTACCGATGGCGTTGAGCGCGCGATGCGTGTTGCTCGTAATCGTTCATTAGATGCGTTGGAAGAACATCTACCCGTGTTAGCGACGATTGGTTCTGTGAGTCCTTATGTGGGTTTGTTTGGAACGGTGTGGGGCATTATGGTGTCTTTCCAAGCGTTATCAGGTGCAGGTCAGGCAACGATTGCGATGGTGGCGCCCGGCATTTCTGAAGCGTTGATTGCAACCGCGATGGGGTTGTTTGCAGCCATTCCGGCAGTGGTTGCTTATAATCGATATAATACCGCCATTGAACGTTTGAACTCGCGTTATGAATCGTTTCAAGAAGAGTTTGTGAATATATTACAACACCATGCAGCTGAAGTTGACGTCACGGAGGAAATCGATGGCTAGATCACGCAGAAATCGCAAGCCACTCATGGCTGAGATCAATGTCGTGCCTTATATCGACGTGATGTTGGTGTTGTTGGTGATCTTCATGATCACCGCGCCATTGCTCACGCAGGGCGTGAATGTTGATTTGCCCACGGCGCAGTCTAAAGCGCTGTCGTCTAAACAAAAAGAGCCGATTATCGTTTCGGTTGATTCTAAAGGACATTATTATTTAAATATCAATCGCAATCCGTCGGCGTCAGTCACGCCGGATTTTTTAATGAACCGTGTTGCGGCACAGATTAAGATTGATAAGAAAAAGAAAGTGAAGCGACAGGTGTTAGTGAAGGGAGACAAGTCGGTGGGTTATGGCAGTGTCGTGCAAGCGATGTCACTGTTGCAGCAAGCGGGCGCGGGCAATATTGGATTGATTACAGAACCTGGAGTGATGGATGCAAGCAAGCACTAATCGTTATAAAAAATTCTTACCTACCTCTATTGTTTTGCATATTGTTATCTTATTTGTATTGTTCGGTAGCGTTACTTTTACTGCCGGATCGTTGATGACATCGGAAGAAACAGCCGAGCCTGTGAAGGCGATGGTTGTGAGTGAAAAAGAAGTGGCTGCTCAAGTCAAAGCGATTGAGAAAGCCGATGCTAAAGCTAAACAGAAAAAGTTAGATGACGCTTGGCGTTTGCATGTTAAGAATAAAAAGCTTAAGAAAGAAATTGCGGCGCAAGAGAATAAATTAGCCAAAATGAAAACAGCTGTTGCAAAGCAAAAGAAGGATGATGCTAAAAAAAAACAATTAGCGCAGCAAAAAGCGGATAAAGCGGCTAAAAAGAAGGTTGCTGATGCTAAAAAAGTGGCTGATGCGAAGAAGGTGGCGACAGCAAAAAAGTTAGCTGATGAAAAGAAAGCAGCGACAGCAAAAAAGTTAGCTGATGAAAAGAAAGCAGCGACTGCAAAAAAGGCAGCGCTTGCGAAGAAGGCGTCGGATGAAAAAGCTGCGCGTTTCGCGTCTGAAATCGAAAAATACAAATCAATGATTGTGAGTGCTATTGAAAAAGAATGGTTAGTGCCGAGCAGTGCCGATTCGCACATGTCTGCAAAATTATTAATTGAGCTGGGCCCGGGTGGTGCGGTAACGAATGTGCAGGTATTGCGAAGCAGTCATAATTCTGCGCTTGATCGTTCTGCGACGCAGGCGGTTCATAAGGCTTCACCTTTGCCCGTGCCGACTGACAAGTTGGTGCTCGATCAGTTTAGAAGTTTTTCGTTAACGGTTACACCTAAGGACATTGTCTAATGTGGAAGAAAGGATTGCTCGTCGTATTGTGTGCATTAGCGACGCCAGCATTTGCGATTCTCGATTTGAATTTAACAAAAGGGGTGAGTGCGCCCACGCCGATAGCGATTGTACCTTTTGCGGGTGATCATTTAGGGATTGCGAAAGTTGTGATGGAAGATTTGGAGAAAAGCGGCGAGTTCGCGGTATTGCCTTTTGATAAGTTGCCGAATCGTCCGACAAAATCTGATGTGTTGTTAACACCTGTTTGGAAAAAGCTGAAAGTAAGCAATACCTTATTGGGCGGTGCATTTTTGTCGGCGGATGGGCGTGTATCGGTTGATGCACGTTTATATGAAAATGTGGCGTCTGATTTAACGCCGTTGTTATTTAGCGAGCAATATGCGATTAAGTCTGATCAAGCCAGAGCGGTCGCGCACCACATTAGTGATAGGGTGTTTGAGAAGTTAACCGGTGTGCGTGGTGTGTTTTCAACGCGTCTTGCTTATGTGTTGAAGTCGGGTCATCCAGGGCAGTGGGAATATAAATTAATGATTTCTGGCACGGATGGTTTGAATGCGAAACCTGTGTTGGTTTCGAATTATGTCATCATGTCGCCAGCGTGGTCGCCTGATGCGCGCAAGTTGGCTTATGTGTCTTTTGAGAGTCATCATCCTGCGGTTTATATTACTGATATCGCAACGGGTAAGCGGCAATTGATTTCTAAATTCCAAGGCATTAATGGCGCCCCTGCTTGGGCACCTGATGGCAAATCGATTGTGTTGGTTTTGTCAAAATCAGGTACGCCGAATTTATATCGTTACAACTTAAAAGACCGTCATTTAACACAAATCACGTTTGACGATTGGATTAACACGGAGCCTTCATTTGCACCGGATGGGCAGTCGTTGTTGTTCACGTCCAATCGTGATGGTGGTCCGCAAATTTATGAATATAATTTTGCAAGGCAGAAAATTTCACGCGTGAGTTATATTGGAAATTATAATGCACGTGCCACATTCACACCTGACGGTGAACATATTGTCTTTTTACATCGCGACCAAGGTGAGTTCACGATTGCGTGGCAAGATTTAAGTTCGGGTGAGATGAAGTTGGTTGTTAAGGCTGATGTTGATGAATCACCTAGCTTGGCGCCAAACGGTGAAATGGTAGTGTATTCAAGTCGTAAGCGTGGTTTTGATGTGCTGAAGATTGCGTCGGTAAACGGTCGTACAGTTGCGACACTTCCAACCGGAAAAGGAAGTGTGCAAGAACCCGCTTGGGCCCCTTTTAAAGGCTAGCGGGGAGCGTTAGTTGGGGGTCTGAACCTACCCCAATTTGACAGGGTCTGACCCC
>DKOI01000052.1 GCA_002469885.1 Legionellales bacterium UBA7366 | reverse complement strand
TCCATCAAATCAGGGCAAGATCATATTGAATCGGGTCAGGGTGTTCGGAATAAGATGTAGCAGGGATTGCGCGAAGCGCTTTCTTTTTATTTTGTGGATCCCGGCTCGGGGGCCGGGATGACGTATGGCGTGGATCCCGGCTCGGGGGCCGGGATGACGGGTCACAACGCTAACCAATCGGCAACCGACGATTCGTACGCGTTTTTTTAATCGGTGCCGGCAATACAGGGCGTCTGTCCTTCACATCTTTTTCACTCACTTGCGTTACCACAGGTTCCGCCCAAGGGCCCTCAACCGTATAATGAAAACTCGTAATTTTCTCAACCGGACCACGGATCAAACGATCAACCGCCCACGTTGCAACACCGACTAACGGGTTCACCGTAATAATGCCCGCCACAATAGGCAAGCTACCGGTGTAATTCGGTGCAACATCTAAAATCAAATCATAATCACGCGCAATCAAGCCAACACGGCCCGCTATCTTCAGATCAGCCACGACACCATCGAGATTCATTTTTTCAATATTAAGATTATTATTACTGAAAATAAGATTCGTCTGAAGCTCGTTAAAGTAATACCCTTTTTTCGTCATATCAGAAAAATTCAACGTTAAACGTTTTGCAATCGTCTCAATACTCAACAAATTAATAAACTTACCCAACGTTAACTTCGTTGCAGTATCGTCATCAACATTCACGATATGACCTGATCCCATATCCGCAGACACTGTGCCCATAATTGTCGTAAAGTCGACTTTATACGGAACATCTGGCCAAGAAAAATCAAACACTGCCTGACCCGTTGACCCTATTACTGCAGAGTTATATTCCCATTGCTTAAACAACGCTTCTAAATCTTCCGTTGTGACCGAACCGGCAACATGTGTTTTATTACTCTCATTTTCCCAAGACCACTCACCCGTAGCGTCAATTGATAACGCTGGTGAATTGGTTTCGAGGCGCTCAATAACAATTCTATTGTCCCCTGGCACTAGCCTTAAATGCGTCTCACCGAACTGCTTCTTACCAAAAGAGAAATCTTTAGCGTCCATCTTGATTGCAGGCAAAATCTCAGGCGCCATGGCATCACTGGCCGTGTTAAAATCTACCGGGAGTGGCGCAATGTGTAACTGCTTAAACTTCCCTGTAAACTGGCCTGTTGTAAACTTATCTGGAATAGAAAGCTCACCTAATATCGCATCAGAATCAATTTGTAAAAGCCACGCATCCGGCTTTGGTGAGACGCTCAGCAAGGCATCAGATAAGGACTGCCCCATGATCGTCAAATCACCCACAGTGATGCTCACCCGATCAATATATTGCTTCAACATATCCGTTGTCTTGTGTGCAGATATTCCTTTAGAAGGCCCGTCTAAATAGGCTTTCCAATCCGACCAATGAAACAATGTTAAAGCATTCGTTGAGGTTATCTTGCCACCAAAATTATTATGTTTAAATTTAACAACACCCTTCACGGCATCGGCATATGAATATTTAATTTCACTAAACTGATTGTCATGAATTGACAGCGATAAATTCAACTCACGTGCAGCATCCAGCGGTTTTGTCAACGGCAGAGGCATTTTAATATTCGCGCCCTGCAAGTTCGAGGTTGCCTCAACGGTTGTATCAACAACCCCTCTTTTTGTCTTCACATCAAAATCAGCGCGGTAATTAACATCACCCACAATAAAACGATCAATGCCGTAACCAAAGTACTTACCGATATCTTCCATCGAAATGATTGACTCGATCTCACCTTTTAAACCAAAAGAATTATCAGACTGATAGGTCTTCATCGCTAAGGTTAGCGGTTGATTCCAAAATATTGCTTTAATCTCACTGGGCAACAAACCGGTTTCATTGAACTTAAGCAATCCATGAGCATCCTTAAACGCAAACGGCCAGCTGTGAATTTTATAATCCACGCCTTTCAAATTCAATTCGCCAAAAACCTTCAAATCTTCACCCAGTCGCTCAAGCGGCAAGAATAACGATAGATTCAATTCTGCTGGGCCTTGAGAGACATCATCTTTCAACACATTACCCAGATTATCTTTCAAGGGACTCTCTTTGACATAACGCAAGAGATCCTCTCCGCTGGTGTCAATCTCCCCAGATAGTTGCAACGAAATAGCTTCGCCCTTCTGAATTTTAGGAATGTCCGCTGTGAGTGAGGTGATAGTCGAATTTAACACCTTTCCACTGTCGACCTTTAATTTGATATGACTACCTAGAACATCCACTTCACTCATCACATTCTTAAACACAGGCCAGTCATGATTAATCTGGAAGTCTACGTCGTTCAAACTCCCTTTTAAGGCGAAGGTTCCGTCAGACGGATGCGCATCATATGGAAAAAGGTGATCGCCAAGAGCGCCCCGCCAAATAACTGTTGTCTCGCCCTTACCGACAACAAACGCTTGCTTCATCCAATCGATAAAGGTCGCTGAAAAGTTTTCTGTTGGTAAATAGTAGATGACATCTTTTAAATTATTCAAATTCACGCTCGCCAAAAGGTTGATACCAGGCGAGCCTTCTTTTGGAATATCAAAAGAAGCATTAAGATAGGTGTTCACATTGTGATTATTCCCACGCATCTGCTTGGCGCGTATGCGATACCCTTCATCGGGAAGTTTTTCAACATTAATATCGCCCTGCAGATAGGTTAAATGTATTGGCCTTAAAAAAAGTGCGTTATCGGTTAATTCGGCGTTAGTGCTAAGAATGTGTAAATCGCCTCGCCCATTCTCCCAGTTCAATCTACCGGAAAACCCTTTTAATCCTGGCATTCTGCCTAAAGGTTTAAAGCCAAGATTATCAAAATGCGCTGTCGCCCTAACAGAATCAATTGAAGGATCATCCCCTTCTAAAACCGCTTTAATATTTCGAACCGTGCCCGTCATCGACAAATCTTTTAACAAAGGCCGCACCGGTTTCGGCAAAAAGGCCGACCCAATAAACAAACGGGATATATCTTGCAAATCAAGATAGTTAATCCATAACTCTGTTTTGGAATGATCGGTATGTTTACCCAACTTATGCAACTGGAATTGGCTCACATTTGAGGTGTGATCCGGAAAAGAAAAAAGCAAATGATCCCCACCTAATGACCAATTGTGTTTTCCTCTAAACTCCCAACCCAAATTTCCATAACTAAAATTAAGCTTGTCATCTGCGCCACCGTCTTTTGATTTAAGCAATACGTTTTGCACCTGAAAAAGAAGCTGCGCTCTTGTTAAGCGCCCACTCTCCCACCAAGCCCATAATTTTCCAGCGCCGACGCCTTCGCTAATTTGCTTATCAAAGATATTATACTCACCCACCCAATCGGGGAGCTCAATATTTGATACGTGCGCATACAGTGCCGCGCGCATTTTTTCAGCTTCACGCCAATTACCCGTCACATCTAAATTGAATTCTACAATGTCGCTCTCACGCTTTCTAAGATAAAGCTTTCCTGACAACACATGATTATTACCACTGTTATGCAGCCCAATTGAAGTGATGCTGACAGGGAATGTCTCGCCATCAACATTAGACCAATCCACATTAATGTTATCGAAAATTAGCGTTGGCTGCGTTAACAACCAACCTAATAACTCATTCACATCCAGTGATTGATTAATGTTTTTATCTGATACCGTTAAACTCGATAAGCCATTCACACTTAAATCACCGGTGTTGGCTTGATGCACTTTTAAAGAGACACCTTCAATTGTTAAACTGTCGACCTCCAAGCGTCTATGCAACAGACTGCGCATGATGTCGATATTCACTTGCAAGCGCCCCACTTCGAGCAACGGTTTCTTTTTATCTTCGTCTAACACATTGAGATGATCAAACCGAAAAACAGGCTCGACACCTTCCCACCACGCGCTGATACGTTCAATCTTAACCTGCCGATCTAATAGATCACCCGCTAAAACCTCAAAGTCAGCTCGATAGGTATCGAGGTATGGCATTAACACGCGCGTGACTGTGATAAACGCACCCACACACACCGCGGCGATGCTTCCACCCCAGTATAATTGCTTTGCTGTAAAGTGTATTACACGCTTCAACTGAACAACCTCTTATCCGTGAGATCCTTTAAACGGCAACACCATCACCGCCCAAACAATGACGGCTGACACCGGTGACAACCAATATTGGTATGACACAGGTGATGCACCCATAAATCCATGCACGCATGCCACTATCATTTGATAAACTAGCACTAACACAAACATTAACAACAGTTGATATAATGCGTTTAAACGCGCTGGCCTCACAATCAACAACACAGACATTGGTACAATCATTGCAATAGCATGAACGCCCAATAATGCGCCTGTCATCATGTCCATTAACAGACTGGCGAAAAACACAATGCTTAAACCCACATGACCCGGTTTTTTAATTACCCAATAAGACAAGACTAAAAAGACCCATGGCGGACTGTAGATTGTCGACGCGGCCTGCGGCATCCAGACCATTAACATAAAAGCGAAAAGAAGACTTACAGTGAAAAAAATGATGTCACGCATACTCACCCTCCTTCCAAATCAACAACACTTGCCGACTCGATTGAATGTTAGCGATGGGAGAGACTGAAATCGTTAAAAACTGTTGGCCATCTTTTTTGGCAACACTGCGAACAAACCCAACAGGGAACCCTTGCGCAAAGCGCCCGCCCATGCCGGAGGTGACCAATCGATCGCCTTCCTGCACATCTGCAAGCTTTGTCATATTCACCAATTGCAATCCTTGCGCACCATCTCCCATGACAATCGCCCGTTCGTTGTTTCGCACAACCTCAACAGGCACAGCACTTCGTTGATCGGTAATTAATAAAATACGGCTACTTGTTGGAAACACTTCGACAACCTGGCCCAGCAACCCTGCCGAATCAATAACGGCTTGACCGTTATAGACTTGGTCATTACTGCCTTTGCTTATCATCTCTTGATCGCCAAACGCTGTGGTGCCGGCTGATAAAACTGAGGCAGCAGCAAAATGGTTTTTAACGGTTTGCGTTGTATTTAATAGTGTGGCTAATTCTTCGTTCTCAGCCTCAAGCGCTCGCATGCGCTGACTTTCGGCATGCAGCATGACGATCTGCGCATTGAGACGTTCATTTTCAGCCACGATGATTGAACGCTCAGCAAACTGATCAGTCGCCCCCTGCCAGAGAGTCACCGGCACACTGGCGACTTGCTGTAGAGGCGTTGTGACGCGCGCTAAAATTTGTCGAAATTTTTCCACACGAGCATCGTGATGATGATCAAAGAATAATAACGCGACGGCGATTGTGACAAACACAAAAATCCGTAACGTTATATACCGTTGTTTGAGACGCGCAATTCTTGACATAATTCCCTTGTCAGAATGTTTCTACTGATCACTTGCTAAAAAACTAGCGCCCATCGAATCTACCATTTCTAACGCACGGCCACATCCACGTGCCACACACGTTAATGGGTCTTCCGCTAATATGACGGGTAAGCCGGTTTCTTCTGAAATCAAGCGATCTAATTCACGCAATAATGCGCCACCGCCTGTTAATACCAATCCAGCCGTTGCAATGTCAGCCGCCAATTCGGGTGGCGCTTGCTCTAAAGCTGTGCGAACTGCACCGACTATCCCTGTCAGTGGTTCTTGTAATGCTTCTAATATTTCATTGCTGTTTAAGGTGAAACTGCGCGGCACGCCTTCAGCGAGGTTACGACCACACACTTCCATTTCTAAGACTTCACTCATAGGATAAGCAGAACCGATTTGATGTTTAATCATTTCAGCTGTCGCTTCCCCGATCATGGTGCCGTAGTTACGACGCACGTAACTAATGATGGCGTCATCAAAACGATCGCCACCAATACGCACAGACTCAGCATACACAATGCCATTTAAAGAAATGATAGCGACTTCTGTTGTACCGCCACCAATATCAACAACCATTGAACCGCTCGCTTGCTCAACTGGCATGCCTGCGCCCATGGCGGCTGCCATTGGCTCTTCAATTAAATAGACTTCACGAGCACCCGCGCCCATGGCTGACTCACGGATCGCTCGACGCTCAACTTGTGTTGACCCACAAGGCACGCAGATTAAAACACGTGGGCTTGGGCGTAAGAATTTATTTTCATGCACTTTATGCATAAAGTGTTGGAGCATTTTTTCAGTGACATAAAAGTCGGCGATAACGCCGTCTTTCAAAGGACGGATAGCGGTAATGTTAGCTGGCGTGCGGCCAACCATGCGCTTGGCTTCAGCGCCTACGGCAACAACGCATTTTTCATGATTAGGTTCTTGACGTATCGCGACAACAGAAGGCTCATTTAAAACGATGCTTTGTCCCTTGACGTAAACTAAGGTATTGGCTGTACCTAAATCGATCGATAGATCGTTGGAAAAACGCCCGCGTAACTTTTTTAACATCTTGCTTAATCCTTAGATAGATGAATAATTAACCAATCTCTTGGTTACCTAATTTATTTATTACTGTACAGGATATTCTGTAGTTTTGTCGCTACTTTATCAGTATAATTGCCCCTTTTTTACCGTTCGAGAAAAAACCTATGTCAATTGATATCGAGAAAGTGGCCAACCTAGCCCGACTAACCCTCTCTGAAGAAGATAAAGCAAATTATCCAACGCAACTGAACAACATTCTAGAACTCGCTAACCAAATGCAATCGGTCGATACAACCGACATTACACCGCTTGCGCACCCCATTGAAGCGACTCAACCCCTACGTGTCGACGCTGTCACCGAAGAAAACCAGCGCGACCTTTTCCAATCTATAGCGCCGTCCACCGAATCAGGATTATACCTCGTTCCGCAAGTGATCAACCGCGCAAAAACCAAAGAAACAGAAAAGGAGTAAGCAATGCACACTAAAACAATTGCTCAAATTTCTGCTGATTTAGCAGCTGGCACTTACACAAGTGAAGAGATTACACGGCATTACCTAGATCGCATCAAAGAACATGACACAACATTAAACAGCTTTGTGACCGTTGATGCTGAAGGCGCAATTTTAGCCGCAAAAGCCGCTGATGCTCAGCGCGCTGCTGGCGAGGCGGGTCCGATGACGGGTGTCCCTATCGCTCAGAAGGATATTTTCTGCACAAAGGGATTGAAAACTAGCAGTGGTTCGAAAATGCTAGATAACTTTATCTCACCCTATGATGCGCACTTGATCAGCAACTTTAAAAAAGCGGGCACAGTCATGCTGGGTAAAACCAATATGGATGAGTTCGCGATGGGCTCTTCTAACGAGACGAGTTTTTACGGTCCAGTGAAAAACCCTTGGAACACCGATTACGTTCCTGGCGGATCATCAGGTGGGTCAGCCGCGTGTGTTGCAGCTCGATTAGCCCCAGGCTCTACCGGCACGGACACAGGTGGATCGATTAGACAACCGGCCTCATTGTGCGGCATCACCGGTTTGAAACCGACCTACGGACGCGTTTCACGCTACGGCATGATAGCCTTTGCCTCAAGCTTAGATCAAGCCGGCCCGATGGCGCAGACCGCAGAAGATTGCGCAATGATGCTTAACGTGATGGCTGGCCACGACGAGCGCGACTCAACATCGATTGATCGTGAGGTTCCTGACTATACCGCAACACTGAACGATTCGATTGCAGGTTTACGCATTGGCTTGCCGAAAGAGTTCTTCACGAAAGACCTCAACCCAGAAATGAAAGCAGTGATTGATGCTGCTATCAAGAAATACGAAAAACTTGGCGCAACCGTGCATGAAATCAGCTTGCCGAACGTGCACTTATCGATTCCTGCGTATTACATCGTCGCCCCTGCTGAATGTTCGTCTAACTTGTCACGCTTTGATGGCGTGCGATACGGCTTTCGTTGCGAGAACCCAACCGACTTAACCGACCTTTACAAACGCTCACGCGGTGAAGGCTTTGGAAGCGAAGTGAAACGTCGCATCATGATTGGCGCTTACGCCTTATCCGCTGGCTATTACGATGCATTTTATTTAAAGGCGCAACAAATTCGTCGCTTAATTCGTGACGACTTTGTGAAAGCGTATGAAACAGTCGATGTAATCATGAGCCCCACCTCGCCAACAACGGCGTTTAAAATTGGGGAACGCTCTGAAGACCCTATCGCGATGTACCTATCCGATATGTTCACGATCGCCACCAACCTGGCGGGCTTACCGGGCATGTCTATTCCCGCTGGCACCTTGAACGACTTGCCGGTTGGTTTACAAATCATTGGTAATTACTTTGAAGAAGCGCGCTTGCTCAATGTTGCACACCAAGTGCAGCAAGCAACTGACTGGCACACACAATCGCCTAGCGCATACAAGTAGAGGATAGACACATGAAATATGAAGCAGTGATTGGACTTGAGATTCACGCACAATTAGCCACAAAAAGTAAAATTTTCTCGGGCGCGCCAACAGCCTATGGCGCAGAACCTAACACGCAAGCTTGCGCGGTTGACTTAGGCTTTCCAGGGGTTTTACCCGTGTTAAACAAAGACGCCGTGACTATGGCCGTTCGTTTTGGTCTTGGCATACGTGCGGCGGTGAATAAGCGTTGCGTGTTTGCACGTAAAAACTATTTCTACCCTGACCTTCCAAAAGGGTATCAAATCAGTCAGTTCGATTTACCGATTGTGGGCGAAGGGTATATCGACATTTTGCTTGATGACGATAAAACAAAACGTATTGGTATTACGCGCGCACATTTAGAAGAAGACGCGGGAAAATCATTACACGAAGATTTCCAAGGCTCAACTGGCATCGATTTAAACCGTGCCGGCACCCCGCTTTTGGAAATTGTGTCGGAACCTGATTTAAGCTCCGCGAAAGAAGCCGTGGCTTATCTTAAAAATATTCACGAACTCGTTCGTTACTTGGAAATTTGTGATGGCAACATGGCTGAAGGTTCGTTTCGTTGTGATGCTAACGTCTCTGTTCGTCTCGTTGGCGAAACTGAGCTTGGTACACGTACTGAAACTAAAAACGTTAACTCATTTCGTTTTGTTGAAAAAGCGATTAACTATGAGATTGAACGTCAAATCGACGTCATCGAAGCCGGCGGTACAATCACACAAGAAACGCGCCTTTATGACGCGGACACCAACACAACACGCCCAATGCGTAGCAAAGAAGAAGCACACGATTATCGCTACTTCCCCGATCCGGATTTGTTACCGGTTGTTATCACTGATGACTTGATCGAATCGATCCGCATCACCCTACCTGAATTACCCGACGAAAAACGCAAACGTTTCATGGAGACCTTTGGCTTAAACGCTTACGACGCTAGCGTACTGTCCTCTAGTCGCCCATTGGCAAGTTACTTTGAAGCGGTTGTTAAAGACTGTAACGAACCCAAGCTCGCAACAAACTGGGTGATGGGCGAACTCTCTGGCGCGCTAAACAAAGATGGCGTAGAGATTGAAAACTCGCCTGTGAGTGCAGAACAACTTGCCGGCATGATTTCTCGCATTACTGATAACACTATTTCAGGTAAGATTGCGAAGCAAGTTTTTATCGGCATGTGGAATGGTGAAGGCAGTGCTGATGAAATCATTGAAAAGCAAGGCTTGAAGCAAGTCACCGACACGGGCGCGATTGAAAAAATTATCGATGACATCATCGCGAAAAACCCTTCACAGGTTGAAGCGTATCGCGGCGGTAAAGATAAATTGTTTGGCTTTTTTGTCGGGCAAGTGATGAAAGAAACGCAAGGTAAAGCGAATCCTAAGCAGGTGAATGATTTGTTGAAGGATAAGTTGAAATAAGGACCGGAATCCCGGGCTTACCCCCCTACTCCGTCATCCCGGGCTTGACCCGGGATCCATTTTAATTCACCTACAGGAATTGCGCGAAGCACAACAAAAAATGTGGGGACAGGCATCCACCTCTCCCCCACACGCTATTTACGAAACGCAACCTCAGCAACATCTTCTACACTACCACCAGACATTGCATAAGCAGCGGCAGTTGCAGCGATTACCACACCACCTGCCAAGAACTTGCTTTTATGCTGTGTAAACAGACTAGGACTCGCTTTAATAACTTCAGCTATCTTCGTCATTTCATACGCTTGCAAAACGCGATCATCGTAGAGCTTTTTAAACATATCGTAGTTAGGTCCAAACACACCAGATGCTTTTGCTTCACCGCTGACTTTCTTATGAAGATCCGCAGCCGTTGTTGGGCAGATGCCTTTCGCTTCAGTGTATCGCATGACTGAGTTTTCAATGAGTACGCAACACGCTTTATGCGCGTCTTGGCTAAAGTCCTTAAGCTCATCACCTAATATCTGTAAGCTAGCACGCTCCTCTGAGGTAAATGGCGAGAACCCTTTATACGCATTTATAATCAGTAGCGCGTTTTGCACCGCTTCAATTTGTTTTGCCGTAGGCTCTTTTGAAAATTTAAAATCAAAAAAGTTCTTTACTAAGCCCTGCAAAAACGCCATCGATTGATTGACTTCAGTTAAGCCTTTTCTCAAACCGGCTTCGGTGTAAATTTTTGAGGTATCGATAAAAACCATCTGTTGAGTCACATACATAAACTTACATTGCTTAAGACGCCCTATCGTGGCCTTGTTTTCTTCGCAGATAATATGAGCTTTAGGATCTGCTTTTTCAAGGTTCGCAAAAACAGTGTTAAAGAAAGGATGATGATGAAGCTCTTCTTGCAACTCTCTTGTTCGACACTGATGAAACGTTTCTTTCGCATCCGCGGTGCCATTAAAACTCATTCTCAAACCCCGATCACGCGCATCATCTGTTGCCAAATATACGACCTGAAGCGAGCCGTCGTCCATACGCACAGGCACGCCAACAGTGACGCCTCCACTGGGTGACAAATCTTTTCTTGTCGTGTTTTTTAATGTTTTTTCGAGCTTACTCAAACGCTTATCTTGTTCGGCCGTTTGCTCGGCATTCGCCATTAACCCTGCAACTTCCTCTTGCATATCAACTAAAGCATTACCATAACCTTCAGCATCAAACTTTCTGAAGTAGGTATCCATTGGTTGCTGGTATTCCCAAACATCTTTAAAAGACATACACTCATCCTCACCTTTATCACTAAAAAGAAAAAAGTATACAGAAGAAACCTTAACGTAATCTTAAAGGGTTATCACAAAAAAACCCAACCTTTGTTAGTTTGCAATCTCATATTTAAGGGTTTAAAATCCCACAAATAAGGACAACAAATATTTTAAAACAAGGAGAGACCACCATGTGGAAAAACATCATTTCAAAACTTGCTGATTCAAACGAATTTAAACTCACAAAAGAAAAGGACGCGCTAAAAGTCACCGTAGCAGACAAAGCCGTTTTGGATAAACTCAAAGCCAACTTAGCATCACAAATGAGCACGCTAGGCTTACTTCAAGGTCAAATTGTCGAACCAGAGACAGGCCCGAGGACAGTGGCTAGCATTACAAGCGCAGCTGATAAAATACCCTTAAAACAAACAGATAAAATCAATCCTAAAGATGTCTTCGATCGATTATTTAAAGAAGACTTAACCGGGCTCACTTTATCCTCTACGACCGGTAAAATCGAGTGGGATGACACAGCCTCAACAAAACAAGTATTACGCTCAAAGAGCACCGCACTCACGAAACGAAAACTCCCTGTCTGGAAGACACAAGTGCAAGCACTACAATTACTCTTAGCCACAAGCGACCTCATTCGCTTACGCAGTGCATTCTCAACTTGGGCTATGCCTGTGTCTAAAGATGATGATGAGGCAGGCCCACTTGCCGGTGTTGCAAGCACGATTATTGGCGCACACGAAGAAAGCAAAGACGGAACATCCAAAAAAATTAATGCATCTATCTTTTTTGACTGCGGGAGATTGCTGAGCTACCTCACAGTGAGCACTCAAAGAGTGAAAGACGACCCTCTGTCCATCATCATTCCAAAGCAAAATTTAATTGATTATTTAGCTGCAACATTACCGCAATCCCTTGCAATGACTTCGGCAAAGGAAAAACCGATTATTGCCGAACCCTTAAAAGATGGCGCCTCTAAAATACCTCATGATTTTCACTTGATTATAGACGCCTCAGGCTCTATGGGAGATCTTTCCCCCTACTTTAATCAAATTTCTGACGTTGTTGATAAAATTGCTGAAAAATCACCAGATCAGTTAATGCACCCCTCTATATTTTCTGCCGTATCAAAAACCTTATCTACCCTCCCCGCCAGTGACGCTCAACTTCGCAATCAGTTGCTTGCAGAAAAAGACAAATTTAGCGGCGGAACTCGCTTAGACGGCACTATCTTAGATGTCCTTAATACGGTTGATGATGCCACTAAAATTAGTGAACGGCACACCACTGTTATGATATTTACAGATGGTGCCGATGGATTATCAACATTTCAAGAAAGAACAGAGCTTTCAGAACGTATTGATGCATACAAAGACCAAAGCAATCCACCCCATTTCATTTTTGTAAAAATTGGCGCGCATGTTGACCATGAATTTTTTAAACGCTTTGCTGATAACACGTGCGCGACGACTATTGATTTAACCTCAGGGAATAATCTTGATCCTATACTTGCTCGTATTGACCAAGTTGCCGCATCCTATGGTGATATCCGCGAGTTTCTGGATAAAGAACAAAAGCTATTAAAAGTAGTGAGACCAGTCCAAGGCGCTTTAACACAAGTGGATATTGACTTGCCTACAGACGACTTTTCATACGGTCGCCGCGGGTTTGCACCCACACACTTTGTGACGCCATCAGCAAAATCGCTTCAGGCGATTATAAAGCAACAAGATGCACTCCAAGAAGAAGTTACCAGACCAGCTAGCGGTTACACTACGATGTAGCGCAACTCAACGGCATGCCGGACCTGATCTCTTCCCTCGTCATCCCGAACTCGATCCGGGGTCCAGTCTAATTATAATGGACCCCGGATCGCGGGCCGGGGAGACGCGACGAGCATCATTCCTGCCTCCGAGCTGGGATTCATAGAACAAATGTATTTGACAGGTTCAGACCCCACTCTGGACCCTACCCCTATCAGGAAAAGCCATGCTTTTGCATGTTTTTTGCGCCATATTGATTGTTGCTCTCATTATTTACCAAGAGCTTGCGTTTATACGTTAACAATTGCACGCAATAACGTTATTATCTTGCTTTGAATCGTAGTGCGAGAATATGGACAAGCAAATTGAATTGAATGCCGAAATAGACGAAGAACACGCAAGGCAACGTTTAGACAAAACGTTAGCCATTATGTTTCCTGATTTTTCACGCTCCCAGCTCCAAGCCTGGATTGAAGATGGCTCTATCACGGTTAATGGAAATATATGGCGTCCCCGCGAAAAAGTTAAAGGCGGTGAGATCGTTCTTCTGAGGACAGCCGATTCCAAGTAGGCCACTTAGTAGTAGAGTCAACATCCTACTCTCTTAGGAAATTTCAAAACACTGCCTGGCTTTCAGCCTTGTTGCTATGATCCTGGATTCGGGCGTAACCGTGCAGCAACGTCATTTTCCACCTGCAAAACCTTCTTTTTCTTTCCTGACAAACCATTTTTATAGTAAAGACGAAATGACTCCTTTTCAGTTTTCGTAAAGGAAATTCGGGCACACTTACTAAGGTCAGCCAGTAACTCTGGATTGTTAATGTAAGCTTGAAAGGCACCGCCCTTTCCCGTGTTAACAACACCCCCCTTGCCATTTAATATGTATTCCAAATTCTTTGCAAAGCCAACCGGAATAATCAAGTCACCGTATTTATTCAAGATATCCTGGGTGATTCTATATAAAATAATTGATGTGTAAAACAAAAAAACCTCATGGGGCGCAACCTGAACTCGCTCATGAAATGACGGCGTATCATCCACTGTAAATGACCCGTTAAAGGGTAAGCCTTTCTTACAAGGCGATAGCATACCACCAGTAAGAGCGTATTCTGAGGCCGCAAAAGTCAGCCAAACAGAGGTCGACAATTTGTGTTCATTATTTTCCTTTGGCATAGGCGCTAATCCACCGACAAAGTCATTGACAGAGAAAATGTCACGAAAGCATTTAGCCTCTAGGGCATCTTTATGATAGCCCGCTGCTGGAGCATATTGAGCCGCTCTCGCTTCATCAACTCGAAGCTTTGCAATGTCAACAAGTGATGTACGAAAAGCACGTGACGGTGTTGATAATGTTGTATGCTTGGTAGGGCTGGATAACCGCCCCCCTTTTTGAATGAATTGTTTTGACCTGTGTAAAAACATATACCCCCCCGAATATTGTTTGAAATGGTTTGTTGCTTCCTTGTATTAATTATCCATTACACAAAGGTACATGAGGTTTTATGAATATAAAACGTAAGGTTCTTAACAGTTATATTTGTTTCTTATAAACAGACAGATACAGAGAAGGGGTCAAGTATTCTTTCCAGCATTTGCATCTCTCAGTTTAGCTACGAAGTGAAGTTAAATGGTGGAAAGAATACTTGGCCCCTTTTGCTAGGAAGACGTCCATCACATTAGATCAAGGTTAAGAGCAACATCTTCATCGACAACCAATCGAGCAAATACCGAAGCACCGTCTGAGTAATGGTAAACATTGTAGTCGGCATAAGCAGTAGAATCTGAAGAATGAAGCGACCACTTCCCACCTGCAATTTGTCCAGTATTTTTCAAATCCACAATATCGTCACCGTCTCCGTCGATCAATATCGCATTGGAGCCGTCGCCCAATACGAACGCAATGTCGTCGTTGGCCTCATCAGACGCCTCAATAACATTCTACTCGTCAACAACAAGCGTCGTGATGCCGTCACTCGAACCCAAGTCGATGCGTTCAAACGAAGTTGTTTCGGGATACTCATCCATAGTAAAATCGATGATCTGCCCTCCACCAGCAAACACCAGAGTATCCTGTCCATCACCCCCGTCTGCCAACGCATAATCGAGCGCTGAAACTGTAACAGTGTCATCGCCATCATTCCCGTAGTACTCATCCAGGCCGCCGCCTTGCAAACCATCGTCACCACCTTGGCCCTCAAAGCGTTCGTTAGCAATGGTTCCAAACATGTTGTCGTCTTCACCGCCACCGCGCACCTACTCGATGCTGCCCAATGTGTCGGTGAACGGATTGCCGCCCCAAGTTCCCGAAGCCGTCTGCGCCCCCAGGTCAACAGTCAAGCTACCAACATCGCCGCCTTCATAGACGACCCGGTCAAACCCAAGCCCACCACTTACTGAATCACTGCCACCACGAATAATGAATGAATCATCAAATCCCGAACCGACCATGGTATCGCCGAAATCGGTGCCTCGAATTTCACTGGCACGACCTGACCCAGTAATTGTCTCCGAATTACCAAATCCATCATCATTGATAATACCGGTCGCCAGATTGATATTGATGCCTTTATCTACGGATCCCGTGTTATCAAAGGAGTTCAGATTGGCAGTAATGGCGGCTGACATGCTGCCATAGTTCACTATTTGGAAACCAACAAGGTTTCCTCCAAAATTGATGACGTCATCGCCTAGTGAGGCCTGAGTATAATCGCCAATGCTTGGATCATTCCCCCCGGTGTGAATAATATCGCTGCCAACTCCCCCGTCAAAGTCCTCGCTCTCATTGGTTCCTAAGAGAATATCACCCCCATCGCTACCAAAGAGATATTCAAATCCGCCATCGGCATTGCCATTACCCAGAATCAGGTCATTACCAACCGTGCCCAACAACACCTCTCCATTGATCGTACCTTCAATAATATTGACGACCGATCCTACAGTGCCATTGACGCTCAGCTCGACTGTTCGAGAGACAATATCAGCACCAGAAACGATATCAAATGTCACGTCGAAGATTGCCCTGTCCCCGGTTGGCAAATAATCAAACTGGCCCGTGTCAATAATGATACTGAACCCAGAAACGTTGAGCATGCCCGCTGCACCAGGAGCATCAGACAATATGTTATCCGTTATAACGATGCTGTCAGGATCAATCGTGGGCGTGTCATTTTGATCTATGTCATTTGCGACCAGCAACGTATTGAGATTTATCACCTGATTAGAAACGATCCCCTGCAGTCCAGCTGACCACATCAATTCTCCAGAGAGATTAGGTAATCCATTTTCATCAACTGAGGCGACTACCCCATCGCCATTCAGGTCGCCAATAGCAATATTCCTTGTCGGCGTTTTGCCATTTGGCAAGCTTGATGCCATGAAAACTCCAGCGCCATCATTTGAGTTTAGGCCTAAGCCGCAAGAATTCAAGGCATCGGGGTTAAAAATGTCGAGAAGTTCTAGGCTGTTTTGCGCACTCCCTTTTTCACTGTAGAAAACGGCAAACAAAGCCACACTAAGAGCAATGATAAAAGAGCTCTCTGAATTGCGATCCTCAGCATGCATTTGTCTACGCCATTTAATCGCGCGTATTAGGGTACTATTTTGTAAGTGCTGCAAGCTCCCCTCCCCTAACTCCTAACTCAACGTATTGATTTTTGAGTAGCACGAGCTAGTGTAGTTAACCTTTTTATTATAGAAAAAATTTAGCGCGCCCACTGACGGGCTAATTGTTATTTAACTACTTGAAAAAGAATCCATCGCGCCTCATGGAAGCCAGAATCTACGAAATTTTCAGCTAGTTAGAGGAGGGATTTGGAGGCTGCGCAGGCTCAGATCAAATGGGGCCAGAGCATGCTATCACCTTTGACGGGATCTGACCCCCGTTTAATTTAGCTGACTTTCTTCAGCGCCCGCTTGATAAGCTCACGATCTTGAACGCTCAGCTCTGGCCAAGCGCTTAAGGTGGCTTTACCGGCCTGGAGTTCTTGCGCGACCATTTCAGGTTGTGCGTCAGTATGCCATGACCAGCCGCCGCCAACGAAACTGCTTGTTAATGCCACAACAAGCGCAATAATAAAGATAACGGAGATGCGTTCCCAGTGCAGCCATGACAATGTGCCTGTTAGACGACGCACCGCGACCTCTGTGGTTTCATTAATCTTTTGGACTGCAGTGAGCGTGACTTGCTTAATTTCGTCATAGCGAACATATTTGGCGACTTCAGCCACTTCATCGCTGGCTTTCTTCACGGACTCTTCGAGATGCATCAAGGTTGAGGCTAATCGATCGTATAATTCGGTGCTCGCAGTTTGCAACGCATCTACGTGCTGCTGCCCATCAGCTAAAATATTTTCCGCAGCAACTGAAAAACGCGCCACACCGACTTCCGACATGATGTTTTGCATTTCAGCTAATGAATGATTTATTTCTTTCAGGCGTGTGCGGAAGTAATCTTCGCTCGCCTCTAAACGTTGCGCGCCAGCAATTTCATGTCGTTCGATTTTTTGGGATGCTTGCTCGTAAAGAGCGATAAATTTAGCGGTTTGAGAAACCATTTCTCGCATGGCGATAAGATCGTCGCGAGTAATAATTTCATTTTGGTTTGTGATTTCCTGAGTGGTCAATTTCCGTCTCCGGATTATCATTGATGCTTATCAGGCTGGTCGAAAAACGGGGGGCTCGGAATAAATCCTCCAGCGTTAACTGGATCCAACCAGCCTGATAAACATCAATGTTCAGTGTCTTATTTTTTTTAACACCAAGGCAACTTGCTAACGAGTTAATTAGAACATAATCTCTTAAGAATTAAAAGCTTTTTTTACTTTTCTACCGGTTTACAATACGAATCTTTTATAAAAATCGCAAAAACGAAACCAACGATCAAACAAACTGGCAACGAAATGAACGCCTGCTGATAATCGCTAACAGAATACCACGGCACACCGTCAACTATTTTTTGATCCCAAAATAAAACTAACAACCAACCCACTATCGGTTGCATGAACGCACCAATAATAATTGACGCCATGTTTGCAAACGCAATCGATGTGCCTGCAACACGTCGTGGATTTATTTCACCCGACAAAGCGTACGACGCACCAACCCCCGTATTCCCTACGCCGTATAAAAAACAACAAACGAACAACATCCACAACGGTATAAATGTGCCGTAAATGATGAGCGTGATTAACACCAAACTCGCTAACGCAGAAGCAAGCATAATAGGTTTACGTCGGCCAATATGATCAGACAACCAACCTGTAAGCGGACCACCCACAGCCCAACCCCAGAACACCATACTCACAACCATTGCTGCCATTTCATGCGAAATATTATAAGCGCCCTGCAAATAACTCACGCCCCATAATTCTGCAAACACCATGGTCGGCCCGTAAACCAACCCTAAGTAACCTGCATTAATCCAGCTTTGCGGATTTCTAAGCACGAAGAGCAAACTATCTAAGAAACCTAATTTCTCAGGGCGAGCAACGTGCTGACCCGGCTTATGAACTGGTGACTTACGATCACGGACAACAAAAAAGACAATAAGGGCCAGCAAGAAAAAGGCTACCGAGAAAAACAATAGCCCGGTACGCCAACTATACACCGACAGAACAAACGCCATAGGCCCCTGCCCAATCGCGGCACCCAACATACCCAATGCCTGCGTAGCACCCGCTAACACACCAAAATAACGCACAGGAAACCACAAAATTGCTAACTTCATCGCACTGACAAAAGCAAACGCTCCACCAAAGCCACCCAAGAATCGAGCGAGCTCCGCCATGTGCAAGGTTTCAGTGGTTGAAAAAACCAAAGACCCTATCGCTTCGGCTAACACCGCAACGATTAATAACCGCCTGACCCCAAACCTGTCGAGCAGAACACCGGCCGGGACTTGCATGCTGATGTAGGCAATCAAATAAAACGCTGACAATCCGCCCAAGGATAACGCATCAACTTGAAAGTCTTGCATCAATCGCACAGTAGCGATACTTGGAATAATGCGTGGGAAATATTGTATAAAGAAAAATGAGGCGCCAATACCCCACACAATCCATGAATATATTGAAATTGAACTTTTTTCTTTCATTGTCACTTTAAGGCTGTCGCCCCCTTGTTATCCTAATGTTATCAACGTGCGCGCTTAATCATTAACGCCCCAATCACGGCAAAAAGTAGTATTGGCAATATTGCTGCCAACGGTGCCGGGACTCGGTAAACAATACTCACCTGCCCCAGCAACTCATTAAATATAAAAAAACCGACGCCAACCAATACGCCAAAGATTATTCGCAACCCCATGGTCATGGCTCTCATCGATCCAAAAAACACGAACGGAATAGCCAACAACATCATGACGATTGTCGCCAACGGTTGGTATAGTCGCTTCCAAAAAGCCAACTGATAAGTCGACACTTGCAACCCATTCTCTGCGCGGTATTGCACATAATGCCAAAGCTTCACTAAATTCATTGAATCAGCTTGCGCAAACCCCAACTGGAATAAGTCAGGCCTTAACTCAACCGACCACACTTTTTGGTCTGTGTGTTGACTCGTCACTCGCCCGTCAGCAAACACACTCTCTTTAATATCAGTCATCCACCAGGCTCCATTGATGTATTCAACGCGCTCGGCTGATGCCAATAATGATAACTGATGGTCTTTATCAAACTGATATACGGTCACATGACGCAAATTTTGATGATCCAACACTTCATCAATATGGATGAAATTATCCGCAGAACGCACCCACACACCTGACGCTGTTTCTAAGGCTTGGCCGCCACTGATTAAGAGCTCGCGCTTTGCATCCGCATGACGCTGCAGATAAGGACCAACCACCTCACCCATCACCGTTGTAAAAATCAGCACAAGGATTGCAACGCGCAGCACCGCAACAAAAACTTGCGCGATAGACACACCCGATGAACGCATGACCGTCAATTCATTATTAGACGCCAACACACCAAGCCCTATCACACTACCCAATAGAGCCATCACCGGGAATAAGGTATAAAGTTGATTGGGGGTTAACTGCAATACGTATATAAACGCTTGCCACGTGCCATAATCTGCATCGCCGATATCAGACAATTCACTCACGAATTGAATAAAAATCTCCAAGCCTAAAAAAACCAGAAAGATAACGCCGATAGACCACAGAACTGTACTGCCAATGTAACGCTCAATTAATCTCATTTTTTCCTCACGCGCCTTATCCGTAATCCATGACGGCGCTTATAGAGCACGAATGCGATCGCCGCAAAAATAACATGCACCCACCACAGCCCAAACCACGCGGGCAATAAACCACGCTCCAACCATGCACGCGCCATGAAGAGCAAGTTAACATAAACCATACAAATGATAATCGCAGGCAATAGCTGCACGTATCGTCCTTGACGCGGACGAACACGACTCAGCGGCACACCGAGGAAAATAAACACCAGCGCCACCAACGGAATTGAGATACGCCATTGCAACTCTGCAATATCATCTCTTTCATTAGAGTGCCAAAGCTCTGCTGTCGGTTTTGCGTCTTCTTGCAATCGCACAATAGTCGGCGTGACTTGATCGACCTTCGCACCGTATTTGCTAAATTTAACGATGACAAAATCTTTCTGGCCTGGCACACCTTGATAGCGGTACCCTTCTTTGGCAACAATAAATTGCGCACCTGTATTCAAATTTGTAGACTGATGACCTGATCGGGCCGACACCACAGTCCACGCTTTATCAGCATCGTCATCACTCGGCATTTCTGCGATAAACAAATCATTGGCCTCTAAATGATCACGACCGACATCTTCAACATAAAAAACACGTCGACCATCGCTAGAGGTCATAAAGCGACCAGGGATAAGCGTTTGGAGCAAGGCATTTTCAGGGGCATCGGTTGATACCAAACGATCTTTGCGTGCCGCAATCACAGGGTTCACCCACATGGTGAGCATTGCAATGAGCATGACCACAACCGTAGAAATAACGAAGACCTTTCTGAGCAGCTGTCCGCCACTCATACCGCAAGCAAAAAGGACTGTCATCTCGCCATCAATATAGAGTCGACCTAAGGCCAGTAGAATGCCAAAAAATAAACCAATCGGCATCATCAAACCTAATAAATAGGGCAATTGTAATGCAATCAATCGCAAAACAACCGAGGCCGCAATTTTACCGGACGCAGCGTAGCTCAAGTAGTGGACAATTTGGTTGCTTAAAAAAACCAAAACCAAGACTAACGTTACCGCTAAAAGGGCTGTGTAAATTTCTTTTGCCAAGTATCTAAATAGAATCAAGCGCTTTTCCTATTATCGCGTGATGGAATTATGCCATAATACCGCCTTTCGTGTGTATCATTATCTTGTAATAACATTAAGGAGCCTAAATGGACTACTCAAGCAAAGCAACAACCATCGAAAAAGAGAAATCAGGCTGTCTCATAGTCTCAGTTGGCAAAGGAAACACCTCCGCTGCCGTCAAACAACTCGACAAAGCCTCTAAAGGTGCATTAAAAAAAATCATTGCTAACGGCGACTTAAAAGCTGACACCGGTAGCACACTGCTACTCTCTCAGTTATCAGGCGTTGCTGCTGATCGCGTATTATTAGTCCGCGCTGGCGACAAAACAGATTCTCAGGGCTACACCAACATCGTCACTGCTGCAATGAAAGCCGTGAATGCCACCAAAGCGAAAAACGCAACCTCTTACCTCGAAGAAATCACCGTCGCTAAGCGTGATCTTTTCTGGAAAAGCTTACAAAGCGCCTATGCGTGCTTTACCGCAAACTATAAGTTTGAAGACTACCTTAGCAAGAAAAGCCCTAACGCATTAAAAAAATTGGTAATACACGGTGACAACAAAACTGACGTTAACACCATTGCCGGCGCTGCGGACTTTGCGCGCGCGGTAACACAAGGGATGTCGCTCACTAAAGATTTGGGCAACATGCCTAGCAACGATTGCACACCAGCTTACTTAGCCAAAACAGCGAAGCAATTGGCGACAAAATACAAAAAAGTGAAAACCACCGTACTTGATCATGTTCAATTGAAAAAAATGAAAATGGGTTCATTGCTCGCCGTCGGTCAAGGCAGCGCAAACAAAGCCAAGCTCATTTCAATGGAATATAAAGGCGGAAACGCGAAAGACAAACCGTTTGTCTTTGTCGGAAAAGGTGTCACATTCGATTCAGGCGGCATCTCTATCAAACCTTCAGGCGGCATGGAAGAAATGAAGTACGACATGTGTGGTGCAGCCACCGTTATCGGCTTAATCAAAGCGTGTTGTGAATACGAATTGCCAATCAACGTGGTTTGCGTAGTCCCTACGGTTGAAAACATGCCATCGTCCACCGCTTACAAACCGGGCGACATCTTAACGAGTTACTCTGGCAAAACCATTGAAGTGTTAAACACCGACGCTGAGGGCCGTCTCATTTTATGTGATGCGCTTAGCTACTGTAAAAAGTTCAACCCTGAAGTGGTGATCAACATGGCGACTCTCACAGGCGCTGTGATCGTTGCGTTAGGCCACGAAGCCAGCGGCATCATGGGGAATGATCAACCGTTAATTGACGACTTAATCGGCGCGAGCAACGAGAGCCAAGATCTTGCATGGCAACTGCCCTTGTGGGACAGCTACAAGCATTACTTAAAAAGTGATTGCGCAGATGTGGCTAACTGTGGAAACTACCGCGCAGCCGGTACGATCACCGCCGGTATCTTTTTGTCATACTTCACAGAAGATTACCGTTGGGCACACATCGATATCGCAGGCACCGCTTGGACAACGAAAAACGGAAAAATGGCTAGTGGTCGTCCCGTCCCAATGTTAATGGAATATTTATTAGCAAAATGTGAGGCGTAATGGCTAATCCAAATGTTGCTTTCTATATTCTGCAAGATGCGAGCCCGGATTCCCGGCTCGCATTTGCTTGCCGCTTAATTGAAAAAGCGTACAAAGAAAAACACCGCGTTTATATTCATGCACCGACGAAAGAAATGGCGCATCAACTTGATGAGTTTTTGTGGACCTACAAAGACAACAGCTTTGTACCACACAGTCTCGCCAATGAAAAAATAGATCCAGCACCGCCTGTGCAAATCGGTCATGACACACCGCCAACCACGAACCATACTATGCTCGTGAACTTGTGCGATGAGATTCCGCCCTTCTTCAATCGCTATCGGCGGATAGCAGAAATTATTACGAATAACGACAATGAACAAGCACTCGGTAGAGAACGCTACAAAACCTACCGACAAAATGCTTGCGAGCTAACAACACATAAACTGTGAGATTAAGTCCATGGAAAAAACATACGATCCAAAATCAATAGAAACCAAGCGGTATAAAAACTGGGAAAACGAGCATTATTTTGCGCCGCAAAAAGATGCAACAAACCCTTACTGCATTATGATTCCGCCACCAAACGTGACTGGCACATTACACATGGGTCACGGGTTTCAACACACAATCATGGACATCTTATCACGCTATCATCGCATGTTAGGCGACAAAACACTTTGGCAACCTGGCGTCGATCACGCCGGCATTGCCACACAGATGGTGGTTGAACGCCAACTGCTCGCAGAAAACAAAACACGTCACGACTTAGGCCGTGAAGACTTTGTTGAGCGCATCTGGGAATGGAAGCATGAATCCGGCAATACGATTAGCGAACAAATGCGTCGCTTAGGATCGTCTGTTGACTGGACACGTCAACGTTTCACAATGGACGAAGGTTTTTCTGATTCTGTTATTCACGCCTTTGTTGAGCTGTACGATCAAGGCTTAATCTATCGCGGCAAACGTCTCGTGAACTGGGATCCTAAGCTGCATACCGCTATTTCAGATTTGGAAGTTGAAAACGTCGAGAGCGACGGACACTTATGGCACATCCGTTACCCACTGGTGGATAGTGATGAATGCTTGGTTGTTGCAACCACCCGACCTGAAACCATGCTGGGCGATATGGCCGTTGCCGTTCACCCTGATGATGAGCGTTACACACACCTTGTCGGCAAGATGATTCGTCTACCGTTAACCGACAGAGAAATCCCCATTATTGCTGATGATTATGTCGACTCAACCTTCGGTACGGGTTGTGTGAAGATCACACCCGCGCACGACTTTAACGATTACGCGATGGGCGAACGTCACAATCTTGATAAATTAAATATTCTCACCGACGATGCTGCGATCAATGAAAATGCACCGGAAAAATATCAGGGCTTAGATCGTTTCGATGCACGAAAGCAAATGATTGACGATTTAACCGCGCAAGATTTAATTGAGAAAATCGACGATCATAAATTAACGATTCCTTACGGCGACCGTTCAGGGGTTGTATTAGAACCTTACCTCACCGATCAGTGGTACGTACACATGGCGCCTTTAGCCAACAAAGCATTAAAAGCCGTTGATGATGGGCGCGTGAAATTTGTTCCAGGCAACTGGAAAAACACCTACGACCAATGGCTTGAAAACATTCAAGACTGGTGCATCAGCCGTCAACTCTGGTGGGGACACCGCATCCCTGCGTGGTATGACAACGATGGCAAAGTCTATGTTGGTAAAAGCGAAGAAGCTGTGCGTAAAAGTTATGGCTTAGCTGATGATCTTGAACTAAAACAAGATGACGACGTGTTAGACACGTGGTTCTCATCAAGCCTATGGCCGTTTGCAACCTTGGGTTGGCCACAAGACACTGTCGCGCTTAGTCGTTATTACCCAACGCAAACCTTAGTGACGGGTTTCGACATTATCTTCTTTTGGGTCGCACGCATGATCATGATGGGCTTGCACTTTATGGATGAAGTTCCTTTCACTGAAGTTTATATCACCGGCCTCATTCGCGATCCGCACGGCAAAAAAATGTCGAAGTCTAAAGGGAACGTGATTGATCCGATTGATTTAATCGACGGCATCGACCTTGAGAGCTTAATTGAAAAACGTACGCAAGGCTTAATGCAGCCTAAGATGGCGCCGAAAATTGAAAAAGCGACGCGCACTGAATTCCCTGACGGTATTTTACCGTTCGGCACAGACGCGGTTCGCTTCACCTTCTGCGCACTCGCAAGCACGGGCCGTGATATTCGTTTTGATGTGAACCGTTTAGAAGGCTATCGCAACTTCTGCAATAAATTATGGAATGCGTCACGCTTTGTCTTGATGAATACGGAAGATAAAGATACCGGTATCGACAATACCGACATGACATTATCCTTAGCCGATAAATGGATTTTGGCGCGCTTGCAAAAAACGATTGATACCGCGCACAAGCATTTTAAAGAGTATCGTTTTGACTTGCTGGCACACTGCCTGTATGAATTTGCTTGGAATGAATTCTGCGATTGGTATTTAGAACTGGTTAAACCGGTTCTTTATAATGAAGAAAGCTCAGAGGCTGCGCTTCGTGGTACGCGCCACACGCTTGCGAATGTGCTTGAAAGCATTCTGCGCTTACTCCACCCTATTATGCCGTTTGTGACTGAAGAGATCTGGCAACGCGTGTCACCGCTAACAGGCAACGCCGGTAACACGATTATGTTACAAGCCTACCCTACTGTGAACGATGCGTTGATTGATGATAGCATCGAAGCTGAATTTGCGTGGTTACAACAAGTGATTGTTAACATTCGTACGGTGCGGTCTGAAATGACCATTCCACCGTCAAAAGATATTAACGCAATTTTTCATAAAACGAATAAGAACGAAGAAAGCTGGCTAGCAAGCTCTGAGAGTTATTTGAAAAAACTCGCCAAACTCGAATCGATCACTGTGACAAACGGTCAAGCAGACATTCCACAATCGGCCACCACTCTCGTTGGTAGCATGGAAATTCATATCCCGATGGCAGGCTTGATCGACGTTGAAGCTGAAAGTGCAAGATTGCAAAAAGAGATAGATAAGATCCAAAAAAATATCTCGCAGTTTGAAGGTAAATTGAATAATGAAAATTATGTGAAAAAAGCCCCTGCGCCTGTGGTTGAACAAGAACGTGTGCGACTGCAAGACGCGCTCACTGCCAGAGGAAAACTCGAAGAGCAGTTGGTTAGCATTAAACAAATGTCATAAGGAGCTCGTCACCCCCGACTCGATCGGGGGCTCCATTTTGAATCTGATGGACCCCGGCTCAGAGGCCGGGGTGACGCACACTCCGTAACCCCGGACACGCAACACCGTCATCCCGGACTTGACCCAATTAGCGCATAGAACTTAGATGCATTCAAGATATCGCCTCACGGCTTTTCTGCTCGCAGCAATGCAGTAAAGTCAACAATTTTGACATCTTGATCTTGGCAGGGAATCCATTAAATTAACAATAATATGTGTTCTATAAAAAAAATATAAACAGGAGAAACACAAAATGCACTTACAAGACTTCCTCACGCAGCCATCTCTAACTCAGCACTTTATAAGTGACCTAAAAGAACCTCCTGCAGAACAAAAGCTCTTTCGCTTGTAAGCAGAACTAAATCAAGACGAAAAAAACCTGTCTACCTCGAAAAATCAAACAAAACAATGATGAGACAAATTGAAACTCTAGAAAAGTTGGCTCTTAACATGATGACCAAATACAAGCTCAACCCTCTCGCAGGTAACACGCTATTTACCCAACTCTCAAAAAAGCTTCAATCCACATCGTTTGGGATATTCAAGGCTTTTTCCTCACAAGGAAAAAAAGATCTGGAGACTTTTCTACATTACATGATGTTTTCAAAGGCGCCGACCTCCACTAAAAAACAACATTTAAAAACCCTAATGGAAGAAACCGGAAAATGCGCGCAGGGCGCAATCAACGCATTGCGATACAAAGCCGATCAGATTTCAAATCATATACTCTCATTAGCAAAAAATACCATAGTCACACAAGCTATTGGGGATTTTTTAATTCATGCAAGATTAAATGATGACAGGGAAACTCATTTTCGCATTAAGCTACAAAATGTTGTTGCAGAAAGATTTGGCCTAAAAAAATCAAAAGAAAAAGTGATTGGCGAGAGCTTAGGGCTGTCCCACATATCCATGGCGACTAGAATGATCACCAAAGGGTTGAACCCAAAGAGTGTTGGAACAACCTTGCTGCAACTGCTATTAGCGCAAGCGACTCAAGTAAAAAAACATTCTGATTATCAAGCTTTTGACAGAGCGCTTACGAGCATTGGAAAAGATGAAGAATTCAAAACAGCAAATTTATTTACACTCACGAATGAAAGTACTCGATACCAGCTGACACAAACGAACGAGAGTAATATCGAATCCGCAGGCGTTGATGATGAGCTGCTGCGATCGATATTCATTAGATTAATTAATAAAAATGTTATTCAGTGAATTCTTGTTAAGAAATTTTGTTGATCAACATAAAAAAAAACCTGCCACTGATTCTTTGCCACACTTGAGACTTGAATCAAACCCTACACATCCTGAATTATTAGGCCTTAGACAAATTATCGCGCAATCAGGCAGCGTGTCTAAGATGAAAATGCTGCTTGAAAGTGGTGTACCAATCTATAGCACGAATGAAAAACAACACGACACTGCCTTTTATATTGCACTTCTATACAAGCACAAAGCAATGGCAAATTATATTGTTGAACAAGATGATTTTGACATCGAAAAGGAGTGTCGATTGAGCGGTTTAGACCTCCCTCTATTAACGCATGAATCACTTATGCTGGAGTGCACCTCATTCTTTATAAAACTAGAATTACACACCCAAAGCAAACCTCAGAAATTTTTTAACCGCACTATTATGAAAAATATCAAAGCCCTCAATGAAGTCAATATTTTTCTAGACGGAAGACCTGCCCTTCAAATCTCTCAGGATAAACTTCTTTTTTTCTTCTTGCTAAGCTTAGCACTAAACCCCCAGCAATATCAGCAGAATCAAGCATTAATACACGTTCACGCATCTCATGGGTATTTATACTTGCAAGCACTTTATCGCGTTAATACCCCAGGAAAATTCTATAGCCAGTATTTTCGAAAAAAGAACTAACAAGGTAAAACGCCAATCATGCAAGCCGTTGACGAGAGAAAGAATTTTGACTCGCCTAGAACCCTCACCCCACTGTCAACCGCCGCGCTAAGCAAAGAAGAGAAAAGCAGTAAGTTAACGTACGCACACAAGCGCCCAGATATGTTTTGTAGCATGCTAATTATCAACTACCCTTTAGATGAGAACATCAAAGAGCATCGTTTGTTTCAAGACAACAAAGCCATGCAAAGAATAAGCACGACAAAGCAGATCCTGCTGTCGAACGAATACCCTTCCTACCAATCAAATACAATACTGAACCTTGCTTGGCTGCTTGAGTTTCATGAGGACATATCGGATATGATCAGTTATACGGATACAACGATTTCCAAGTTCGGTCAATTAAAGTCAGACATGAAGCTTTCTTCCAGTCTGTTCGCTATGTGTAAAACGCCAAAACACTTTAGTTGCATCTATAGACTCTTTACTGACTCTCCGGACCTCAACCCATTCGCGGAATACTGGTTAGTAGCCTATTGTCAGATACTACAAAAGGGGGAATACCCAAAATTTTTAGAAGAGCTTGCAAACCTGCTGAGCTCAACTTCATTCCTTAAGAAATTCCCATTTATCGTAAAATTAAGACATGAAAGTACAGGTTACGAGGTTCTCATGGCTAATTTACTACGTTTATGGCGCGGACTGGACGAGGACGAAGAGAGCGATCTCTTAGTCCCAGAAACTGAAGCCACTATCAAACTGCTTCGAGAACACGACTGCTTTAATATCAACCATCGCTTTTCAACAAGCCAGAGCACGTTTCTAATGCAGGTCGCAAAACGCGGGGATTCGACGTCATTATCGCTCGCCTTAGAAAATGGCGCCAGAATTGAGCTAGAAGACAAATCCTCTGGGCAAAACGTATTTGATGTCATGCTCGAACTAGAAGACGAACCATTACGACGCAACTGCTTACACTCCCTTTTCAATCACCTAAAAGGCGCTAACCTTGCTGACACTAAAGGACAGCCCTGGATCAGCAAAGTGAGCCACTGCACTAGCTTAACCATTCAAACGTATAAAGAGATGCTCTGTGATGATGTTATTAACGCGCCTGATCATAAGGATGATACACCACTGATTATTGCTGCTCGTTATGGTGAGGTTGAGAGGGTCATGTTATTGCTAGAACGTGGAGCGGACGTCACACACACTAATAAAGACGGTGAAACAGCGCTTAGCGCCTGTCAAAAAGCCGCTGATTGGGAAGCTACAGCACCTACAACCGAAAGGGAGGCGATATTCATAAAAATAGTCGAATTATTGAATGCCGCACAGAGAAATTCAAAGCGTACTAGTCACTCTACAGCCAGCGCGCTCGCAGCCCAAGGAGCTTTTTCTACTGGCCCTGCAGTCCCTCCCCCACATAAAAAGCAACGCATAACAGAATCAGCGCCAAGGAGCACAGGGAAATAATGCTTTATTTGCACCTGATAATCCCGCTACTGAAATGGACCCCGGCTCGGGGGCCGGGGCGACGCACACCTTTCCCGTCATCCCCGACTCGATCGGGGATCCGTTTTAATCAGAATAGACTCCGACTAGAGGCCCAGGGAGACGCGGTATTCGTCATCCCGGCACGCAGGAGTATCAGAAAAAACTGCCGATAAATCCACCGCTCTTAATGGCGTTGAATTTTTTTCTGAAAAGAAACTCGGCTTATCTGACAATGTAACGCGCTGAAGATTATTGACAAAACTCGGTGTTTTTAAGGAAAATGGCGCCTCTGATTCTACCATCTGTTTCAAGCCCTCTTCTTCAGCCGGCAAAGACCCCCGAGAACCTACCCGAGATGCTTCACCACCCCCCATACTCAGCTCAAGTAAGATTGAACACGCCTTATCTTCTGCAGGTTTACGTAATTGCAGGCCTCTCGAACTAAGGGAACTTTTTATAGACTTAATTGCATCTATAGAACCTAGTCGCCCTTCATACCCGTATTTAACACCGTCAATGATATAGGGCAATAAAACCATATCCATATCGAGCAGCTTTCGTGATTTTACTATCGATAGATATGTCTCGAAAACTTCATTCATTATTTCTGAAATACAATGAGCATCTGTTTTAGGCATGGCCGTTTTTCCAAAGACATCTGTTTTATCACACCAGTATTCATTACAGGTAAAGGTCCCGTACATTGACTCCCCAACTTTGCGCACTCCTCCAAAATCCAAAAAATTCACTTCTATATCATCTTTATCAGGAAAAGTTTGCACATGCATATTACGAGGTGCAAGATCATGATGGACTAGTTTGGATTTAAAATTTAAATCATTTGCAGCTATTAATAGCGCTTGGAACAAATCAAGCATCATCAAACAAACATCTAATTGGTGGGCCTGAGGGTTTTCTCTAAAGTGAGCAAACATCGCGCCTGTAAATTTATCAAAACGTTCGCCTTCAATAATACGCCCTGCGAGTATATGCGGCCCTTTGCATACAATCTCATCTGAAGTGCTCTTTTGCTCATCTACTCCCGAGCAAAACAAGCCTGCAAAACGATGCAGCTGATACAACGCATTAACTTCTCTGACCTGCTCAATATGAAGGTAAGTCCCTTCCCTACTAAGATGCTGCTCTTTAACAGCAACCTGAGCCGGAAAGTTAAATTGATGATGCCCTGAGGTTTCGAGCTTATACGAATCCCCGAGCCAAATTTTCCCTTTCCCAACTCAGCCTCAAAAGAACAGGTCCCCTTTCCTCCTTGAAAAACGATACCGCCATCGTCAGGGATAAAACGCGATACGCCGAGCAGCAAGGAAACAGATACCATACTGCTAACCCCTTGATCAGTTGGTGGGCTCAATGTATCAGTCCAGTCAGACGATAATGATATATCGCCGGAAGCAAGCGAGGCGGGGGTATCCGAAATAAATGAAGGCATTCGCAAACTAAATGAGTGAGGCGCTAAGCCCCCAGTTTCTCAAGCCTCTATTCGTTGTCTTTTAAAGGGTCTATTAGATAACCCTACGACTTGACCGTGCTTCCCAAACATGCGAATCCCCCATTTAAATTGTTTAAATTAACGGCGGATCATATACATTATTATATATACAGTCAATGACATGATTCAGTCACTTCTGCGACCTCTTATAGCATCGTGATACAAACCGTTACCAAATATGGGTATTATCGCCATTAAGAACGCGGTAAAATAGTTTTGTATTTAAAAAACAACGAGGATAATAACAATGAAAAATAAATTCGCTACCATCGCCCTAACAGGCCTAGTCGCATTAGCCCCAATGACGCTATTTGCTGATGAACTACAAACCCAGGATCAGGATCAATCTCAATATCAAATTACCAACGAATCGAATGATCAAGCACTAAACCAGACGCAAGATCAGGCACCAGCGCAAGATCAAGCACAAATGCAAATTCAAGCACCAGCGCAAGATCAAGGCGACGTTTAATCTAAAATTAGGTTATGATTAAATTCCGTCTCCCATTTTTTGGCGTTGTTGAATAAATAAATATATGGTCAAAATTCCCTTTCCCGTTTACGGGAGAGGGTTAGGGTGAGGGTGAGGGTGAGGGTGAGGGTAAAATTTAAAAAAACACAGCCCTCTCCTACAAGTGAGGGAGACCAATTTTTGATTTATTCATTAACGCCACTTGTGGGCGAGGGCTAAAACGATTGCTTAGGATTTGAAGCGCGTTATCCGGGATCTATCTTAATTAGAATGGACCCCGGATAATGCTACTCATTTCCGGAGAGACGGCGCCAATAACAACTATGGGCGCAACCCGTTTGAGACAGACATTTCTTCTGTAATATCTTCATCATCCAACACGGAAGGTTCATGCAATTTCAATATCGCTTCAACAATTTCTAACTTAGTTGCCTCGCCTTTACTGCCTTCTGAGAAGACTTCCATCACCTGTTTAAATGCTTTATCTAGCTGGCTGTCGCCACAAAATATAACCAATGGACTATTTACTGATATCGTTGATGTTTCATCAATTTGAGCAGGCATCTCCCCCTTCTCCCGCACCACGCAAAGTACATTGGGCGCGTTTTGTTTTACTAATTGACTCTTAATATCCAAGTAAATCTTACTGGACAAAACAAGCACCGTATTGAGCACTTTCTTTGGTGTTGTTAAAACGCCAAGTTTTGCTAAATCATCCAAGTCATGCAAAGAATCTTCAGGTGTATCATCATCAGCAGAGACAACGGCGTAAAGAACATTACTACGCGAATCAGAATAAGGCCTCATTAAATCATCAGAGATTTCTTGCTCAGAATCTTGAGCAGCCCCCAGAAGCATGCTCGATATTTGGGCCTGATATTGTTGACTGTGCATAGGGTCAAAAAAAACATCTTTTATGCCCGGCTTTTGGAGAATGGCAAGTGGCTCACTTTTAAATGAACTCATGCGTGCGATTCCGGTTAACTGTGAAGAGCGAACGCCAAAAGAAGCGGTTGATGTTAGTGTTTTAGTTAGCAATCGTTTTGCAAAAAACATAGTAAATCCCTGTAAGTTATTATTTATTTAAAAGTAATTTTATCAGGTACATAAAAATACGCAAGCTGTGTCTCGCTCGAAAAGTTGGGTTTAACTTATGATTTATTATCATAAAACCTTGAGCTCTTAATATTACCTTAAGCTTTCTGTGCTACCCTACAACGAACAATAATCACAGCGAGAATAAAAACATGCAAGGCGAACAAAAAGCTGGTTTCAATCTTTTTTCAACTGCAAAAAGAGATCCACTTGAACCTCAGTTTATCGATGGACTGCTCATTAAAATGATGAGAGCCGTGCTTACCCACAAAAAAAGCCGAACTAAAGCTCGCTTCCACAACATCTTAAAAACGCTTATGCTAAAAAATCAAGCGACGAACGGCTGCCATTATACACATTATGTCGTGCACAAAATAATGTTACTGCCGCACTATCTGAGCTAACACCAATGCAACTTGTGATTAATGCAATGCGAATGTCAACTTAAGACCGAGAAACCTTATTACAATCCCCAGGCAAAGATAACGATTCTCAAGCCTCTGAGTTTGAGCTCGAGCACAAAAAATTTGCATTTGCACAATCCCTCTTGGTTAGGTTATATCGATCTGGGTTTTACAAGAAGCCACCCTTCTTAATTCAAAAGATGACTTCAGAAAAGCATGCAATTTTCTATTTCTGCTCGCACAACCCCAAGCTTTCTTTTTTTACGCTAAACGGACTGACTCACTACAATCTCTTAGAGTACATTAAGCTTGAATTCACACACGGCCAACCCGCAAGAAAAGAGGCAAAGAACATTTTTACTGTCTTCCATAACCATATGAAGGCAGAATATAAACCGGGTTATCGATACAGTGACTATGCTTTTTATAAATCCACCACTCAACACCGCACATGCGAAGTGAAAATTTATTCATTCTTTTTTCAAACATTATCAACGTGGATTGCCTAAACGAACTCGGGGACACGCCTTTAATCACGGCAACTCAGCAAAACCAATACACAGTGGCCCAATACTTGCTGAGCAAGGGCGCAGCCCTAAATCACAAAAATAAACACACTGGTGAAACTGCACTCACTAGCACATTAGCACTGCTTAGTGACGATCGAGCCAAAAATTTGTCGGGCTATTTAAACGTTATGCAGAACATAGACAATGTAATATCGGTTTTCCAACAAGTGATTTGATGCTGCATGAAACCATAGAGCAACTAAAACAACTTGGGCTTGAATCTATTACTCACGCCATAGACGAAACAACACGTGAAAGGGTAGAGCTTAAATTCGATAAACCCACCGTATTCGCTGATGTGTCTGAGCTAAACGATGATGACTTATTAAGGGGGTTGCAATCGGGGCCCGAAACTATGTTGCCAGAAATCATTTTTTCAAGGGTTATACCAGAAGAGAAAAAGCCGGCAGCGGGAAAAAGAAATACTGATTCGTTCTTGGGTGTGATTAGATCACCTCACCATCTATTTAAAAAACAGAAGATTGAAAAAACTAAAGAAGAAACCTCTAGACCTGACCCAAGCGTGGCGCCACCTGTAACGCCCAAATAAAGTGACATTGAGACGAGTGCCGGGAAGACGCATACCTACCCCGTCATCCCCGACTCGATCGGGGATCCATTTCTAATCTGATGGACCCCGGCTCGGGGGCCGGGGAGACGCATGGCACGTCATCCCGAACTTGATACGGGATCCACCTTATTCAGAGGCCAAGTCAATCAATTTTTGATACGCATCAAATCCGACATCAGAACACACAGTCACATGACCCAGCTTGCGCCCTTCTCTGGCTGATTTTTGATAATCATGAAAATGCGCGCCAGGGTAGGCCAACACTTCTTCACGTAACGGCATGTGCCCGATAAAATTAATCATCATCGACGGCTGCACGAGCGCGGTGCTGCCCAAAGGTAAATCGCACACAGCGCGAATGTGGTTTTCGAACTGTGAAGTCTGCGCACCTTCTATCGTCCAGTGACCTGAGTTATGCACGCGGGGTGCGAACTCATTTACAATCAACTCGCCATCCTTCACAAAAAACTCAATCGCAAGTACGCCAACATACTCTATTGAAGTCATTAGGGTTTCAGCGCACGCTTTAGCTTTTGTTTGCAAATCATCTTGCACAAACGGTGCCGTTGAAATGCGTAAAATGCCGTCTCGATGCTCGTTTTTCGTCAAGGGATAAAACGCCGTATCGCCATTCTTTCGACGAACTGCAACAATCGACACTTCACACTCAAAATTGATGAACCCTTCGAGAATTAAAGGATGTTCGCCCAACAACGAAAAGGCTTTCTCAATATCATCTTCAGATTTAATAACATACTGACCTTTCCCATCGTAGCCAAAACGGCGTGTCTTCAACACGCAAGGAAAGCCAAGCTCTTGCGTAGCAGCCACCTTCAGATCGTCTAACGAATTAATCGCAACAAAAGGGGCAACAGGAATATCCAATGCGGCAAACCCACGCTTTTCAACCAAACGATCTTGCGACATTTCCAAAGCATCAATACCCGGACGCAAAGGAGAGCTGGCAGACAACACACTCGCAAGCCCACGATCAACATTTTCATTTTCAAACGTGATCACATCAACTGTATGCGCGAACTCTTCTATCACCTTCTCATCGTTACCCGCTACGATAGTGACATCAGACACTAGCATGGCAGGGTCTTCTTTAGAAACCCCCATACAATGACACTGGATATTCAAAGGATGCGCCGCTAATGCTAACATGCGAGCCAATTGGCCGGCTCCGATAATTCCTACTCTCATCATTTACTCACTTGGATCTGGGTTATTCAATACGTTTTGCGTTTGCTCTTCACGAAACTTTCGAATCGCTTCTTTGTATTCAGTGTGTTTGTTTCCAATAATGCTAGCTGCTAATAACGCCGCATTAATTGCACCGGGCTTGCCGATAGCCAACGTTCCAACAGGCACGCCGCCGGGCATTTGCACGATCGATAACAAAGAATCTTTTCCCTTTAACGATTTAGATTCAACAGGCACACCCAAAACCGGCAACACCGTATTCGCTGCAACCATGCCCGGCAAATGCGCCGCCCCACCTGCTCCGGCAATAATGACTTCGATGCCGCGGCTTTCTGCCGTTTTGGCATATTCGAATAAAAGATCCGGTGTACGATGCGCAGACACCACCTTCGTTTCGAAGGGAACGCCTAACTGCTCCAACATGGAAACGGTATGCTCCATCGTCGACCAATCCGACTTGGAACCCATGATCACGCCAACTAATGCCATATGAAAACCCTCTAGTGTTTAAAACATCTACTCCCTGTAAAGACCATCGCAATACCATGTTCATCACAGGCTGCAATCACTTCATCATCCCGCTTAGAACCACCTGGTTGAATGATCGCTCTAATACCCGCTTTTGCGATCGTGTCAATGCTATCGCGAAACGGGAAAAACGCATCGGATGCTAAAACCGCACCTGACAAATCTTCAGGCGCTTTTAAAATAGCTAAATCAACCGCATCAATACGAGACACTTGACCTGCGCCAACACCTAAGGTGACTTTATCACCCGCGACCAAAATGCCATTCGATTTAATATGTTTCGTCACACGCCATGCAAAACCCATCGCTTCTAAGGCCTCTTTTGTCGGCGTTTTTTTTGTTACGCATTCAAGCGCATCAACATCAATATTCACATCATCACGACTTTGCATAATCACGCCGCCGACGATTGAACGCACTTGAATACCTTCAATTGCAGGAATCTGACAGACATCTAATAAGCGCATGTTAGGTTTTGGCGCCAATAGAGCTAAGGCTTCTTTCGTGAAGCCCGGGGCAATCACCACTTCAACAAAACGCTTAGATAACAGTTGCGCTACCGCTTCGTTACACGGTTCGTTCAATGCAATAATACTGCCGAAAGCAGATTTACTATCAGCATCCCACGCACGCTCAAAGGCCGCTTCAATCGTCTCGGCCGTTGCCACGCCGCAAGGGTTCGCATGCTTAACCACCACGCAGGTAGGGTTTGAGAATTCTGCAACGCAAGAAAGCGCAGCATCGGCGTCTAACAAATTATTGTAAGACAGCGGTTTACCTTGACGTATTGTGGCTTGCAAGATACCGGTTTGCATCATAGGATCGCGATAAGCACAGGCAATTTGATGAGGATTCTCACCGTAACGTAATTCTAACGGCTTGTTAAAACCTAGGGTTTTTTCAGGAATAAACGGCGACTCTTCTAAGTAATTCGAAATAAGCGAATCATAAAGCGCCGTATGCGAAAACGCTTTAGCGGCCAGTCGTTTACGAGTAGCCAAGGTTGTACCCTGCTGTTCATTTAACTCTGCAAGCAAAACATCATAATCTTGATGATCAACAACAATAGTCGCCCAGGCCATATTCTTAGCGCACGCTCTCACCATTGACGGACCGCCAATATCAATATTTTCAATCGCACGATCAAACGTCACATCAGGCTGGCGAATCGTTTGGGCAAAGGGATAAAGATTACAAACCACAATATCAACCCATTCAATATCATGCTCAACAGCTACTGCGGCATGCTCATCACGTTTACCTAAAATGCCTGCGAAAATTTTAGGGTGTAAGGTTTTAACACGCCCTTCCATCATTTCAGGAAAGCCCGTAAAGTCAGACACTTCTGTCACGTCCAAACCCGCTTCGCGCAAGCACTTAGCCGTGCCGCCAGTTGACAGCAAATCCACACCCAAGGCTTGTAAGCCTGTTGCAAATTCGACGATGCCAGACTTATCTGATACCGACAATAACGCCCGTGCTGGCTTAATTACTTTTTCAGTCATTTGTTTTTCCCAATCATTTGTATTGATTCAATGAACGCCTCTTTCTCAAGGCGCTGAACTTTTTCTTTTAACGTATCGACAGTGTCACTGGCTGATACACCACATTTTTTTTGTAAGACTGTCTTACCCGCATCCACGGCTTCTTCCACATAATGAATAGTGCAACCTGATTCTGTATCGCCCGCCTCTAACACAGACTGATGCACGGCTTTATCCATTAAGCCGCCGTGTTTAGGCAACAATGATGGATGGACATTAATCACTTTATGGTGCCAATGTTCCACAAACGTTTTAGAGAGTATGCGCATATAACCAATCAATAAAATCAAATCAACGCCCGCTTCTTCTAACGCTTGCGTTGTTAACGCATCATAGTTATCTCGGCTTAAGCCTTTAGGATCAATAAAACACGACGCGATTGAGTGTGATTGAGCACGCTGCAATATGATGGCATCTTGCTTATCACTAATCACGAGGTTGATGCTTGCATCTAACGAATGGTCTTCGACCGCATCGATAATAGACTGCATCACTGTGCCGCGGGTTGAGCCTAAAATGCCAAGTCGTAATGTCATTGTACGGCCTCGTGCACTTTCGCCATGTGGGCAATGCGTTTTTCAATCAACTCAGCCGTCCCAATATCAGCTCGATGGAACAAAGGCCCTACTATCCGATTCACTTCTTTCTCTGCAATGGCTTCAGCTTCTGCAATCGTGTCGCCGATTCCGACTATAGCAGCCGTTCTCGAACCCGTTTCAATGAGACCTTGATCCGTTTCATCAACTGCTGCTAAATAACATTGCTCTTGATCAACAACACCAGAGACATCAATTGCTTTACCTTTAACAGGCGCATCAGGATAGCCTTCGGGCACTGCGTATTTGCATACTGTAGCCTTTTTCGCAAATTGTGCATGCGCTTGTGTTAAATTGCCTTCAATCATAGCCGAACACAATTCAATAAAATCAGATTCAAGCAAAGACAAAATATTCATCGCTTCAGGGTCACCCAAACGCGCATTGTATTCAATTAACTTAGTGCCACTGTTAGTCGCAATAAATCCACCGTAAAGAAAGCCTACGTATTTTTCGCCGTATTTTTTATGGAGCGCTTCAATCGTTTGTTGGTTGATTCGCTTAGCCGTTGCAATGTCTTCATCAGAAATAAACGGTAAGCCATGATCTGTATCTGTGTAACTGCCCATGCCGCCTGTGTTTGGACCTAAGTCACCCACAAACGCACGCTTATGATCCTGCACCAACGGACAATGCGCCAAGTGCTCGCCATCGCTGAAACTTATCAACGAAAACTCTTGGCCAACAAGCTTTTCTTCCAATACAAACGATAACCCTTTAGCGATTAATGATTCACAAAACACGAGTGACTCAGCATCATCTTGCAAATGATCCCCAAACACTTTTACGCCTTTGCCACCCATCAATCCATCGGCTTTAATCACGTATTGCTCTGGCCATTTATCAAAAAATGTTTGCACGCCATCCATCGATGTGAACACCTGATAATCAGGGCTCCCTTCAATCGAGAACTCCGCTAACAAATCACGCGTAAATCCTTTACTCGATTCAATTTGTGCCAAGGCCTGACGTGGCCCAATCACTGGAATGCCTTTTTCACAAAAACAATCAGCCACCCCTTTTTCCAAAGGCGCTTCAGGGCCTACGATCACAAAGTCGATCGCCTTCTCTGACACAAATTGCCATTGCGACTCAAAGTCACACACGTCACCCGTTTGGTATTCAGCACAAAGTGCTTTAATGCCAGGATTCACCGCATTACTGAAACAAAAGAGTGTTGCGTCATGTTTTGACTTTGCAACTGAACGCGCAATCGCATGCTCACGCGCACCGGATCCTATTAAAAGAATTTTATTCAACCTGCCACCTCTCTGTCTTTCATACGTTGCGCTTCAAAGGATTCAATCACCGCTTCGTTCACATCGGGCGTTACATAACAACCGTTCATGCAGGCCATGCAAGGTGAATCGATATGATGATCACCTCGCCTTGTAACCGCTTCTTCGAGATCACCAACTGTTTGATACACTAATTTATCGACTTCCAAGTAGTTTGCTATTTCATCTTCTGACATCTGGTTAGCAATCAACTCTTTACGCGTTGGAATATCGACTCCGTAAAAACAAGGTGATTTGATTGGTGGAGACGCAGATGCAAAGTAAACTTCTTTAGCGCCGTATTCCCGCACCATACGCACAATCTCACGACTCGTTGTGCCTCGCACGATACTGTCGTCTAAGACTAAAACGCGCTTATCCAATATCTCTGTCGCCTGTGGCGTTAGCTTATATCGAACCGAACGTTTTCGTTCTTTTGTGTTTGGCATAATGAACGTGCGGCCGATAAAAGGATTTTTATATAACCCTTCGGAGTAACGCACGCCTAAAGCGTTAGCAAATGACAATGCTGATGTATTCGCTGTAAACGGCGCTGGGATGACGATGTCTGGCAAAAAGTCAGGGTATTTTTCTTGCCACTGCTTTGCTAAGTTTTGCCCCATACGCAAACGCGAACGGTAGACGCTCACATTATTGAGCATAGCATCGGGTCGTGCGAAATAAACATATTCAAACACACACGGATTAAACGCTTCTTTACCCAATTGTTTTCTAAAGATTTTTCCTGACTTGGAAACAAAGACCACTTCGCCTGGCAACACATCTTGAACTTGCTTAAATCCAAGCGAGTAGAACATGGTGGGCTCAGAAGCAAAGATGCGATCGGTTGTACCATCTTCATTCTCACGCTCGCCACAGACTAACGGGCGAATGCCGTGTGGATCACGAAATGCGATTAAGCCTTTACCGATCACAAGACTCACAACCGAGTATGCCCCGGAGACTTTCTTTGTGACATGCGTCATGGCGTGACACACTTTTTCAAAAAACGCCTCATCATCACCCGGCAAGGCGCCGTCATCCAACCCTTCTGCAAAAATATGCAATAAGGCTTCAGAGTCTGCTGCTGAATTTAAATGTCTGTTTTGATCGATCAGATCATCCCGCAACTGTTTGTAGTTAACGAGATTCCCATTATGGGCTAACGCAATACCGTAGGGACTGCCAATCCAAAACGGTTGCGTTTCATCACTGCTATACCCGCCGGCAGTAGGATATCGCGTATGCGCAATGCCCATATTGCCAGGGAGTTTTTGAATTTTTTGCTGATCAAATATTTCCCGCACTAAACCTTGGCCTAGCTGGGTATGGAATCGTTCTGAGCAGGTCATGATACCTGCCGCGTCTTGGCCCCTGTGCTGAAGATGCACAAGGCTATCGTATAATTCTGAAGCAACTGGTCCTTGGCTAATGATACCGACTACGCCACACATCGCTTGTTTCCCCCAAAGTCGGGCATTGTAGCAGAACGCTTAGCTTCCATGCTAGACTAATTAAGTCACTTACATAAATTAAGAGGCTACACTATGAAAACCATCACAAAGTTCTGCTTAATCATTGTTTCAACTCTATTTATTTTTGGTTGCGCCAAAGATATTTCCCCGTCTACCTACGACACAGATCAAATCGGTCAAGCAAGTCGTGTTGAGCCTGGCCAAATCATTTCGATGCGTAATATAAAAATTGATCAAAACACTGAAGTCGGTGGCTTAGCTGGTGCAGGCGTCGGCGCAGTTGCAGGCTCTACCATTGGCGGCAGCAGTGAAGCGAGCATCATTGGCGCGATTGGTGGTGCTTTGATTGGCGGAATTGCAGGCAATGCAGCCGAAGGTCACTTCAACCAGCAACAAGGCACCGAGTTTATTATTAAGCTTGATAACGGCAACACCATCTCAACAACACAAGCCACAGGTTTGAGCCTTCACGAAGGCCAACATGTGCTAGTGATTTATGGCAAAACAACGCGTATCGTGCCTGATAACACCAATTCAGGCGTCTATCAAGGCGAAAAACACAACAGCGAATCAAGTGAATGATTCGATCTATAGCAGGGAAAAGCTCGGTTTACAAAATTTACGCTATCATTTTAATTGAAGGCTTCGTCACCATTTCACTCGAAGTCCAATTAATTCGACAACTCCTCCCCTACGTCGGTGGTAGCGTTATTGTCACTAGCTTGATCATCGGTACGTTCTTACTCTTCCTGGCAGCGGGCTACAAACGCGGCAGCCAAATCACCAGCAACTTTGAGCAGATACTCAAACGCAATCTCTCTATCGCATTGGTGCTGACCAGCATTGGCATGTCGACGATGTTTACGAGCAAGTATTTCTTAACGCTTATCCTCGTTCAGCACATACACCCTATCGCGCCACTGATTGGCTTTTTATTCCTAATCGTTGCCCCACTGGTTTATTTTTTAGGACAGACCATTCCCATCACAATGAACTTGTTGCCTCGATCAGTATTGGTCGGCAAAACCGGCGGCCATGCACTCGCCCTTAGCACTATCGGATCGTTTCTAGGAGCAACAATCACCTCCACCGTCATCATGACCTACCTCGGCGTTGCGATGAACATCTGGATTAACTGCTTATTGCTCGCCTTTCTCACTTTATTACTCGTTCCAACAATACGACGCGGCAAAATACAGATTGTCTTTGTTATCATTATGGTTTTTCTAAGTTACACATTATCTGTAAAGATAGAATCACTCGCCTACGACAAAACAACCAGCTACGCGAGCTACCTGATTGCAAATGACTTTAGCAACCCAGACACCAAGAACTTAATGATTAACCTTTCACACAGCTCCAGCCTCACGAAAGACAAAAAAGGCTATGCTTACGTTGAGATGATTAAAAAGATTTTATTTCATGATATGCGCATTCAAGGAAAAGACATCTTAGTTTTAGGTGCAGGCGGGTTCACGCTATCAGCTGAGTCCACCTGGGGAAATCAATTTTATTATGTCGACATAGACGGCCAACTTCCCAACATTGTTGTACCAAAATTCACAAAGAAGATTAATGGAGAGTTCATCGGTCGTGATGCACGCGAATACTTAGCGAGCACAGATCAAGAATTTTCAGTCATCGTGACAGACGCTTATAATTCTCGCTTGCAAGTGCCCGCACACCTCTTAACGAGAGAGTTCTTCCAAAGTGTCGCTAATCATTTAACGCCAGACGGAATTGCGATTTTTAACATCATTTCGAATCCAACGCTATCAACCAGTTATTCAAAACGTGTCGATAACACGCTGCGCAGTACGTTTGGCAACTGCATGTCTCTACCATTCACCTACAGCGATGCAATGACCAACATACTTTACATTTGTAATCAAAATCAAAAATCTGATGATACGCTTGTTTACTCGGATAATATCAATAACAGTTCTATGAATTTCTTTACGCAGTAAATACTCCCATCTTCCCGATAAATGCGCAGCATGCCCCTTGGTCCACTCTAACCAAAGGAATCCCAGATCAAATCCGGAATGACACGCGGCTGAGGGCCAGGTTAAAATATACCTCGAGACAAAAATGACGCATAGCCCGATGGCCAGGATGACGAGAAAACCGAGCTGTGCTTAATTTGAACGAATTCGCTTTTTTCCAATAATTTTGAGATAATACAAACTATCAAACAAAAAGTAGGACAACTACAGGGAGTGATCACATGTTTAAAGCAACCTTAATGCTAGGCCAAAAAGAATCGCCGTTTCTCGCGAGAGGCTTATATCGCCATAACACCATTCCCCTGCTTTTTAACACCAGCAGGCGTTTAAACACTTTTCCACAAGACCACCTTGCAAAACATGGTCCTAAAATATTTAAAGATCATTTTGGCAGTGACAAAATCAGTGGTCTAGAACAAAAAGCGGTAGCAAAAGACACCCTGTTAGTCGGCGAGCTTCTCCACACTTATACCACGAAAGATAACCCAGGGGTTTTTCTGTATCGCGCCACAGAACACAATAAATTAAGAACAATTGAAGATGCAACACCTGTTCAGAAACCTGACGGACCCACAATACAAATAGGCCTCTTCAAAACAAAGGATCAGATTACATGCTGGCAAGCACACACAAGTGAATATGATACGGGTATTGATACCGCTAAAAAAATATTGATTAGCCCTGATTATGTCAAGGCAGCTGAATCAAGCCCCTCACCTAAAACATCACCATAAAAAAACGCGCATAGCTTGCAACAAACTATGCGCACCTCCTTTACCCTCTCAACCCAGGCTCAGGCCGAACGCTCTCAGGGACTGAAGCCTCAGTACTCTCAGAGCAACCGTTACTATGACCAAAGATCCCAAGACCCGTCGAACTAACAGAAGGATTTCTGGGTTCAACTCTCAGCGTCTGTGTCGTTGATAGCTCAACTCTTTCAGAGATCTGAGCGTTACCATTTTTGACCCTCCATCGCACCTGGGTTTCCTTGGTTTTCTTAGTGATCATACAAACATGCTCTCCAACTAATTCTCTAAGCTTAGCAGCATCAGAGCCATTTTTATCAGATAGCATCAATCCCTCACCACCGCCCAATCCTGCTGGCACACCGGCTATAACACGTTCATCCCTTGCTTTATATTCAATTTTCTGTAAAAACTCAGCCTTTCCACGCATAAGAATCATCTCGGATAAACCACTCTCTTCCAGCGCAGCTTTCGGTATGCGAGCTACAAATTGAGTATGCGCTTGGCACCCTTCTTTTTCTGGATTTTTTAGTGGCATCTGAATTAAGGCAAGGTATTTTTGAAAATCACGGCCAGATTGCTCAAGCGTACAGACGGGCGTAAGCCAGTCGCCACGAAATTCTACATTATCCTTTTCAGGATTCCAGTCATAATTAATGATGAAGGCGACAGAAAAGTAACGTTCTTTTCCAACAAGCTTGGCTAATACAACGGATTGAAGAGGATCCTTAAGCCCATTGTGGCCAACCCATTGATTCATCCAACCTTCCATAAGCCTACCTTCTTCAGTTACCGGGTTGGTAACGAGGGATTTAAGGAAAAGAGACTCTTCTACACTCTCTTTTACCTCAGGATAAACGCGCTTAAATAAAGCTTTCGCTTGATTCTTTTCAGACTCACTTGACAGAGTGTTCTCGCGACTGGCTATTAACAAGCAAGAATGCAAGGTCTGAACTTTAATCTGAAACTGAATAAACTCAAAGCTGAATAATCCCGAGCTAATCTCCAGAGGCACTAAAGCATTTTGAGTTAGCGCTTCTCGAACAGATTTCTCAGCCTGTGCTTTTTGATACTCTGCTTCTTCACGTTGAACTCTTTGCATTGGCGGTGAGAACTCACCTGCCTCATGCGAAAGAGTGGACGTTTTACGATTAAGCTTCACTTCTTGTTGCGGTTGAAACGTACCCGCTCTGCGAAAAGAAAAATCCGAACCATTAATTTGCGCACTCATTCCAAATAAATGTGAATGACGCTCGGACATAAAATCCGGGACCGGAGGCCCTTGATAAGTAGAGGTCACAGGATTACTGCTGGATGATGCTCTCTGAGTCACTTCAACTTCATCATCGCTATCATCAGCAACGTCATCTGAGTTACTCAATTGAGATACTGGAGTATTGTTTCTGTCTATCTGTCTATGCTCTTCTTCAGTAGTAGTTTGATCGAGCTCCAGAGCTCTTCGCCTTTCTGCTGATGTGTGCGCACCTCTAGATAGGTTCAATGCAGAGTTAGAATAATGCGTCGCCCCACTTCTTGCTGATACAACCTTAAGAACATCAGTTGCTAATTTTGACTTACCTTGCATAATATCTTCCCCCGATAATATTGTTAAAATGTAAACATTTAATCTCTAACATCCTTAAAAGGACTTAGTTTGTTTTGGCTAATATTAACACAACTTTGTCAATGTATCAACATCACAGTGGATCTGAAAAAACCTGTTTGTAATTAAGAAGATAGAAAATTAGCCCTGTATATGCATCTTTACAGGAAACCCAGCCCAGCACTCCCTTCCGCTGAGCATACAGGCTTTTAGCCCCCCCCGTAACATACTAATTTATTCAGCTGCAATAGCGTTATACTTAATAAACACCCTTCTTCCGTGAGATTAAAATCAATAAGTTAAAGATAGAAATACGAATATTAGCGACCCACGGTGTAGTGTGATTCGAAAAATTGGAAGGAATCCTCGGAACTGCGGTAATAAAACATCATGCCAAGCAAACCAATGAGTGTAAAAAGCAAAAATAAGTCGGCTAAACCATGATCGAACACATGTACAGCATACTCTACCGCCATAGGAGCACCACCACTGAGCGCATTGCCTATACTAAACGCTAGCGCGCACCCTGTGGCCTGCCAAGCTGCTGGGAAGCCTTGAGCAAATAAAGGCGAGATAGCGCCTTGAATGGCTGCCAACAACACCGTGATTAACAACAAGATTGCCAAGGTTTCGACTGAACTCGCCGCATTCAAATACAGCATGCTGGGGTAAATCACACAAACCAAGATCCCCGCACTCACCAAAAACACTGTGAGGTTACCAAAGCGATCTGAGAGCTTTCCAAATAGAGGGTACGAACAAATTGCGACTAACAAGATAATGGCATTAATCAAGAATGCATTACCGGCTGACACGCCTAAATGATCAATACGGTAATTCATCACGTAGGTGTAGAGCAACATATAAAGAGACGCGGCCATCGTTGTTAAACACACGACCGCTAATAAGGGTTGCCAATGTTTTTTTAAGAAAGGAAGTAATGGCGGTTTAGCGGTTTTGGATGATTCTTGCGTGTGTGCTTCATG
>DKOI01000019.1 GCA_002469885.1 Legionellales bacterium UBA7366 | reverse complement strand
ATTTTGGTGATTCGTTATTGTTGCTCGCCCACTATTATATGGGCGGCGAGATCGTTAAATTGGTTGAGCATTTTGGTGGCGAAGTAGGGGATTCTTATCAGTTGGCCTTGAAGGCGGCGCATAACCCTGAAAAGAAAATTATTATTGAATCGGCCGTTCACTTTATGGCGGAATCAATCAGTGTATTGTCGAACCCTGATCAGCGTGTTTACATTACCAATCCAAAGTCGGGTTGCACGATGGAAATGCACGCCAAAGATTATATGGTCGAGCCTGCGCTTGAGCAAATGAATGCGCGATACGGCAGCGAGAATGTGATTCCAATTTGTTATATGAACACGTCTGCACGCATTAAAGCCTTGGCAGGCGCGCAGGGCGGTGCTGTATGCACAAGTTCGAACGTCAAGAAAATATTTGAATGGGCGCTGGCAAAGGGTAAAAGGATTTTATTTATTCCTGATCGTCATATGGGTGAAAATGTAGCGAGCTGGGTCGGCATTCCTAAAGAGAGAATTGCGTATTGGCCAGGCGGTATCGCGGGCAGTCAATTTAATTTGGAATCAAGCGAGCCTACGCATTTTGACCAGTCACAGCTTGTTTTGTTTTGCAGTGAGTGCAGTGTGCATTCACATTACTCAGATAAAATGATTGAGTACTGGAAGCGTGAAGGTTATCACGCCGTCGTGCATCCAGAATGTCGGTATGATACAGTTCGCGCTGCTGATTCTTGTGGTTCTACGGCTTTCATTTTTGATCAAGTTGTTAATGATCGCGCAGGCACTGGAAAATATGCGGTAGGCACTGAGAATCATATGGTGCAGAACGTGAAAGCGTTGTGCGCGAGTAAAGGTATTCACGTGGTCAATTTAGCTGAAGCGATTATTGATAATGTGAGCTCACCGGGTTGCGGTTGTGCAACCATGTCGCGGAATGATCCGCCGCATCTTGTTGGCTTACTCGACTTATTGCGTCAGGGTAAAATGATGGGAGAAAACCTAGTTAAAGCCGGCGATGTTGTAGATGAATTTAGCGGTGTTCGTTCACGTTTAAGTGATAAAGGCCAAGACTGGACAATAAGAAACGCACGAGCGGCGTTAGAGAAAATGATTGAGATTACGGAGTCGTAAGTATGCAATATGAAAATATATCCGGTTACAAGTTTGTGGATCTAGAAGATTTATACGGTTTGCAATCGTCTTTAAAAAAAGAATGCACGGCATTAAGTTTGCTGGGTACAATTCTTCTAAGCGCAGAAGGCGCGAACTTTATGCTTGCTGGAGCTAAGAATAAGATTGAAGAATTTAAAGTGCGACTCAAAAAAGATGAGCGTTTTTCTGATGTCTGGTTTAAGCATTCTCAATCTAACGCTAAGCCTTTTGAATGTTTAAAGGTGCGAATTAAGCCTGAAATTATCACGATGTGTGTTGACGGAATTCGTCCGTTGGACAAGCCCGCTAAGAGCCTGGCGCCGACTCAATTAAAGGAGTTTTATGATACAGGCAAAGATTTTATCATTTTAGACACGCGTAATGATTTTGAAATGGATTTCGGAAAATTCAAAAATGCGAAATGCATTCATATTGATTCCTTTTCAGAGTTTCCTGCTGCGTTAGAAAAAATGACAGAAGAAGAAAAACAGAAACCGATCGTGACTTATTGCACAGGCGGTGTGCGTTGTGAAAAAGCCGCGCCGTTGATGGAGGATTTAGGTTTTCCTGATGTGTATCAATTAGAAGGCGGCATTATAAACTATTTCGAAGAGTGTGGCGGTGCGCATTGGGAGGGCGATTGTTTCGTCTTTGATAATCGCGTTGCTATTGATAGTCAATTGAATGAAACGGGCAGAGAGTTTGTTTCAAAAAACTAATTTTTAATATAGGAGAGTAAAGTGAGTTACAACAAGATTAAACCAGGTGCGCATCTTCCAAAAGAAGTTAACGTTATTATTGAAATTCCGCAAGATGGTGGCCCTATTAAGTATGAAGTTGATAAAGACTTAGATGCGTTGATTGTAGATCGCTTTGTAAGTACGGCTATGCGTTACCCTTGTAACTACGGTTATGTGCCACAAACCTTGTCTGAAGACGGCGATCCAGTGGATGTTTTAGTGGTAACACCTTATCCAATCGTACCCGGTGCTGTTATTGCGGCACGTCCAGTAGGCATGTTGCGCATGAGTGATGAGTCTGGTCCTGATGCGAAGATTATTGCGGTGCCTATTGATAAGTTATGTAAATTGTACCGCAATGTTAAAACGCATACTGACTTAGGCCAGCCATTGCTTGATGCTGTTGAACACTTCTTTACGCATTACAAAGATTTAGAAAAAGGTAAGTGGGTTAAGATTGAAGGTTGGGAAGATGTGGATGCAGCTCATCTTGAAATTGATGACAGCGTTTCGCGTTTTCATGCAGAAGCGGTTGTTTAATACGCGGCAGTACGATTAATGTCCCCTCTCCCGCTTTTGGGAGAGGGCTAGGGTGGGGGTAAAATTAATAAAAACACCGGACCCTCTCTCTGCCCCCTAAATGCTTCGCATAAGGGTGCCGGTCTCTCCCACAAGTGGGCGAGACGATTTCTAATTTTAATCATAGTTTGAGTGGGTCCTTAATAAAAAACCCCTAACGCCACGAGGGTGTTAGGGGTTGAAATGAGGCGCACTATGCGCCTCATACAGGGGCCTGGTTAACGGCGGAGCGTACGATAGTGCGTAAGTTCCATTGCTGTTTTTGCATGTTTTTTGATGGTGGTTACATAGTGAGCTTGAATGTGCATGCGGCGTTTGAGCTTCGTCATTTTTTCAGCACCAGGAATGTTTTCACTTCCCTGTCTCACCATGTCCAATATCTTGCTCAAATCATTGATAGGCGCTTGTCTTTTGCCTGTGATCGATTCACTACAACTCCGCGCTGTTTTTTCAAATTCATAATATTCTTGTGAATGTAATATGTGTTGCAGTCGATTGAACCGCTTAGGATGATCTAAGTGCATTTCAACTAAATGCGTGTTGAGTATTTCTGTAAACAGTTGATCGATCTTAGCTTGCTCCTCATTCGGAAAGCATTCTAAAAAAATTCTATGGCAACTTTGAAGGCTGCGCACAACTCTGTTGGGATTAAAACTCCAGGTAAAGCCAGGTTGGTTAGGTTGGTCAAGCAACCAGCTGAACCAATTGCCAGCGCTAGAGCTAATGTCTGAGAGTAATTTTTTAACCGCAGCGTTGAGTTTTAACTCTTGTTTGCGTGATGTTGATAATTCATCGTATTGATTTATTACCAGGTTTTGAATGAAATTTTCATAGTGCGTAGCTAATTTTTCTGTTGAACCGGCTTTGCTTTCAACAGATATGAGTTTGCTGGTTTTAAGGCCTGTGACTTCGCGATAAGCAACTTCAATCGATGTCGATAGATTTTTAAGGTTTTTACTCATTCCAAAGTGGAGTACCTTAAAGTGTTCCATGTGAACCCAGTGTTGAGTTCTTAGCAAGAATCGTTTGTGTTTAAAATCATTATCCGCGAAATTTGTGATTCGATTTGTTAGCTGCTGTTCATTTTTTTCAATAAGCTTAAAGACGGGTTTTAGTTTCTGATAGAGTGTAATGACATCTTTCTTTGGTAGTTCCCTTAATGCGTGTAGCAATACATCACACGCGAGCGAGGCTGATTCACCTTCTTTTCCGGTGGATTTAGATTTTTCAATGATATTGACATAGTTATAAAGTGCAACCAAGAGTTGATCTGGTTGACGCTGATCATTAGTGAATTTCAACAGGTCCTGTAAAAACTCTTTTGCAATAGGGGATAGAATCATGCTTGTCGCATCTTTTCCCGCAATTTTACGCGCTTTTAGTGCGGTACGCTTTAGATGTTGTAGCGTCATGTAGGTATTGTTGCCGGGAACTATGGCCTCTATGAGGTCTCGCTTGCAGACAGCAAAAGCCAGGCTGGGCGCCCTTGTTTTAGCTAGTTGAAGAACATCATCATCTCTTATTGTGGATAGCTTTTTGAGTTGCCGTGGGGCTTTGATTTCAGGTTTGTTTGAGCTGGGCGTGATAATGTATTGCCAAGCGCCTAAGTGATCAGTTGAATCATGCCAGATATAAATAGTGTCATTATTTCTTTTTTGAGGCAATTTATGGGTTAGCACAATTTGATGCTTCTTACTTTCAGGTGTTAATTCCCGTTGTATTTGTGCTTTTAGTTTTTCGCTGAGACCCGTTTGGTTCTTTCTCATTGCAAACAAAGCAGAAACGACCGTGTGTCTTGAGATGTTTTTCGCAGCCGAAAGCGCTGTGGGTGTTAATACGGGTTTTGCTGTAGGGCGCGGGGTTACGATATACCACCATAGACCGTCTTTTTTTGTGAGATAAATTTTAGTAGGCAACGGCTTTTTAATGGCTTCAAAACTATCAACAATGATAAAGCCATAGCCGTCAGTTGGGTTGACTGTATCAGGAATATCCCGCACGCTGTACCGTCTTTTTCTGCTGTGGGTTAAAATTCGTTTGCGAAGTTTTGCCACATCTTCTTCGAGTCGTTTGGTGTTGCTTTCTGTGAGCACGGCTTCTGGCATTAATGCAGTGATGTCGTCACTGGCTTTCCTAAAATGCGTTCTCATTTGTTTGGCTTGTGCGAGCTTTGGGCTGGGAGGGGTGAGTGCTTTGCTCTCTTGGACTAGGCTTGTCAATTTTCTAATCTGAAGTGCGTAATTCGCTGCAGCCTCGTCGAGTGTGTTTTGGATCTCTGTTAGTATTGCGTGCGTCATTGCCTTTGCTCCTTTCTTTCCGTTTTTTTGCCTGTGGCTTATTAGTATTAGAGGATTTTGTAGATTTTGTTGTGCTTCTATGTATTTGTAAATTCTAACTCATTGATCTTTAGCCTGCAAACTATTTTATTCAAAATGCATTAATTTCTTGTCTGTGAGAATGTTGGTGGATTGCATTTGGCTGGAAAATCTCTGTTCAAACGGGTATAGTGCGGGCTCTTTTATGCCAATACGGTCTGCGATAATAATGAAATTATACATTAAAACACACGGTTGCCAGATGAATGAATATGATTCATCACGTATGGCAGATGTGCTGGTCGATTCTCATCAAGTTGAAGTGGTCAATGATCCTGCTCTGGCTGATATATTGCTGCTTAATACTTGCTCTATTCGTGAGAAGGCGCAAGAAAAAGTGTTTTCAGAATTGGGTCGTTGGAAGAAAGTGCATAAAAATCCTGAGAAATTAATTATTGGCGTTGGCGGTTGTGTTGCCAGCCAAGAAGGTAAGGCGATTCGTGAGCGTGCACCGTTTGTTGACATTGTTTTCGGTCCGCAAACCTTACATCGACTTCCTGCTATGTTAGATGAAGTCATTAAAAATAAAAAAGCCGTTGTTGATATTTCATTTCCTGAAATTGAAAAGTTTGATCATTTACCCACACCTAGAGTCAATGGTGCGACGGCCTACATTTCTATTATGGAAGGCTGCAGTAAATATTGCAGTTTTTGTGTTGTCCCTTATACACGTGGAGAAGAAATTTCGCGTCCATTTGATGATGTGATTCGTGAAGCGGTTGCATTGGCTGCACAAGGCGTGAAAGAAATTTATTTGCTTGGGCAAAATGTTAATGATTATCAAGGCGTGATGCATTCGGGTGATATTGCTGATTTAGCGATGTTAGTCAACTATGTGGCTGCTATTGAAGGGGTTGGACGTATCCGTTATACCACTTCGCACCCGCTGGCTTTTTCGAACAATTTAATTCAAGCCTATGCCGACGTGCCTGAGCTTGCTAACCAATTACACTTACCAGTGCAAAGCGGATCGGACCGCGTGCTAGCGGGCATGAAGCGTAACTACACGGCAGTCGAATTTAAATCAAAAATTCGCAAGCTTCGAAAAGTGCGTCCGGGTATTGCAGTTTCTTCTGATTTTATTGTTGGCTTTCCAGGTGAGACCGAAGAAGAATTTGAAAAAACCATGCAGCTTGTGCGTGATGTTGGTTTTGATCATTCATTTAGTTTTATTTACAGCCCACGCCCTGGCACGCCAGCGGCGAGTTTGGAAGATCACACGCCGATGGATGTGAAAAAAGAACGATTGAATCGCTTGCAAGCATTAATCAAATCACAAGCCATTGCGATCAGTGAATCGATGGTCGGTTCTACACAAACCATCTTGGTTGAGGGGCCTTCGAAAAAAAGTCCAGATGAATTGAAGGGGCGTACTGAGAATAACCGCGTTGTGAACTTTAAAGGTGGCAAGCGCTTGGTCGGTAATTTCGTCGATGTTCTCATCACGGAGGCTCGGCCTAACTCGTTGCGTGCGGAGGTCGTTTAAGCTGGGGAGAGTCGTCTGTTGACACTTTCCTAAGAAGTCTGCTAATTTTGAATAACACGTTATTTCAATATGGACTAAAATATTAGTGACAGAAGCAATAAAGGTTAAGCGTAAGTTATTGAAGAAAAATGAAACTGTTCAGACAGTGACCCTCAGTCCAGAAGATAATCATCGCCTTGCAAGTTTTTGCGGACAGGCTGATCAACACATTCGTATGATAGAAGACCGACTCGGTGTAAAAATTAAGCACCGAAATGTGTCTGTTATTATCGCTGGTGATCAAAAAGCCGTTGAATTGGCTGTGCAAGTTGTTCAGATGCTTTATGCGGAAACTGAGATCACCAAAGAGCTTTCACCTGATAATGTGCACTTGTGTTTGCAAGTCGTGCAGTCGCTACCTGAAGAAGGAAATGCTATGGATTTTCAAGCAATGTCCCAAGATGTTTCGATTCGTACAAAAGCCGGTAATGTTCAAGCGCGCGGTGAAAACCAAGCACATTACTTGGAAAACGTCGTGAGACACGATATTAACTTTGGTATTGGCCCATCAGGTACGGGTAAAACCTATCTTGCAGTTGCCTGCGCTGTTGATGCGTTGCAACGTAATGAAGTCACGCGCATTGTTTTAGTGCGTCCTGCTGTTGAAGCGGGTGAAAACTTAGGTTTCTTACCCGGCGATTTGTCTGACAAAGTTGATCCATACCTAAGACCTTTATATGATGCGTTATATGAAATGCTTGGATTTGAAAACGTCACAAAATTAATTGAGCAACATGTTATTGAGGTTGCGCCATTAGCCTTTATGCGTGGTAGAACCTTAAATAATGCATTTATTATTTTAGATGAAAGTCAAAACACGACAGTTGAACAGATGAAAATGTTTTTAACGCGTATTGGTTTTTCGTCTAAAGTTGTTGTGACTGGCGATGTGACACAAATTGATTTGCCCAAAGGGAAAATGTCAGGTTTGCGCCATGTAATGAAAGTGTTAAAAGGTGTTGAGGGTATTAGCTTTTCTCGTTTTGAAGCAAAAGATGTTGTCAGGCACACCTTGGTGCAGCGCATTGTTGAAGCCTACGAAAAATTTGAACGGCCCCAAAATGATTTCGGTGATGATTAATGAATCTCACTCTTGATATTCAACGCGTTAGTGAATCTCAAACTATACCAACTGATGAACAATTCACCCTATGGGCATCGACTGCCTTGAGGGCAGAGTTTGATGCTGTCGAATTAACGATTCGTATTGTTGATGTTGACGAAATGACATCCCTGAATAAAACCTACCGTAAGAAAGAAGGCCCAACGAATGTTTTATCATTTCCGTTTGAGCAGCCTGATGGTATCACGTTAGAAATGCCTCTTTTAGGGGATGTTGTTGTTTGTGCCGATGTTGTGGAGACTGAGGCAAGTTCGCAACACAAAACAATAGAAGCGCATTGGGCGCATTTGGTGATCCATGGTTGTTTGCATTTATTAGGCCATGATCACATCCATCAAAATGAAGCTGAAATGATGGAATCTTTAGAAATCGCATTATTAAAAGAATTAGGGTTTTCAAACCCATATGCAAAAGAGGAAGAGTAAAATGAAGGATAACGTGCCCCGATCGGATGAAGAGTTACCGAATTGGTTTGAACGATTGAGTCGAGTCTTATTACGCGAACCCAAAACTCACGCACAACTTGTTGAAGTTTTGCATGATGCGGAACAGCGCAATGTGCTGGATGCGGACTCGTTGGATATGATTGAAGGTGTGTTGGATGTGTCTGCGATTAAAGTAGACGACATTATGATTCCGCGTTCGCAAATGATTGTCTTAAAAGAAGATGCCTTGGTGAAAGATGTTCTGCCGTCTATTATAGAATCTGCGCATTCTCGCTATCCAGTGATTGATGACAACTTTGAAAAAGTGGTTGGCGTCTTAATCGTTAAAGATTTATTGCAGTATGGATTTTCTGACAAATACAAAAATTTGCGCGTTAAAGATGTCTTGCGTTCTGTGATGTTTGTGCCGGAAAGTCGTCGGCTCGACATTTTATTGCGAGAGTTCCGCGCTAAGCACATTCATATGGGTGTGGTGTTGGATGAATACGGTAATGTTGCAGGGTTGGTAACGATTGAAGATGTGTTGGAGCAAATCGTTGGCGACATTGAAGATGAGCATGATGTTGAAGAAGATAAGCCTGAAATTATTGAGCAAGCTGAGAATCAATTCTTGGTACAAGCACAAATAACGACTGATGATTTTAATGAATATTTTGATTCAGATCTTGATCATCCTGAGTTCAATACCGTCGGTGGTGTTGTCACGAATCAGTGTGGGCATATGCCAAAATCTGGTGAGGTTGTGCTAACGGATGGTTTTCAATTTACGGTGCATGAGGCGGGCGCGAGAAGGGTGAAGAGTTTACGAGTTAAGCGTTTACCCCCTCAAAACAATGACACACAGTCTTCATAAATGGTTCCTTGCAAAGCAAAGGTGGCATGATAAAATGCGAAGCATGTATTTCTAATGCACACATTAGAAAATCAAAATTGTTGACAAGGAGTTGACCGTGACTAGAAATAGCCAAATTAAGCCCAGCTTGCAAGAGTTCAGACAGCCACTTGGCAGGCATGAAGCAGAATTGCGTCAGGCTTTGAACCATTTTTCAATATTTGCTAAAGGGTCTCAGCAGGCTGATGGCAATGAAGAGGTGCTTTCCCAGCAGCTTGAAAACGACATAGATTCAGGTTTGCGACGCCGTTAATTTGAATGGATCCCGGATAACGCTACGCGTTTCCGGGATGACGACTCTGCGTTGTTACGCTTTAGGCGTTCTTTTTCCCTCTGGGTCTTTCATAGCTTGAGCAGCATCAGCTCCCGTTTTATTCACCACACTCAGTGCATGACCGGATCGAGTCCGGGATGACGGCTTTTCGTCTAGTGGGTGGACTCACAATGGGTTTCTTTAATAAAAAACACACACACCAACCCTAAAATAAACACGAGCGGTATGATTGAAAACGCATAGTGATAATCATGAATCGAAAACAAAATTTCCTTTGTGCTGACCACATCAGGGTCTTCAAACTTTAACAGCCAGCCAATCAATGGTTGCAGAACGGGCGCGCCCATTGCAATACACATCATGTTGGTAAAGCCCATTGCCGTGCCTTGCACTTCAGGTCGGATAATATCTTTCGCTAATGCAAACGGAATCACGTAAGCGCAACAAGAGATGCCCATTAAGAAGATGAGAAAAGACATCATGACAATGCTGCTTGGTGGGTAGTAAATGATAATCAACGAAAGCCCGAGTGCGATTAAGGTTGAAAGAATCATTGGAAGACAGCGTTTTCCAATACGATCAGAAAGATAACCAATGAAAGGGGCGCCAAGGCCTGCGCCTAAAAACATGGTTGAGCTTGCGGTTGCGGCGTGCATGAGATCGGTGTTGTAAAGTTTTTGTAGGTAAGGAACCGCCCATAATCCGCCGAAAGCAGATAAAGGCGCAAAGACGAGTGCTGCAGATAATCCGATTAGCCACATTTGTGGAATGCCCATAACGAAAGCGAAGCTGTCTCGCAATGACTTTTTAGCGGGAATTACAGTCTCGTTAGGCGCGCGATCTTTTAAGGTTAGCCATGTGGTGAGTGCGAGCAATAATCCTACGACGATACAGGCTTGCAAGGTATGGCGCCAACCGATGGCTTGGATGCTGGGTGCAAGAACAACTTGTCCAGCTGCACCGCCAAACATGCCGAGCATTTCTGAAGCGCCTGCGATCATGGCAAAGCGAGACGGTGGAAAACGTCTTAAGCCAACGTAAAGCGCACCGGCGACTGAGGCGCCTGCACCAAAGCCGGTGATTGCCCGTCCAAAAGCTGCAATCCACACGTTATCAGAAATTGTAAAGATCAATGTTCCCACTGCGCACAGTAAAATAGCGATTGTCATGACGCGCTTAGGTTTGTACCAATCAATTAATATACCAGCGGGCACTTGGAAAACAATGTAGGGGTAAAAAAAACTAGACGATAATAATCCCATGCCCAACGTGTCTATGTCGAAGTCACGCATTAAATTTGGAATCATCACGCTGACAGAAGTCTGCAATAAAAACATGTAAGTGATAAAGCTTGCGGCCACAAACCACATAAACCAAACCCCGAATGGGATTTTTTCTTTACTGTCCATTGAGTTAACTCCCTAAGATTGTTTTTATAAGATAATAATATACGATCGCCAGTGCAGCGCCTGCGGGTAGTGTGATTACCCAGGAAAGAAAGATAGATCTGACAACGGTGAGGTCCAGCGCCCAAAGCCCACGGGCAAGTGCAACACCGATAACGGCGCCGACTAAGGTTTGTGTTGTTGAGATCGGTAGGCCTAAGCCCGATGCGATGATGACCGTGCTCGCGGTTGCCAATTCTGCAGAAAAGCCCCGGCTGGGCGTGAGTTCGGTAATGTGGTTCCCGATAGTGGCGATGACTTTGTAGCCGTAAGTGGCGAGGCCAATCACAATGCCCGAGGCGCCTAAGAGCAATACCCAAAAAGGTAATCCTGCGCTGGTTGCGATAACGCCGCCAGATTGTACGATATCGACAATCGCAGCTAAAGGCCCGATGGCGTTCGCGACATCGTTTGCACCGTGTGAAAATGCCATGGCGCAAGCGGTAATGATTTGGAGGATCGCAAAAATCTTTTCAACTTCCATCACATCAGTAACGTTTTTGCAGCTTTTAGTGCGCAAGACTGCATAGGTGATTAACATGCAAGTCGACGCAATTAAGCCGGCAAAGAGCATGTTGTCGGCATCGCTAAAGTTAAAGTGTAAGTGTTTTAGTCCTTTCAATAATGTGACCATCGCAATGATAAAGATAACCGCAAACATATACAGCGGCGTGATAATTTTTGCGCGTTCAAAGGGTGTGGTGTGATCGAGGATGAGAGTTTTGATTGACGTGAAGACTAAATAAGAAATGATGGCGGCCAGTATGGGGGTGACAATCCAGCTCAGTGCTATGTTAGTCACGACTTCCCAGTGAATGTCACCTGCACCTAAGCTGATGAGTCCAAACCCAATAAGCGCGCCCACAACGGTGTGGGTGGTGGAGACGGGCAGTCCGCGTTTAGTTGCGATGACCAGCCATGTGCTAGCTGCGGCCAGTGCGGCCAACATGCCGTAGACCAGCAGTTCTGGAGTGCTGGTAAAAAGCTGAGGGTCAATGATTTCTGCCCGGATGGTTTGAG
>DKOI01000065.1 GCA_002469885.1 Legionellales bacterium UBA7366 | reverse complement strand
TCTTTAATTTCATTTAAAGATTTTTTACCTAAGTTAGGTGTTTTTAACAAATCAACTTCCGTGCGCTGCACTAGGTCACCAATGTAATAAATGTTTTCTGCTTTTAAGCAGTTTGCAGAACGTACTGTTAATTCTAAATCATCAACAGGACGCAACAATAATGGATCAAACTCTTCTTCAGCAGGCTGTTCTTCTAGAACAGGTGCCGCTTGCAAGTCAACAAATGCCGCTAATTGTTGCTGAAGAATCGTTGCACTGCGACGGATCGCATCTTCAGGGTTCAATGTGCCATCTGTTTCTAACTCAATGATGAGCTTGTCTAAGTTAGTACGTTGTTCAACACGCGCATTTTCAACTTCGTATGTGCAACGACGAACCGGACTAAAACTTGCATCAAGATGCAACTGACCAATAGTTTGCTGTTCTTCTGAACCAGGCTCTCTTACCGCAGCACGATAACCGCGACCCATTTCAACTTTTAAACGCATATTGAAATCTACGTCACCTGACAAGTGAGCAATCACATGATCAGGGTTTAGAATTTCAATATCGTGATCCAACGTAATGTCACCAGCGACAACAACACCCGGGCCACGTTTACTCAAGGTCAACATCGCTTCTTGGCGATTATGCATCGCTAAAGAAATGCCTTTCAAGTTTAACAACACATCAACAACGTCTTCTTTAACGCCTTCGATCGCACTGTATTCATGTAAAACGCCATCTATTTCTACTTCTACGATCGCAGCGCCTGGCATAGACGATAATAAGATACGACGCAGGGTATTCCCTAAAGTGTGTCCAAAACCGCGCTCTAAAGGTTCTAGCACAATCTTAGCGCACGTAGGCCCCATAGATTGCACCTTAATTTCATGAGGCGTTAAAAAATCAGTCACATTATTCACAATAAAACCCTCTTTAAAAAACTCTACTTCGAGTAAAGCTCTACAATTAACTGCTCGTTGATTTCAGCTGGAAGTTCCGCACGATCAGGAAGACGTTTAAACGTTCCTTCGAGCTTTTTAACATCCATCTCTAACCATTCGCATTCGGCACGTTGCTTAGCTTGCTCTAAAGAGCTTTTAATGCGTTCTTGGCCTTTCGCTTTTTCACGCAGTGAAATCACATCGGCAGCAGATACTTGGTATGAAGCGATAGTCAAACGACTGCCATTTACCAAAACTGAACCGTGATTCACTAACTGACGGGCTTCTGCACGTGTGCAACCAAAACCTAAACGATATACAACGTTATCTAAACGACTTTCAAGAAGCATTAACAAATTTTCACCTGTCGCTCCCTGCATACGAGAGGCTTTTTTGAAATAATTTCTAAATTGCTTCTCAAGCACACCGTAAAAACGACGCACTTTCATTTTTTCACGTAACTGTGTACCAAATACTGTGGTACGACCCCTCTTTTGGGCATGCCCAGGAGGTGTTTCTAAACGACACTTCGTATCAACTGGACGGTAACCTATTAAAAATAGATCGGTTCCTTCTCTACGAGCCGCTTTACAACGAGGACTTAAATCTCTAGCCATTTGTTTTACCCCTACACACGACGTTTTTTAGGATCACGGCAACCGTTATGCGGAATGCCTGTGATATCAGAAATTGTTAATACTTTGAGGCTCGCGGTGCCTTGACCACCGAATGAACTCTCACCTTCACCGCTATCGTCTTCTTCACGTTTCTTAGACGATCCAGTTTTTACTTGCGCACTTGCGATAGCACGGATAGCTGACTCGCGGCCAGGTCCAGGGCCCTTAATACGCACATCGACGTTTTTCATGCCAAAGTTTTCAATGACGGCCATTGCAACTTTATCAGCTGCAACCTGAGCCGCAAATGGTGTGCTCTTACGTGAACCACGGAACCCGCAGCTCGCAGCACTCGACCACGCTAAGGTATTACCTAAGCGATCTGTGATAGTAATAATGGTGTTATTAAATGAAGCATGCACGTGAGCGATGCCATCTACGACCATTCGTTTAGCGCGTTTTTTAACGCTTTTTGCTGTTGATTTAGCTTTTGCCATGTCAGTATCCTATTAATATTACTATTTGCGAATTGGCTTACGCTTTCCCTTACGGGTGCGAGCATTCGTACGTGTGCGTTGACCACGAAGCGGTAAACCACGGCGATGACGAATACCGCGATAAGTTCCAAGCTCCATTAGACGCTTAATATTCATAGAAACTTCTCGACGAAGATCACCTTCAATCGTATACGTGTCTACTTCTGTACGAAGTCTATCCAAAATATCTTCAGTTAAGTCTTTGACTTTAGTACTTTGCTCAATACCAAGCTTATTACAAATACGCCTAGCTGATGAGCGACCAACACCAAATATTGATGTTAAACCAATCACGATATGCTTCTGGACTGGAATATTTACACCAGCGATGCGAGCCATACACCTTCTCCTATATATTAAAGTTCTTTCTGTCTGGACTTATGGTCTATATTGAACCAAAGATCGGACAGCTTACCTCGGTTGACCTAATAAATCAATGATTCATCCTATTAGATCAGAGCCTTACCCATTTTTGACTTATATTTAAGTCAAATAATTAAAAGCTTCCATTCCACTACTGCTCTCCCGTATTCAATCCATTTGGGAGAGGTGAAATTAGCCTTGTGCTTGCTTATGCCTAGCATCTTTGCAAATTACACGTACTCGCCCATTACGGCGGATAATCTTACAATTACGGCATCTTTTCTTAACTGACGCTTTAACTTTCATGTTTCTTGAAACCTCTTTTAACGTAATAAACCAAATCCGCCGCTACCAGCAGCACCGCCGCCATCGCCCTTAGCAGATTTATTCTTCTTCATTAATGACTCGTATTGGTGTGACATCAAATGCGCATTAACTTGCGAAATGAAATCCATAATCACTACTACAATAATTAACAAGGACGTACCGCCAAAAGAGAAAGGTACATTCCAAGCCGTTATCATGACCTGTGGTAGTAAACACACCAAGACAACGTAGATAGCACCTGCCATCGTTAAACGCGTCATTACTTTATCAATGTATCCAGCTGTTTGATCACCAGGACGAATACCTGGGATAAAAGCACCTGAACGCTTTAAATTATCAGCTGTTTCTTTCGGGTTAAAAACTAACGCCGTATAAAAGAAGCAGAAAAATATAACAGCCAACGTAAATAACGCTAAATACAATGGTTGCCCTTGCTGTAATGACAAACCAATATCAGTTAGCCATAACATGTCACTTCCGTGACCTAAAAATGTTGCCAATGTTGCCGGAAAAATAAGTATGCTCGATGCAAAAATAGCTGGAATAACACCCGCCATGTTAATCTTCAATGGCAAATGGCTAGATTGCGCAGCATACATTTTGCGACCTTGCATCCGTTTGGCATAATTCACCGTTATGCGTCTTTGCCCACTTTCCATAAAGACAACAAAAGCAATAACCGCTAACACTACGACAACGATCATTAGCATGATCAGCACTTGCATTTGACCTTCGCGTACTTGCTCCAAGGTTTTACCAATCGCTGATGGCAAGCCTGAGACAATACCTGCGAAAATGATCAAGGAAATACCGTTGCCAATTCCTTTTTCAGTCATTTGCTCACCAAGCCACATTAAAAACATGGTGCCGGTAACCAAGGTCACCGTAGCAATCACATAAAACCCAACACCCGGTACACTTTGCAATGTCACACCTTGTACCGCGAGCCATTTAGATATTCCGATGGCTTGAAAACACGATAGCACCAATGTGCCGTAACGCGTGTATTGGTTTATTTTGCGTTGTCCCGCTTCACCCTCTTTTTTCAAATCCGATAATGCAGGTGTTACCGAAGTAAGCAACTGTACAATAATCGAAGCTGAAATATATGGCATCACGTTAAGCGCAAACACCGTAAATCGTTGTAACGCGCCACCGGAGAACATATTAAACATGCCCAACATACCTGTTGAGTGTTGGCTGAATAACTCAGCCAACGCATGTGGATTAATTCCCGGTACTGGTACATGCGCACCAATACGAAAAACGACAATCGCACATAAAACAAATAGTAAACGAATTTTTAGCTCTTTCAGCCCGCCGCCCGTTAATGAATCCTTCATTGTTTTCGCGTTTGCCACTTTAGTTTAGTCCTCTACCTTCCCGCCTTGGGATTCAATTAATGTACGTGCACCAGCTGTCACTTTAATACCTTTTAAAGTCACTGCTTTATTGATTTCGCCTGACGCGAATACTTTGACATGCTTCGTATTAAAACGAATAACGCCCGCTTCACGTAAAGAAGCAATATCAATAACATCAGCATTTATGTTTAATAAGTCAGAAACACGTAACTGCTCACGGCACAAAGATTTGCGTGATGTGAAACCGAATTTTGGCACACGGCGTTGAAGCGGCATTTGACCACCTTCAAATCCTGGTTTTGGTAAACCACCAGAACGTGCCTTTTGCCCTTTATGTCCACGACCACAGGTTTTACCACTGCCTGAACCGATTCCACGTCCAACACGAGATGCCGCTTTTTTAGCACCTTTTGCAGGTTTTAAATTATTGAGGTTCATTACACACCTTCCTCTACAGTTAACATATGATTTACCTTGTTCATCATTCCTCGGTTACATGCTGTATCTTCAACAACAACACGATGACGAATTTTGCGTAAACCTAAACCTTTTACACAGCTTTTTTGTTTTGCTGTACAGCCATTCATGCTACGTACGAGCGTAACAGCGACTTGTTTTTTACTGCTCATCTTTGATTCCCATGATTTCTTTAACTGACTTTCCACGCTTAGCTGCAATCATTGCAGGCGAAGACATTTGCGTTAAGCCTTTAACGGTTGCGCGTACCACGTTAAGTGGGTTACGTGATCCAACAATCTTAGCTAATACGTTATGGACACCCAATACTTCAAATACAGGACGCATAGCGCCACCTGCAATAATACCGGTACCATCAGAAGCGGGCTTCATGAAAACGCGTGTAGCGCCATGTGTTGCCACTGTTTGGTAATGCAATGTTTCGCCTTTCAATGCAACGTCCCGCATATCGCGACGCGCTTGTTCCATTGCTTTTTGAATAGCAACTGGCACTTCACGTGCTTTACCTTTACCAATGCCGATGCGGCCTTTACCGTCACCAACAACAACAATCGCTGAAAAACTAAAAATTCGTCCACCCTTAACTACTTTCGAGTTACGGTTAACAGCAACAAGTCTTTCTATATAACCATCGCTTTTTGTGTCTGAACCAAATCCTGCCTGAGCCATAATCAAAAACCTCTAAAATTCCATTCCGCCATCACGTGCGGCATCTGCTAATGCTTTAATTCGACCATGGTATTTAAAACCTCCACGATCAAATGCAACTTTTTTAACACCTGCTGCAATAGCACGCTCAGCTACAAGCCGACCAATCTCTGTTGCTGCATCAATGTTACCTGTAACTTTCAATCTAGCTTTTACTTCTTTCTCTACTGTAGAAGCCGCCGCTAAAATTTTTCCGCCTTCACTCGCAGTTACTTGCGCATAAATGTGCTGCGGTGTACGAAATACGTCTAAACGTGTTACTTCAAGACGCGCAATGTGCTTCCTGGTACGTTTTAAACGTCTTTTTCTAGATGTTCTTTTATCTTTCATCAGACACCCCTATTTCTTCGTTTCTTTAAGAGCAACATGCTCATCGCTGTAACGCACACCTTTACCTTTATAAGGCTCTGGCTTACGAAACGCTCTAATTTCTGCAGCAACCTGGCCGACTTTTTGCTTATCAACACCGGTCACAACAATTTCTGTCGCTGATGGTGTGGTAATTGTGATGCCTTCAGGAATCGGATATAGCACTGGATGTGAAAAACCCAGTGTTAGATCAAGGTTTTTGCCTTGAACTTTAGAACGGTAACCAACACCTACGAGCGTTAGTTTTTTCTCAAAGCCGTCTACAACGCCAATAACCATGTTATTAACAAGTGAACGACTCGTGCCCGCTAATGCATTTGCAGAATTACGTGATTCACCACTGTGACGACGTGTATTCAATACTTCAGCGCGTTCTTTAAACGTTAATACATTGTCAGCCTTGATGATTTCAACGCTTTTATGCAATGTAAATTCTTGAGCCCCTTTAGGCCCCTTCACAGCAACATGCTGACCATTGATGTTGACTTCAACACTCGCTGGTACAGTAATTGGATTGCTTGCTACTCTAGACATACTAATCTCCTACTCGACGTGGCAAATAACTTCGCCACCAACGCCTAATTCGCGCGCTTTAGTATCTGACATCACACCTTTAGAGGTTGTGATGATTGTGATTCCTAAGCCGCCCAATACTTTAGGCAATTCATTATGATTTTTGTAAACACGCAAACCCGGACGACTTGCACGGTCGATCTTGGAAATTACGGGTTGGCCCGCATGATATTTCAGTGTGATGCTCAACACTGCTTTAACATCATCACTTGTTTTATAATCTTTAATATAACCTTCATCTTTTAACACTTTTGCAATCGCCACTTTCTTTGTAGACGACGGCATTTCCACAACTTTCATTGTAGCCATTTGGCCATTACGAATGCGTGTTAATAAATCAGCTATTGGATCTGTCATTGACATAATATTAACTCCTCAACCTTACCAGCTTGCTTTAGTCAAGCCTGGAATAGCACCTGACATTGCGTATTCACGCAATTTGTTACGGCCTAAACCAAATTTGCGATAGACGCCATGCGGACGCCCTGTTTCACGACAACGACGACGGCCACGTGATTTACTTGAATCTCTTGGCAATGCCGCTAATTGGCCTTGCAAATCGAGGATACGGCCACCGGCACTTTCATCACCTTCTTCTTCTTGCTTATAAGCAAGTTGTAACGCTGCTTTAATGCCTGTGCGTTTTTTCAAATAACGTTGTGCGAGCTTAGTACGCTTATCTTCTCTCGCTATCATCGATTTCTTTGCCATAATAAATTAACCCTTGTCCACATTCTTTAATGGAAATTTAAATGCTACTAATAAGGCTTTTGCCTCTTCATCCGATTTTGCTGTCGTGGTAATAGTAATATCCATTCCACGTAACGCATCAATTTTATCGTAATCGATTTCTGGAAATACGATTTGCTCAGTCAAGCCAAAGCTGTAGTTACCACGGCCGTCGAATGACTTATCTTTCATGCCACGGAAATCGCGAATACGCGGAATAGCAACTGAAATCAGACGATCGAAGAATTCGAACATACGTTGTTGACGCAATGTCACTTTACAACCAATTGGCCATTCTTCACGAATTTTGAAACCAGCGATTGATTTACGTGCGTTTGTCACAACGACCTTTTGACCCGCTATGCTTTCCATATCACGAACAGCGTTTGCTAAAATCTTCTTGTCTCCAACAGCTTCACCCACACCCATATTTAAGGTGATTTTGGTGATCTTTGGAACCTGCATAATTGACTTATAGTTAAACTGTTCCATCAATGTTGGAACGACCGTTTGCTTATAATGTTCTTGTAACCTTGACATCATTGGAACCCTAATTAAATATCTACCACTTCGCCATTCGATTTGAAATAACGAACCTTAGTGCCATTTTCTAACACTTTAAAACCAACGCGATCACCTTTACCGGTAGCGTCGTTGAACAACATGACGTTTGAACCATCAATTGCCGCTTCTTGCTCTTTGATACCACCACGTTCACCTTTATCTGGATTAGGGCGAACATGTTTTTTAACCATATTTATCTCTTCAACAAGGTAGCGTACACGAGCATTTTTCTTGCGCGCGAGTGCTGACTTGCCTCGGTTAGGATTTACGATAACTTGTAATACCTTACCGCGCTTACCTTTGTCTTTCCCGGCAATGACGATGACTTCGTCATCTTTCTTAATTCTGTTCATAACTTAGCTCTCTGCTCTCTTATAACACTTCTGGGGCAAGCGACACGATTTTCATGAATTTTTCAGTACGTAATTCACGTGTCACAGGGCCAAAAATACGGGTACCAATCGGTTGATACTGAGCGTTTAACATCACTACAGCATTACCATCGAAACGAATGACTGACCCATCACTCCTTCTTACCCCTTTAGCTGTGCGAACTACAAGCGCGAAGTAAACTTCACCCTTCTTCACCTTCCCGCGTGGGATGGCCTCTTTCACACTTACTTTAATAACGTCACCAATGCCTGCATAACGGCGATGTGAACCACCTAACACCTTGATACACATAACACGGCGTGCACCACTATTGTCTGCTACATTTAGCACTGTTTGCATTTGTATCATTCGCTAACTCCCGCGCTTATTAGATCGTGGCAAAGGCCGCCGATTCTAACACAATTCATAATCTTTATTCTACAGCCGACTTTATAACTTGCTGTAAAACCCAAGTTTTCATCTTAGAAAACGGTTTTGATTCAGCAACTTGGACTACATCACCCATTTTGCACATATTTTCTTCATCATGCGCATGAACTTTTGTCGACTTTGTAATCACCTTTCCATATAAAGGATGACTTACACGTCTTTCAATTAAGACAACGATAGTCTTATCACCTTTATTGCTCACAACAGTACCTTCTAAGGTACGTGCTACTTTTACACTCTCACTCATTCTGCTGACCCACCTGCTTGTTTAGCGACTTGTTCATGCAAAACCGTTTTAATACGTGCAATCTCACGACGAACACGTTGTAGGTTATGAGGCGCCTTCAACTGGCCTGTTCCTCTTTGCATACGTAAATTAAATTGCTCACGCAATAATGCCAACAATTCTTTGTTTAAATCAGTGGCTGATTTTTCTCTATATTCTGATGCTTTCATTACATTACCGTCCGCTCAATAAATACTGTGCCTACTGGCAACTTAGCTGCTGCAAGTTTCATAGCTTCACGCGCTAATTCAACTGGCACACCTTCCATCTCAAACAAAACGCTACCTGGACGCACTAAAGCAACCCAGTATTCAACGCTACCTTTACCTTTACCCTGACGCACTTCAAGAGGCTTCTTAGTGATCGGCTTGTCTGGGAAAATACGAATCCACACTTTACCGCCACGCTTAATACAACGAGTCATTGCACGACGCGCTGCCTCAATTTGACGCGCTGTAATTCTCGCATGTGCAGTTGACTTTAAGCCAAACTCACCAAAGCTCACTTTGTTGCCTCGTGTTGCAACGCCGCGGTTACGGCCTTTTTGCATTTTGCGAAATTTAGTCTTTTTCGGTTGAAGCACGATACTTCTCCTATTTAGTTGTCTCGGCGGCGGCTTGTTTCTGCTCAGCTTCTTGCTCTTTAGCGCTCAAGACTTCACCTTTAAAAATCCATACCTTAATACCAATCACACCGTAGGTTGTGTTGGCTCTTGCAATTGCATAATCAATATCTGCACGGAACGTATGCAAAGGCACGCGACCTTCACGATACCATTCAGTACGCGCAATCTCTGCACCGCCTAAACGACCCGCGAGATTGACCTTAATGCCTTTAGCACCAAGACGCATGGTAGATTGAACAGCACGCTTCATGGCACGTCTGAACATGATACGTTTTTCAAGCTGCGCGGCAATGCCTTCAGCAACAAGTAAAGCATCTAATTCAGGCTTGCGAATTTCAGCGATATTGATAAACACTGGCATTCCGATCATACGGCTTATTTCATCACGCAAATAATCGACATCTTTACCACTTTTACCAATGATCACTCCTGGACGTGCGCTGTGAATCGTAATTCTAGCGTTACGTGCAGGTCGCTCGATTTGAATACGGCTAACCGCAGCTTTTGCGAGCTTCTTGCGAATAAATTCACGCACTTTAATATCTGTGCATAATGCATCAGCATAATCTTTTGTGCTGGCATACCAGGTAGATGTCCAGTCTTGAACGATACCTAATCTAATACCAATGGGATTGACTTTCTGGCCCATTATTTACTCTCCTGCGTGTCTGATACTTTTAATGTGACATGACATGTGCGTTTTAGAATTTGTGCTGAACGACCTTTCGCTCTTGCACGAAAACGTTTATGCGTTGTCGCTTCATCAACAAAGATTGTTGATACACGCAACTCATCGACATCCAAACCGTCATTGTTTTCAGCATTCGCAATTGCTGATTCAAGCAATTTCTTAACCATTTTAGACGCTTTTTTAGGGCTGAACTTTAAAACGTACAGCGCTTTCTCAACAGGCAAGCCGCGCACTTGGTTTGCAACCAAGCGGCATTTTTGCGCTGAGATCTTAGCGTGTCGTAATACTGCAGGGACTTCCATTATTTTTCTCCCTTCGTTTTACGATCGCCTGAATGCGTTCTAAATGTTCGCGTACCCGCAAATTCACCCAGCTTGTGACCAATCATGTTTTCTGTGATAAACACAGGAACATGTTGACGACCATTATGAATTGCAATAGTCAGTCCAATCATTGGTGGAATTACCATCGAACGTCTTGACCATGTTTTAATTGGTCGCTTGTTGTTTGCAGCCTGTGCAACTTCAACCTTCTTTTCAAGGTGAGAATCTACAAACGGCCCTTTTTTAAGTGATCGTGCCACACTAATACCCTCTTAAAATAACTTACTTAACAATATACTTGTTGCTAAATTTCTTCTTGCGAGTTTTATACCCTTTTGTAGGCATACCCCAAGGTGAAACTGGATGACGACCACCCGATGTTCTACCTTCACCACCACCATGTGGGTGATCAACCGGGTTCATCGCAACACCGCGCACTGTTGGACGTATTCCACGTCTACGAGAAGCGCCCGCTGTACCAAGCTTGCGAAGGCTGTGTTCTGAATTACACACTTCACCAATCACAGCTCGACAATCCAAAATAATTTTACGCTTTTTACCTGAGCGCATACGAATCAACGCATAGTTAGCTTCTTTAGCCACTAACTGAGCTGAACCGCCTGCACTACGCACCATTTGCGCACCTTTACCCGCTTTCATTTCAATACAGTGTATAAAAGTACCTACTGGAATGTTACGAAGTGGCAAACAGTTACCTGGTTTAATAGGCGCTGTATCACCTGAGATGATCGGTGTTCCAGCACTAACGCCTTTAGGCGCAATGATGTAACGTCTCTCACCATCAATGTAAAGAACCAACGCAATAAAAGCGCTACGGTTAGGATCATATTCCAAACGCTCTACGCGTGCTGGGATATTATCTTTTGTACGTTTAAAATCGATCAAACGATAATGTTGCTTATGACCACCACCACGATGACGTGTGGTAATGCGGCCTAAGTTATTACGTCCGCCATTTTTCTTTTTGACACGTAAAAGTGACTTTACAGGCTTACCTTTGTGTAAACCATCGCCAACAACCTTAACGACAAAGCGTCTTGCTGGTGATGTCGGTTTAGTTTTAATAATTGCCATAACTAATAAACCCCTTATTCCGCGCCAGAGAAGTCAATGTCATACCCTTCTTGAAGAGAGACATATGCCTTCTTCCAAGCTTTGGTAGAACCTTCACGACGGCCAAACTTTCTTTTCTTGCCCTTCATATTAAGGACGCATACTTTTTTCACTTTAACTTTGAAAAGTAATTCAACGGCTGAGTGAATCGCTGCTTTATTTGCATCTACAGCAACTTTCAACACAACTTGGTTATACTTATCAGCTAAACGTGTGCTTTTTTCAGAAATGTTAGGTGAAAGAATCACCTTCATTAAATCTTGTTGTCTATCACTCATACTAATGACTCCTCTAGCTGCTTAAGTGCTGAAATAGTCATTAATACTTTGTCATGCTTAATCATTGATACAGGATCAATACCTAAAACATCACGAACATCAACGCCATTAATATTACGAGCTGCCAAGTAAAGATTTGGGTTAACTTGCTCTGTCACGATCAATACGTTTGAGACAGACAAATCAGCCAATTGCTTCACTAAGTCACGCGTTTTAGGCTCAGACATTTCCAGATTATCAACAACAACTAAACGTTCTTGTCTTAGCAATTCAGATAGAATGCAACGCATTGCGCCGCGATACATCTTTCTATTCACTTTCTGTGAATGATCTTGAGGACTCGCAGCAAATGTCACACCACCCGAACGCCATAATGGGCTACGGATAGTACCAGCACGAGCACGGCCTGTACCTTTTTGGTTCCAAGGTTTAGCACCGCCGCCTCTAACAGCCGAACGGTTTTTCTGTGCGCGTGTGCCTTGACGAGCGCCAGCTAAATAAGCTGTCACTACTTGATGAACCAAAGGCTCATTAAATTCACGAGCAAAGGTTGCTTCAGATACGCTAACTTGAGAACCACCAACAACTTTAATATCCATTATTTGGTCTCCTCTTTCTTAATAGCTGAACGAATAACCACATTCACGCCTGGCGCACCTGGGACTGTTCCTTTCACTAATACAATATTGCGTTCCGCATCAACACGAACCACTTGTTGGTTCTGAACGGTGCAACGTACGTTACCCATTTGACCGGCCATTTTCTTACCTTTGAAGACTTTACCCGGTGACTGGTTTTGACCTGTCGAACCGTGCGCACGGTGAGAAAGCGAGTTACCGTGAGTAGCATCTTGCATGGCAAAGTTATGACGTTTAATAACACCAGCAAAACCTTTACCTTTGGATGTTGATGTCACATCAACGTACTGACCTTCACTAAAAATATCAGACGCAAGAAGATCTGTGCCTAATGTAAAGCGCTCTTCATCAATATTATCAACACGGAATTCCCAAACACCACGACCAGGAGAGACTTTCGCCTTCGCATAATGCCCAATCATTGGTTTTGAAATACGTGAAGCCTTTTGTGCTCCAGTTGTTACCTGAACTGCGCAATAACCATCAGAACTAACTGTTTTGATTTGCGTAATTCTATTTGGCTCAACTTCTATGACCGTAACAGGAACGGATACGCCGTCATCATTAAAGACGCGCGTCATTCCACATTTACGACCAACTAAACCCATTACCATTGTTAAAACCTCTTCTTCTAACCTTTACTCAACCGCATCGACGCTGATTTGAACATCAACACCAGCTGCTAGATCAAGCTTCATTAATGCATCAACTGTTTTTTCAGTTGGGCTCACAATATCAACTAAACGTTTGTGAGTACGAATCTCGTACTGATCACGTGCGTCCTTATTAACATGAGGTGAAACCAACACCGTGAAACGTTCTTTTCTAGTTGGCAAAGGAATAGGACCACGAATAACCGCGCCTGTTCTTCTTGCTGTATCAACGATTTCACTTGTCGATTGATCAATAATCTTATGATCAAACGACTTCAAGCTAATGCGTATTCTCTGATTTTTAGTTTCTGTTGACATAATTCTTACTCAACTACCTTAGATACAACACCAGCACCCACTGTACGGCCACCTTCACGGATAGCAAAACGTAAACCGTCTTCCATCGCGATCGGTGCAATTAATTCAACCGTAATTTTAACGTTATCACCTGGCATTACCATTTCTACGTCATCTGGTAATATCATCAATCCCGTTACGTCTGTTGTACGGAAATAAAATTGTGGACGATATCCCTTGAAGAATGGTGTATGACGACCGCCTTCTTCTTTTGATAATACGTACACTTCTGCTTCAAACTTCGTATGAGGTGTGATCGTGCCAGGCTTAGCCAACACTTGTCCACGCTCAACTTCTTCACGCTTCGTTCCACGTAAAAGAACACCAACGTTATCGCCTGCGCGACCTTCGTCTAACAACTTACGGAACATTTCAACACCCGTACACGTTGTCTTTTGTGTATCTTTAATGCCGATGATTTCTAATTCTTCACCTACATTTACAATGCCACGCTCAATACGACCGGTAACAACTGTACCACGACCTGAAATTGAGAA
>DKOI01000005.1 GCA_002469885.1 Legionellales bacterium UBA7366 | reverse complement strand
TGGCCGTTTTTTCCTTGTGAAGCTTACATTAGCTGTGCGTGATAGAAAGCATTTAGCCCGTGTGATCAGGCGAATTCGTCGTATTGAAGGCATAACTCGCATCACGCGTTTCAAAGAATATGCTGATGAATAAGTATGATTTAACCATCGTCGGTGGCGGTATCGTCGGCTTGTCCCTGGCGTGTGCCTTGTCATCTAAGATGCGTATTGCAGTTGTTGAAGCACGCACACCTGAGTTTAATTGGCATAGCGACTCGTTTGGTTTGCGCGTGAGCGCGATAACGCCAGCGTCTAGGCGTTTGTTTCAAAACATCGGCGTATGGTCTGTCATCGAGAATGATCGTGTGGCAGCCTATGATGAGATGCTGGTGTTTGATGGTGAGAGTGAAGGCAGTATTACGTTTTCATCGCAAGATATCGGCGAGTCTACTTTGGGCCACATCATTGAAAACCGTGTGATTCAAAAAGTGCTGTGGGAAAAAGTGTCAGCAAGCTGCGATGTGTTTTCGCCTGTAAAGTTTACCGATATTATTGAAAAAGATAATGGCGTACAGTTGGTGCTAGATGATAATCGTGTTGTTAACACATCATTGTTGGTCGCAGCTGATGGTGCATTTTCGGCGGTAAGAAAATTTTTAGGCGTGGATCATAAAGAGCGTGATTATGGTCATACGGCGATAGTGGCGAATATTCAATGTGAGAAGCCTCACGCTAATATTGCACGTCAACGGTTTGAAAAAACAGGCCCGTTAGCTTTGTTGCCAATTTCGGATCCTAATGTGTGTTCTATTGTGTGGTCTCAAACACATGATGAGGCACAACGTTTGTTGGGTATGGATACTGAAACGTTTAACCGCGCAATCACTTTGCGTTTTGAAAGTCGTTTAGGCAATTTGCAATTATTGTCTGAACGCGTGCATTTTCCATTACTGTATAGACATGCTGAATCCTATCTTCATAATAAATGTATTTTTGTGGGTGATGCAGCGCACACTATTCACCCGTTGGCAGGGCAAGGTTTAAATTTAGGTTTAGGCGATGTATCAGACTTGGTTAACGTTATTGATTTTGCGGTGGAGAAGCAGCGTGATTTTACAGCACGAGACACATTGCGAAAATATGAACGCGCAGCACGTGCGCGTAATGTCAGTATGTTAACGGCCATGGACGGATTCCGATTGTTATTCGGCAGTGAGAACCCCTATGTTTTACATGCTCGCAGCCAAGGGTTATCATTTTTTAATAATCACCGTTTCTTAAAATCCTTGTTTGTGCCTGCCTAGTTTTCTCCCGAAATAAATGTTACCCTTTTGTAAAATAATGTCTTATCAGGAGGGCGTCATGCCTAAAAAAAATAGTACAGACAAAATGCTACAGGTCAAATTTCAAGAGGAGAAATTTTTTTGGTATAAAGACGGTGCGGATGCAAAACCCGAAAAGATTACACGACCTCAGTTAGATGAAAGGCTCGCCAAAGCCGGCCGCGTTTGGGATGCGCAATCGAACTATAGGGAAAGCGATCTGTCATCGATAAAGTTCAACCAATATCCCCCAGGCGCTACGTATCTTAAAACGCCTTTTGAAGAACGTATACGCCTAGCGCAAGAGCAGCTCGTTATTGTAAACTACCGGGATGAAACGCGTGGGTTTGGTGTTGAAATACACCCTGAATTTTTAGGAAAAACCAGTCTTGCGGCTATACCTTATAATGGGCCCTTCGTGCTTGAGCGGGATAAGTTGTATGATGATGCGAGCAGAGAAGTGTTGTTTGTTGCAGGTATTGAAGAGTCTGCTAATGCTGGGGCATTTGCACCTGAACCAGGGCATATACATTATCTTTCGCTTGTGATGCACGCGCCTTCTCGATATCAAATGGACAAGATTTATTTTTTTGGAAAAGAAGTTGAGGAGCGAATCCTTGTTTCAAACAGAACAACCACACAAGAGTTAGGCCCGAGGGGTGTGCCATTGGTGTCAATGTGGCCTTTGATAACAGTGAGTGATTCGCGCTTTCCCTCTATTTCATATGGGTGGGAATATTTTTCTGTTCGGAATATTCCGATGTATTTGTCGGATAAAGTTACCGGTGAATTTATCCCTTCAGTTCAAAAGGGTAGCCCTTTATATTTGTTGCCAAAATATATTCCTGTGGATAATCCAACAGAGGATGTTAAGGAGGTGCAGCTCTCAGGCGTTGTTTTTAAAAAGTTCTTCCAGGATATCGCGAAGATTCTAGGTATTACGCAGATGGGTGCCGGTTCAACGTTGAAGTCATCTTTTATTTTAGGGATGCTCGGTGATAATCTTTTGCTTGCGATGCCCAATGTCAACACGTTCGTCAGCCAGGCTCGCTCGAATAACTTAAATATTGACGCTAAGATTGCGACTGTGGTTGCTAGGAGTGGTGCCGATGCTTACAAATCTTTGGATGTTAAGCCTCGGTGTGTTCGATTGGATGAGCACATGCTATTTATGATGATGCAGGCGAACTCTAAAGAAGCACGTGTTAATACTTTGCTCGACCTTAACAAGCTCTATAAAATGTATGGCGTTAATGATGCAGATCGCGGTTCAAGTTTTGACAGATTTAAGATTAAAGTATCAGCTGAAATGTCGGTGCCTAGGCCGGTAAGTGTGGCTGAAATTGTTTTAAGTGCGGATTTAGTGAGTGCAATTAAAAAGAATTTATCGGAAGGCGCCAAAACGGCATCACTCACCAAGCGTGGTATGTTTTTGATAAATTCGCTCAAGCATTTTGAGGCAGCGCTTGGAAAAGATTCTGCTGCGGTAACCCTTTCAAAGGCAGTGCAGTTTATTCCTTTGACAATTGCGACAAAATCATTGATTGATTCTGGAAAAATCCCTACAGGAAAATCTGTTCGGCTTTTGTTTTGTGAAGATATGTTGAGTCAAGCTAAAACGTTTTCAGAATCAAAAAGCAAAGCCAATGAGATTAAAGCAAGATATATTGTGGCAGGCATTATACGATCGAAAAAGAAAATAGACCCGCAGTTTTCTACGCAGGCGCTTGATGAAGGGTTGACTGTGCTTAGGAAGCAATTTTCCAGTAAAGGTTAATTGCCAAACATCACAATATCATTAACCTGAAAAAGAAAGTAGACATTGACAGTGCTGATAACGGCAAGTAGGCTCCCTGATATCCATTGCCTATCTTTGAGTATGGGTACAAATAATAGGATAAGTGGCAAGATCCAATGAGAGCTATACAGAAAAGGTTCAGCACCAAAGATGGAATGTAGGCTAAAGTTGTAAGCGATAATAAGCAGTGTGATGAAGTATAGATCTCGCCATTTTTCTCCAATAATTTCTTTTCGTGAGTAATAGATAAATGCCACCCAAAAAAACACGGAGCTTGCGAGTATCATGAAGTTTGAAGAGTCGCGCTGAAATGTGATGGGGTTAAGTGCAGAGTGTTGGGTGTTCATATGTTCTCTAGACTCTGGAAAAATTGCAATAAGAGCGTTGATAGATCCTGAGAGTAGGTTGAGTAAGCT
>DKOI01000113.1 GCA_002469885.1 Legionellales bacterium UBA7366 | reverse complement strand
TGTGCGGGCTACGAGAAACCTGATTGTTTACGGTGTTTTTCTTCTGATGTAGCCTGCACAAGCTGGAGGTGCGCGAAGCGCCAAAAAACGGGTTTTTCCATCACTCTACCCACAAACTAGAAAAACCCAGGTTATTGCAAAATCCACTTAGCAGCTTTCTTTGCAAAATAAGTCAGCATGGCATCAGCCCCTGCGCGTTTGATTGCAACTAATGATTCTAACGCAGTGTTTTTTTCATCGAGCCAATTATTTTGTGCAGCTGCCATGTGCATGGCGTATTCCCCGCTGACTTGGTAAACAAAGGTAGGTGCCGCGAAAGTGTCTTTCACACTTTTCACGACGTCGAGATAAGGCATGCCGGGTTTGACCATCACGATGTCTGCGCCTTCTTCTAGATCGAGCGCGACTTCATGCAGGGCTTCTTGTGTATTTGCCACTGGCATTTGATAGGTATGTTTATCCGCTTTTCCAAGCGCGCTTGCAGAGCCTACCGCATCGCGAAACGGTCCGTAATAGTGTGATGCAAATTTAGCGGCGTAAGCGAGTATGGCGGTATGAATAAAGTTATTTTCTTCGAGTGCTTCTCTGATCGCGCGGATGCGTCCGTCCATCATGTCGGAGGGTGCAACCACGTCGGCGCCGGCTTCTGCGTGTGACAATGCTTGTTTGACTAAAATGCTCGTCGTTTCATCGTTTAGCACATAGCCGTTTTCATCGATGATGCCATCTTGTCCGTGTGAGGTGTAGGGGTCGAGAGCGATGTCTGTGATGATGCCGAGTTCAGGAATCTCTTTCTTTAACGTTCGAACGGCATTTTGCAAAAACCCGTTTGGGTTATAGGCTTCTTTAGCATCTAATGATTTTTTATCACCTGAAATCACGGGAAAAATCGCTATCGCGCGAATGCCTAGAGTGTAAATTTCGTGAGCTTCTTTTAGGAGTTCATCAACACTGAGTCGTTCGATATCGGGCATTGATGGAATAGCGATACGTTGCTTTTCACCTTCAACAATGAAGACTGGGTAGATGAAGTCTGAGGGGGAGAGCCGTGTTTCGCATAAGATGTCGCGCATCCAGGCATCTTTGCGCAGTCTGCGTAACCGAGTGTTTGGGAATGTACGATTCGTAAAAGCGGTCATTACTCTTTCACTCTTGAGACATATTCTGCGGTGCGCGTATCGACCTTGATGAGTTCGTCAATTTGCACGAACAGTGGTACGCGAATGACGGCACCCGTTTCAAGTGTTGCCGGTTTTCCGCCGCCACCTGAGGTGTCGCCTTTTAGGCCAGGATCGGTGTCGGTGATTTTGAGGTTCACGAAATTGGGGGGTGTGACGCTTAGCGGTAATCCGTTCCAGAGTAAAATGGTACACATGTCTTGTTCTTTCAGCCATAGTTTGGCATCGCCAAGGGCGGCGTCACTTGCAATGAATTGCTCGAAACTTTCTGGGTCCATGAAATGCCATTCACTGGCGTCGCTGTAGAGATATTGCGCATCAGTTTCAACGACATCAGCGGCTTCGATGGTTTCGCCGGATTTGAATGTGCGTTCGATAGTGCGACCGTTCTTTAGGTTACGGATTTTAACGCGATTAAAGGCTTGGCCTTTGCCGGGTTTCACGAATTCATTTTCAACGATTGTGTAGGGATCGCCATCGATGATCAATTTTAATCCAGATCTAAATTCATTGGTATTATAGGTCGCCATTAGATTTCCTCGTTGCCCGGTAAAAAAGGGGCAGTATAGCTGAATTAGCAGGAATTTACGATTTTTTCATTGCCATCAGGTATACTCAGATCATCCTCTTTAGAACAAATAATAAGATAGGATATCTACTGGATTGTTCGCTAAAGGAGCTTGTAGCAAAACAAGGAGATAGACATGCTAAAACAGGAATCCATGAAGCAACCCGCTGGGTTGACCGTGTGCTTTCTCACTGAGATGTGGGAACGTTACGGCTTTTATATCATCCAATCTTTACTCATTTTGTACATGACCCACCAATTCGGATTTTCGGATGTGCGTGGTTACACAATCTTGGGAACCTACGGTGCGTTTGCGTACATAGCCCCGGTGGTTGGCGGATATGTTGCTGATCGAATGATTGGATATTCCCATGCAGTCATTTTAGGGGGTGTTTTGTTTTGCGTTGGGTATGCAATGCTTGCGTTGCCGTCTAGCCAGTTCTTTTGTATGGGGTTAGCCATTGCGGCGATGGGGAATGGTTTCTTTAAGCCAAACATTTCAACCTTTCTTGGCACGATGTATCGGTCGCGTGATCCGCGTCGTGAACGTGGATTTACAATTTTTTACGTCGGCATTAATTTAGGCGGATTTTTTGCAACGGTCTCTTCGGGGTATATTGTTCGCTATCTTGGCTGGAATGCCAGTTTCATCTTAGCTGCAGTAGGCTTGGCTTTAGGCTTATGTTTTTTTATTTTTGGATTTCAATATTTACGCAAGAATAATCAATTAGCACTACACAAACAGCCTGATTTGGTGTTATGGAGCAAACGGAATATTATACTGCTATATACAAGTATAATAGTGTTGATTGCGATTATATCGGAGTGCTTAACCATTGCCGCTTTGGGTGATTTCGTTTTATTGGCAAGTGGTATTGGCGTGTTAATTGTCTTATTTATGGCGGCGTGGCGATGCGAGAAACAAGAACGTAACAACATGATTATTTGCATCGTGCTTATTCTCATGTCGATATTTTTCTGGGCCACATTCTTTCAGGCGTTTTATTCGCTTAATCTTTATGTTGATCGTGTGGTGGATAGAGACTTTATGGGGCACGTCTTGCCTACGCCTTTGTTCATTGGGTTAGAACAGTTCTTTATTTTTATTCTTGGCCCACTCTTAGGGTGGTGGTGGCTAAAGCTTGAAAGAGAAAAGAAGAACCCTACGATTGCGGTTAAGTTCGCCATTTCTTTTTTGTTTATGACGATTGGGTTTGCCGCTCTTTGGTTGGGTAATTATTTGGCAGGACCGGATCAGCTGGTGGGTAAAGCGTGGATTGTCGCTCTATACTTTTTCTTCACGGTGGGGGAGTTGTTATTGTCTCCAACTGCAATGGCTGCAATCACCGAGTTGGCGCCTGCGCGATATGTGGGCATGATGATAGGTATTTGGTTTGTTGCTTTAGGGTTTGGGGCAAAAGGCGCTGGCCTATTAGCCGGCTTTGCAGCTGTTTCTGATAGCGTCACCGAAGAAGCTCAAATATTGAGCATATATAATAGTGCGTTTGAGATATACGCTGGCATTACGTTGGTTGTATTTTTAATTATGTTATCATTGGTGCCATATGTGAATCGTTTAATATCGCTGCATCAAAAGCAGCATTAGTGAAGGAATTGAGATGGGATTGTCGATTGTAATTTTAGCTGCGGGCGTGGGTTCACGCCTTAAATCCAAAACACCGAAAGTGTTGCATACTGTTGGCGGAAAGCCGTTGTTGCAGCACGTGTTAGAAACCGCCAAAGCGTTAAACCCGTCCAACATTTTTGTCGTTGTTGGGCGTGAAGCCAAAGCCATCAAGGCGCGCTTTGAGGATGAGAATGTAACCTGGGTCATGCAATCAGATCCTAAAGGCACCGGTGATGCGGTGTTAAAAGCCTTGCCTGGCATTAAGGATGAGCGCGTGATGATACTCTATGGCGATGTGCCATTAGTCTTGCCAAGCACCTTGGCGAAGCTTACGCAGGAGCCTGAAGGGGTTTCGATGTTAACGGTATCTCTTGAGGACCCCTTTGGATACGGTCGCATATTGAGAAATCATCAAGGCGATATTAAATGCATTATCGAGCAAAAAGACGCAACCGATGCAGAGCTAGAAATTAGAGAGGTGAATACAGGTTTGTTTGTCTTGCCTGCATCGAAGCTGAAAAAATGGTTGCCTCAATTATCCAATAAAAATGCCAGTGGTGAATATTACCTAACAGACGTGATTGGGTTAGCTGTTAGAGATAAGGTTAGCATTCACGTAGAGACCACTTTAATTGAAGAAGAAATTTTTGGGGTCAATACTAAAGCACAGCTGGCTGTCTTGGAAGGTTTTTATCAAAGCCTTCAAGCTGAGCGTTTGATGGATGAGGGCTTAACCTTGCGTGATCCAGGGCGTTTTGATTTGCGTGGTGAGTTAACGGTTGAGAAAGACGTTGTCTTTGACGCCAACGTTGTTTGCGAAGGTAATGTTTCTATTGGCGAAGGTTCTGTTATTGGGCCCAATGTTGTTTTGAAAGATGTCACCATCGGAAAAAATGTGACAGTGCGAGCGTTTAGTCATATTGAAGACGCAACAGTAAAAGAAAACGCGATTATCGGACCGTTTGCACGCATACGCCCTGAAAGTGTTATTGAAGAAAATGCACATATTGGTAACTTTGTAGAAATTAAAAAAAGCGTTATTGGAAAAGGCACTAAGGTGAATCATTTAAGTTATGTGGGTGATGCGACTTTGGGCGACAACGTGAATGTGGGCGCTGGCACCATTACTTGCAATTATGACGGTGTGAATAAACATAAGACACAGGTGGGTGATAACGTGTTTATCGGCAGTAACACTGCTTTGGTTGCACCGATATCTGTGGGAGATAATGCAACAATCGGCGCAGGTTCCACATTAAATAAAGACGTTCCTCAGGATCAATTGACGGTGAGTCGTTCGCCACAACGCAGTGTTGCATCATGGAAGCGTCCGGAGAAAGAAAAGGATTTATCATAATGTGTGGAATTGTTGGAGCGGTTGCTTCGCGTGATATCGTTGGTACGTTAATGGATGGGTTGAAGCGATTAGAATATCGAGGTTATGATTCAGCCGGCATTGCTGTCATTGACGCGAGTGGACAGTTAGAGCGAGTTCGAACACAAGGCCGAGTGAATGCATTAGTTGAAGCGATCTCTTCCAAAAAACCTGCGGGCATGGTGGGTCTTGCACATACGCGTTGGGCAACGCACGGAGCACCATCAGAGAAAAATGCTCACCCACATGTCTCTAGTCATGAAATTGCCTTAGTCCATAATGGTATTATCGAAAACTATGGAGTATTAAAATCGCGTTTGATAGAGGAAGGGTATATTTTCACCTCCGACACTGATACCGAAGTGATCACGCATTTACTGCATTTCTATTTAAAAACACACAGTGATTTAGCGGAAGCTATGCGAGGCATGATGCCAGAGCTGACAGGCGCTTTTGCTATTGCTGCTATCGATACCAATCAACCCAATAGACTGGTTGCCTCACGTAAAGGCAGTCCGCTTGTGTTGGGTGTTGGTGATAAAGAGTTGTTTGTTGCTTCTGATCCTCTGGCCCTGGCGCCAGTGACGCGACGAGTATGCTATTTAGAAGAGGGTGACCTTGTTGACATCCAGGGCGAAGCCTACACAATTTATAACGATGCTTTTGAAAAAGTTGACCGTGATATTCAAGATTATGAAGCGCCAGACGATGTGACTGATCCAGGTGAATTTAAACACTTCATGCGTAAAGAAATTTTTGATCAACCAGGCGCGCTTAATTATATTTTAGAAGGCCGTGCTGAAAATGATATGGTGTTACCTGAAATTTTTGGATTCAAAGCCAAAGACATTCTAGAGAAAGTAGCGCACATTCAAATTGTTGCCTGTGGCACAAGTTATTATGCGGGCCTGGCCGCAAAGTATTGGCTGGAAACATTTGCAGGCATTAAGTGTGATGTTGAAGTTGCTAGTGAGTTTCGTTATAGAAAGCATGTTGTGCTTGAGGGTAGCTTGTTTCTAACAATTTCTCAGTCAGGCGAAACGGCTGATACGTTAGCGGCACTGCGTTATGCAAAAACATTGGGTTACTTATCCACGTTGTCGATTTGTAATGTTCCTCAGAGCTCACTGATGCGCGAGTCCGATTTAGTGTTTTTAACACGTGCTGGTGTTGAGATCGGTGTTGCCTCGACAAAAGCGTTTACAGCACAACTTACAGCGATGTTGCTTCTTACGTTGACGTTAGCGAAAGGGATGTCGTTAGATGAGAAGCAAGAACATATTCAATCATTGAAATCACTGCCCCGATTGGTTGAGGAAGCTTTACTATTAGATGAGCCTATTTCAGAACTCGCCAATTTTTTTGATGATAAGCAAGACGCCTTGTTCTTAGGGCGTGGTGTTTTCTATCCTATTGCATTAGAGGGCGCTTTAAAGTTAAAAGAAATTTCGTATATTCATGCTGAAGCTTATCCTGCGGGTGAGTTAAAGCATGGGCCTTTAGCGCTAGTGGATGACCAAATGCCTGTAATTGCTGTCGCACCGAATGATGATCTTTTTGATAAACTCCGCGCCAATTTATCAGAAGTTCGCGCAAGAGGCGGGGAGTTGTTCGTATTCACTGATAGTGACATTCCTGAAGAAGAGGGGATACGTGTCTTTAGATTGCCGACGGTACCCAAATTATTAGCGCCGATTGTTTACGTTGTTCCAATGCAGTTGTTGGCTTACCATGTTGCTGTTCGTCGTGGCACGGATGTTGATAAGCCGCGTAATTTGGCAAAATCTGTAACCGTCGAATAAGGCAGGAGTCAGGCACACATAGTTGTGGATAAATGTGCCAGACTTCTATTGGTTACTTTCCAGGGGATAATGCTTTTAATAATTCAAGCGGTAATGGGAAAACAATGGTTGAGCTGTTTTCATTAGAAATATCACTCAAGGTTTGCAAGTAACGTAATTGCAACGCTTGTGGTTGTTGTGCCAGCACCTGTGCGGCTTGTAATAATTTTTCAGATGCTTGTAATTCACCTTCAGCATGAATAACTTTAGCGCGACGCTCACGTTCGGCTTCGGCTTGTTTTGCGATAGCGCGTATCATGCTTTCATCAAGGTCGACGTGTTTGATTTCAACGTTAGCCACTTTAATGCCCCAAGCCTCAGTGCTTTCATCTAAGATGTGTTGAATATCAGCATTTAATTTTTTTCGTTCTGAAAGCATCTGGTCGAGTTCGTGTTGCCCCAAGACAGAGCGCAATGTGGTTTGTGCTAACTGTGAAACAGCTTCGTAATAATTTTCAACCTGAATAATCGCACGATCTGCTTTTACGACTCTGAAGTAAACAACCGCGCTGACTTTGACTGACACGTTATCGCGAGAGATAACATCTTGTGTCGGTACGTCTAGCACGACTGTACGCAATTGTATGCGTTCCATTTGTTGGACAATTGGAATTAAAATGATTAAGCCTGGCCCCTTTACTTTCCAAAATCGGCCGAGGAAGAAAATAACGCCGCGTTCATATTCGCGAAGAATGCGGATTGCACCTGACATAAATAAAATAACAACAACGGCGATTACGATCATTGAAGTGCCCATAGTCTGTCTCCTTTAGTGTTGAATTAATTCAATTGTAACAGTTAAACCGTCTAATGCAGTAATTTTCACGAGCGCGTCCTTTTTCACGGGGGAGTCTGATACTGCATTCCAGTGCTCCCCACCTAAGCGCACGGTGCCGGTTTTTTCAAAATCATAATCTACAATAGCAATACTGCCGATCAGTTGTTCTTTACCCGTAATCGGTTTCTTTTGGCGTGCGCGAATTGCCATGTTGATGATAAGGATGAAAAACGCACTGGTTAACGCTGTCATGACGATTACGATTGGCCAGGCGACAGAGAGATCGCCAGGGTGAGTGTTGATGAGGTAAAGCGAGCCTGCTGCAAAGGTGATAATGCCCAGTATGGCTAACAGCCCAAAGAACATCACAAATGTCTCGCCGATCATGAGCGCAATCCCGACGAACATGAGTATTAGTCCCAGCGGGTTGAGTGGCAAATGTGCGAGACCATAAATGCCAAATGCAAGGCAAATGCCTCCTAGCACGCCGGGAAGAATAAGGCCGGGTGTGGCTAATTCAAAGATGAGCCCATAGAGGCCAAGAATAAGCAGTATGTAGGCAAGGTTAGGTTCAGCAACAAATGAGAGGACCGGGCCTAAGCTGCCATCACTTGCCAATAATTGACTGCTGATTAGCATTAAGCAACTGATTAATAGCACTCTGCGCATGATCATGGCTCCTTTTTGTCACTAACCTTATTAATATACCTCCATTTAGCTGTTTCGTGCAAACAACCTTATTGTCGAGATTGTGAGGGTAACGTTATGTCAACTGCAGCTTGTTCTTCCTGGGATAAAAGATCTTCTCGTTGATCTTCGAGTACCGCATTTTGTGCTAAAAAACCAGGGCAACATGATTGCTTCACATGCTCCTCAAAACGCCAAAGACCCAGGGCAGAACCTTGGTTAACGGAGAAGCCAAAATAAGACCCTACGCCGTAGCACAGCACCCCAAATTTTAAAGGCCATTCCAAAGCAGGGTGAAGCTCTTCTGTCAGGCGCATGGCAGAATACATCGTACAAAAAGAATCGACAGCGCCGGCAAGCTGGCCAATTGTGCCTAATACATTGCGTTCTAAGGGTTCGCCTTTTTTGTTCGTAATGCTGTAGAGCAGAGTAAAGTCGCGATTAGCGAAACCACTCAAGATTGCACAAAACTTTTTATAAGTCCCTAAGAAATTATTTCCAACAGCAAAAAATATAGAAATCATGGTGAAATATATTCTGTAATCCGATAAGTCTGCAGAGATACCAAAGTCATTTTCAAAAGTTTCCATCGCTTCATAAAGATAGAGTTTGTAGAAAAGAGAGTAGGCACCAGAGGCAAGGCCAATAAAAAACAATATTGTCGCTAAGTGCTTTGTCAGGTTTTGATTTTGATAGGCAGCAGAGATGTCGTCTTTTATTAAAATTGAATTATGAGCTACGGGTTTTATGTAAAAATGAACACGCGCATAGAAATCACCGATACAAGCAAAAAAAGCGACGATGCCACCTACGATTTTAGCATCAGTGTCATTTGAGATAAGATCACCAACGACGGAATCTTTTGAATCTAAACAACTGGCTAATAGCGCAAGGTTCGACATAATGGCGACGACAAATGGAAACACTTTAGCGACGGTTTCAAGGCGCGTTGATTTTTCTTCTGGGGCCTTTTCTTCAGGTGGGCGTAAAAGTGCGTCAGCGCCTTTGCAGAAGTTCGTGCAGGCATAAGAAAAGGTCGCCATATAAATAAAATTTGTCGATGACATTAAGCCAAAAATTAGACGTTCATCAACGCCATAAATTTTTCGTGATGCCCACATGGTTTGCACGACGCTGTTAACAAGCGTCACAACAAAACAAGCTGTCTTAACTGAGCCTTGGTGTCGATTGAGATAATCCTTGAATGTAATACAGGGTGTAAAAAGACATGATGCCCATGAAGGTTGATTGTTTTCTTGTTGGTTTTCAATGTCGGGTGCGTTCATAGTCGGCTCCTTATTTTAGTTATACTGACGCCCAAATATTATGGTTCTAAAGCGCCACTTGCTACTAAAAGCAAGAATTAAAATAAGTCGTACCGGTAGACTTTACTCGTCTAGGATTATACCTAAAAAAAATATTTCCGCAAATAATTTCGATATTTATTTTTTCGTATCAGTGCTTTCAAAAATTTTATCAGCAGAGGCCGCGACAAAACCGTTAAATAATTCTCCGCTGGGTAAAGGGTAACGTTTTGCAAATTCGTAGTAACACGATGGAATAGCGTGCTCTTCATTACCAAACATCATGTTGCGTTCTTCAGCTAGAGTGCTTGATTGCTCGAGATAATCTGCAGGTGTGCCTTTGATGTTGCCGCCAGCACTGTTTAAGGTGAATCCTTTTTCAATCAGGAAGTCATTTAGCTCTGACACTTCTTGAAAAGATGTTAACGCGTTTACGTTAACTGTGAAGTGATTGGCGCGAAACCCATAGGCATATATCCAAGCGGCGTATTCAGATTCAGTTAATAAGGCTTTATAGGTGGCGTATGATAGTGGTGACCAAGAGGCGCCTGAAAATAAGAGTTCAACGTTGCCAATGAGATTTTTAGGGATGTTGTTTAATGTTGTTTTAACGGTGCGAATCAAATCGGTGCTGAATTTTTCCAGTAACAGCTCACTGATAAACACTTTAGGAAAATTAGGTTCATCATGTTCGTAGTGTTTTGCAAATAATTTTTTGACAGGAAAGTCATATTGTCCACATTCACGATAACCGTTATTTATAAAAGGTTGTGCTAAGGCATCAACGTTCACCCGCTCGTCATTAAATGTGCGTAAAGCAATGTGATCATTTACGACAGTTTCCCCAAGGTCGCTCAACAGGCGATGAATTTTTGCGGCATCTGGGTTGTCTTGGATGTACTGTCTCCAAAGGCGTGCAAATATTTCTTCGCTAGTCATAGGGTCCTTCCTTTTTTTACGATTGATGTTTCCTGTAATGATTGATCAAGCCGCTTGTCGAGCTGTCCGTGTTTGTTATTGCAGACTCGCCGGTGACGCCAGGCAGCAGGGTGTCGGCTAATGATTTTCCGAGTTCAACCCCCCATTGGTCAAAAGGGTTAATTCCCCAGATAACGCTTTGGGTAAATATTTTGTGTTCATAGAGTGCGACGAGTGCGCCTAAATAACGTGGGGTGATTTTATCGATTAAAAGCGTGTTGCTCGGACGGTTTCCAATTAACGATTTATGCGGCGCGAGTCGTTTTGCTTCTTCATCGCTAAGTTCGGCTTGAATGCATTCTTCATACGCGCTCTCGACAGTCTTACCCAGCATCAACGCTTGGGTTTGACTAAAGGCATTGGCCACCAAGATGTCGTGATGTGAGCCCAATGGATTCTGTGAATTAATGGGCACGATAAAGTCAGCAGGCACTAATTGTGTGCCTTGGTGTAAGAGTTGATGAAACGCATGTTGACCATTGCAACCGAGCTCACCCCAAATAACAGGGCCTGTCATGTAAGAGACGGGCGTGCCTTCACGTTTGATATGCTTCCCGTTGCTTTCCATATCAAGTTGTTGCAAATGTGCTTTAAAATATTGTAAATATTCATCGTAAGCGATGATGGCATGATTGTTGGCCTGAAAGAAATCAATATACCAAATGCCAATCAATGCCATGATGATCGGCATGTTTTCGTGAAACGGTGCTGTTTTAAAATGCGTATCCATACTGTGTGCGCCGGCTAACAATTCTAAGAAGTTATCCATGCCAATGGCAATGACGATAGGCAGCCCGATTGCAGACCATAATGAAAAGCGACCGCCAATGTCATCAGTAATTTTGATGATATTTTCACGTGCAATACCAAAGTCTTTTGCTTTATCAGGCTTTGCGGTGATGGCAATAAAGTGTGAAGAGAGCTTGGTCGGTGGCGCACCTGCTTGCATTAACCATTTCTTCGCGCTGTTCGCATTCATTTTTGTTTCAATGGTATTAAAAGACTTTGATGACACAATGAATAAGGTGGTTTCTGGGTTTAGCGATTTGAGTGTTTCAGTGAGATCTGTTGCATCAATGTTGGATACAAAATGACAGTGGATGCTTTCATGATAGGGCGTGAGTGCGTGCACAATCATTTTGGGCCCAAGGTCTGATCCGCCGATACCAATATTGACAATATCCGTGATTGGCTTTTGTGTAAAACCCAGCCATGTTTTATTTTTCAAAGCGTTATTAAGGCGACGCATTTGTTCTATATTTTGCAAAATATCATCGCTTGCGTGCTCAATGTCACGGCATGCTGTGTGTCCGGCTGCTCGGTTTTCAGTATTGTTAACAGTATCGCCGTTCATGAGCGCTTCAATTTGCGTTTCAAGTCCGGCTGCTTGGGCCAGATCGCACAATAAGTCGATAGTTTTAGGGGTAATACGGTTTTTAGAATAGTCTAGCAATAAGCCGCAGGTGCTGATAGAGAAACGGCTAAAGCGCTCTTTATCTTCTAAGAAAAGGTCGTTGAGTTGAAGCGTATTAGCCTCAGCATAGTGTTGGGTTAGCGCTTGCCAGCTTGGCGTCTTACTGATATCGTCTTGACTCATTCATTCATCCTGATTGTGATCCTATGAAAAATATTATAATCCATCCAGAGCAAGAAGCGAGCGCTTGTGTCATTTGGTTGCATGGTTTAGGTGCAGATGGACATGATTTTGCCCAAATTGTACCAGAATTGCGCTTACCTGAAGATCTAGCGATTAAATTTGTCTTTCCTCACGCTCCAGAACGCGCCGTAACTATAAATGGTGGTGTTCGTCAGCGTGCGTGGTTTGATATAGCGTCTGCTGATCGTTCGGGTCTTGAAGCCGACCGTGTTGGGCTTGAAGAGTCCAGTTCAGTATTGCGTCAGTTGATAGAAGATGAAATGAGCAGTGGCATACCTGCCAAGCGGATTATACTTGCGGGTTTCTCACAAGGCGGCGCAGTTGCCTTGCATACGGCAATCAACTTTAAAGAAACCTTAGGCGGCGTCATGGGGCTTTCAACGTATTTGCCAAAGTGGATGACAGTACCTGAAACAAAGACCCCTTTTTTCATGGCACACGGCTCATATGACCCGCTACTGCCACATCAGCTTGGCATGGAAACAAAATCAATGTTATTAGATGCCGGTTGTCATGTTGAATGGCATGAATACGCGATGGCACATGAAGTGTGTTATGAAGAAATTCAAGACATTAGTCACTGGCTTGGGTCAGTACTGTCAAATAACGGCAAAAATTCAGTATAACCTTCTTCTTCTAGCTTGCTGACAGGCACAAACCGTAACGAGGCAGAGTTAATGCAATACCGCTGATTCGTAGGCGCTGGCCCATCATTGAAGACGTGGCCTAGGTGTGAATCAGCGTGTTTTGAGCGTACTTCAGTTCGAGTAAAAATCCACCCTTTATCCGTCTTTTCAGCAATATTGCCGCGGACTAAAGGCCGGGTAAAACTTGGCCAGCCAGTTTTCGAGTCATATTTATCGATTGAACTAAACAGGGGCTCTCCTGAAACAATATCGACATAGATGCCAGAGTCTTTTAGGCCCCAGTATGCATTTTGATACGCTCGCTCTGTGCCATCTTCTTGTGTCACATAATATTGCATTGGCGTTAGCTGTTTCTTTAAAACAGCTTCATTGGGTTTTTCATAAGCACCAGCGCTGAGGCTAATGCTTATGAGTGCGCAAAATGTATATTGTTTTATTTTATTGATCATTTTGAAGTTATCCCGCAGTTTACGCCATTAAAGAGTGTGATAAATAAGAAATATAGCAACACTTAGGTCTATAGCAATGGTCACATAAAGCGGTGCTGGAGATTCTAACAGTGCGCGTGTTTTTTCTGTGAACGGTGTTGGGAAGAAGAGTAAAATACAGCCTTTTGCGAGAGTCCACCAGCAAATAATCGTGACCACAACGCGCCAGTTAGGCACCCAGGCATTGTGTAAGAGGACTAACACCAGTCCAAAAATAATGGTGAAGACAGCGGTTAGCATCACTACAGCGCTATTTTCGAGAAAGTCACTGATAAACTGTTTGAAGTGGTCTTTTCGAACGATCATTGCGGTAATCATAATGAGAATATAAAAACCAAATAAACGCGCTAAAAAGACTGATAGATCAAGCTTGTAGCCAAGGGTTGGTAAATCCATTTACACATCTCCTGTAAAGTTGTTCAATATCTATTTAATCAGAATTTGCGCCGGGCCACAAGGCCGTGAATAATGATAACTATGACAGTTTATCTGAGGAAATCGTATGTTTAAAAAAGTGGCTCTTTTACTTGGCGTGATCGCTACGACAGCAGCGATGGGTGAGCCCAAGCCTGAAAACGTTAGTGTGGCTATGTTTGCAGGCGGTTGTTTTTGGTGCATGCAGTCTGATTTTGATAAGGTGCCTGGTGTCATTGAGACCGTCGTTGGGTATACCGGCGGTACACTTGCTAATCCCACTTATAAGCAAGTGGGTACAAAGAAGACAGGTCATTATGAGGCGCTTGAGGTTTTTTATGATGAATCGGAAATCAGTTATGAAGAATTGTTAGATGTTTTTTGGATGAACATCGATCCGACTGATGACACAGGACAATTCTGTGACAAGGGTTCACCTTACAGGGCTGCAATCTTTTATTTAAATGATTCACAAAAAGTATCAGCAGATCAAAGCAAAGAAGACGTGATTGAAACGGATAAATTTTCTCGAGTTGTAACCCCTGTTTTAAAAGCAAGTACATTTTATCCGGCTGAAGAATACCATCAGTCTTATTACAAAAAAAATCCAACACGTTATCATTTTTATCGTTATCGCTGTGGGCGAGATAAGCGATTACGTGAGCTTTGGATCTTGGGGTAATGATTGGCAATGTGTTTCTCGTACCATGAAGGAAGAGAGTAGGCCAAGAATAAAGACAATTAAGATAGTTAGCATTCCCCAATTCCAATTAGCGTGCGCGTATTGTGGTACGCCATTATGGTAGTCACCTGACCATTGCCAAGTGAGTATCCACCCAAATAAGACTTGGACGATAGCCGCGACCAAGTTAATAAGAATAGCCGCACAAGCCGTTGCCGTGCTGATTAAATTCATAGGATTGGATTCTGCAATAGTGGGGTAGCTGATCACCTGTGAGCTTGTTGTGATACCGAGCAAAATGAAAAGCGATAATATTGTGTAATAGTTTAAGCTGGGGAGTTCGATGATGACGGCTAATGTGATGATAGATAATATTGCACCGATGATCATTGGTTTTTTTCGGCTTTTCATGAGGTCAGAGAGCATGCCGAATAACGGAGAGCCGATGATAGTGCCTAAAAAAATCATGGACGTGATACTGGTCGCTTCAACGGTTGAAAGACCAAAGCGTTGTACAAGGTATAAATTTCCCCAGAGAGCTGCTAAGACGTAAACAGAAGTGTTTAAACAGCCCGTGAAAAATCCACAGAGTGAATTTTGAAAGTTGATTAAAACTGTTTTCATATTGCTAAATGAAATAGGCGTTTTTTCAGTTTGTTCGTCTTCGTGATTCTTTAAGAAAAAGAGCAATAACACTAATAAGGCGAGGCCTGCAACGCTGTTATACATCATTGCTTGTATCCACTCGGAACCTTCAATAAAGTGCGTTAAAGGTGCGCCGGTCAGCATGCCACCTAATAATGCAAATGAAACAGCAAGGCTTGTGGCCAACGCTCTTTTTTCTGGAAACCAATAATTGCAAACGCGCATAGCGCAGACAAAGGCAAAGGCGTTTCCAACGCCGCCGGCGATGCGATAAATAACGGCCGTAGAAATGGAGGGGTGAAGAGCAAAAGTAAAACTTCCTAGTGTTAAAAGAGAGAGTGAAAAAATGGCAGGCCAGCGAGTTAAGTATCGATCAATTGCAGTACCTGTAGGTAATAAAATGATGACTAAGGTGTAGAGATAAAGAGAAGAGAGCAGTCCTAAGCCGGTGCCGCTTAAATCGAAATCGCGTAGCAAGTGTGGGCTCAATGCGTTGAATATACTTAACTGAACGATGGTGTAAAAAAAATAACAAATCGCGACTGTATACACACCCAGTGCTGTGAGACGATTGATAGATGCATCTTTCATGTTTATTTCCTTGGAACAATTTTATGCCATGTTATCATGGTCGAGTTAACAAATGTAGCAAAATTACGCGCGCATGAAACGAGATTTAAAATAGCGTATGATGGCCGCTATTATTATTAAAAAGAAGAAATAGGCGGAGCTATTTATGTTGCAAGCAGAAGACCAAGTCCCAGAAGACATCAATTTTTCAACACAAGTTCAGGATGATGAAGCCAAAGCGTTGAGGCCTTTGCCTAAAAATGTCTACTGGTGGGTGAAGAGCATTAATGTTGTCGCTACAACGTTTTCGACATTTGGCTTGGGATTGTTGGCAGGCTTGTTAACGCATCGTAATATGACACAGCGAGATAGCAACGTCGTTGCAGTTATTTTACTTGATGCCATTGCATTTTCTACCGCCATTATTGGGAAGACATCAATAATGCTATTCTTTAACCAAGCCTTGGTGTTAGAGGGCGCGAGGAATTTATACGTTAACCAGACATTGGACTTTTTCAATTTTGCTAAGCGCAGTTTTTTTGAGAATATTAAGTGGACGATCGGGTGTGTCTTCAGTCTCAATATTAGTATATTTTGGACGATGGTTGTCTTTATCAGCTTCAATGAGTCTGGAAAATTGTTGAAAGAGGCTAATTATGACAGTTTAGGTGATGTCTTAGAGGGTAGCGCGCTTCCCTCAATATTTGCAGCATGCTCTTTCTTTACAAATTTTTGTGCATGGCCTGGTGTGCACAGCCATGCTTGGCATCAAAAAGCAGATTTTATTCAATGGTTATCTTTTGGTTCTCAGAAAAAAGAACAGATTAAGAAATCAAATACCTACGCAGCAGTTGCGAGTCGACGAGTGATGTTGGAGATTAAAAACAGCATTGATCATCCGACTGATCATGCAACACCGTTTATTGATAGTGTTTTAAAAATACTGTTGCGGATGTTGTCAGGATTGACTGTTGTAAACAGCGAAGATCATATAGATGAACGTAATATTTCTGACGCCTCTTTGTCTGTCAAAATCCAGGCGCTTATCCAGGCACCCCCAGCGTTATTAAAAACTGCATATTTGGAAGCCGAAGTAGAAGAAAGGACGCTAACGAGTGTGGCTAAACATAAGCACTTAATTGCGCTCGGCATTGCCGCGGTGTGTATCTGGGGCTATGAAAATATTTTAACGCTATCCAATGATGTGTGGGGTTATTTTAATTTAGAAATAGTCTCACAATATGGCGCATCATATTTAGCGCTTTATTCGATGGCTGAAGTTGCCTTTATTGCAGTTTATCCTATGATTTGTAATCTGGTTGAAGTGTATGATCGTGGCATGACGCCGCCTGTTTTTTCCAGTGCACGCCATGCTTATATTATTTCGATGGTATTTTTTGTGGGTGGTTTTGGCGGGTTGGCTAACGCAGAGCAAAGCCAATTAGCGGGCGAGCCTGCCGTGAATAATGTTGTAGCTCTCATCGCGTCATTTTTATTAGACGCTGTCGCCATTTATACCATTTTGCGGTTAAGTGCTGAAGACACCATAAACAGAGCAGAGCTAAACTCTGACGAGGCCCGCTTGAAGCAGCTGTTTCTAGGTCTGCAAGAACGCCATGAAAAAGTCGCTAGCATGATTGATAAGCCACGAGATATTCAGCCCGACAGTGAGTTTGAAGAGGCGCCCAGTGGTAATGCAATGCGTGTTTAGATTGCTTACTCAGGGGCAACTTCATGTTGTGAAAAAATTTCATTAAGTTGCTGTGTTGTTCTGATGAACGTTGTGCACTTAGACAGTTCTTTCAGTGATTGTGCGCCAACGTAGGTGCATGCTGAGCGCATGCCGCCTAAAATATCGAGCACAGTATTTTGCACGGGGCCACGGTAAGGAATGTCAACGGATTTTCCTTCACTGGCTCGGTAGTCAGCAATTTTTCCGTGATGCACCGTCATCGCTTCTGTTGAGCTCATGCCGTAGAAGCGTTTGAATAGTCGACCGTGGTGTTCAATGGTTTCGCCTGAGCACTCGTCGTGACCGGCAAATAATCCACCGAGCATGACGAAGTCGCCGCCACCTGCAAATGCTTTTGCGACATCGCCAGGTGATGTACACCCGCCATCTGCGCAAACATACCCTTGTAAGCCGTGCGCGGCATCGGCGCATTCGATAATAGCGGAAAGCTGCGGATAGCCTATGCCGGTTTTGTGACGTGTGGTACACACTGAGCCAGGGCCAATGCCAATCTTAACGATATCGGCCCCAGAGATTAAGAGTTCTTCCGTCATTTCGCCTGTCACCACATTGCCGGCCATGATGATTTTTTCAGGAAAGGTGTCGCGAACTCTTTTAACGAAATCGACAAAGGTTTGTGTATAGCCGTTTGCAACATCGATGCAAATAAAGTCAGTTAGATTAAGGTTGAGTATGCGACTTAAGTGTTCATAATCATCATCACTAATCCCGGAGGTCGCAAACACACCTTTTAAGACATCGGCGTCATGATTTTGTTGCCAGTTTTCAAGTGTTGCGTGTTTATCGATAGCGGTAAGTAGTTGATGCTGGTGTAGCGCATTGGCCATGTTAAAGGTGCCGGTGTGATCCATGTTGGCAGCAATGATAGGAGTGCCGGACCATTTTTTTTGAGTATGTTTAAACCTAAAGGTTCGATTGAGCGAGACCTCGGAGCGTGAGGATAATGTGCTGCGCTTTGGGCGAATTAATACATCTTTAAAGTCGAGCTTGAGATCCTGTTCAATACGCATACGTTAACACCTTGTCGATTCATAATATTCTACTTTAGCAAAGCCGCGTAGTAGAATCCATCTGTGTTATTTGTGTGCGGTAAATATTGGATGCCGTGGGTTTGCGGGGTGCCACCTGTCAGGGGTTTAACCTTGGCTTCGGGATGAGCTTTCAAGAATTGCTCGATCACGTCATCATTTTCAGACGGTAGAACAGAGCAAGTAGCGTAGAGCAAGGTGCCGCCTGGGGCGAGCAATGGCCATAATGCGTTTAATATGTCGATTTGTGTTTTGTGTAAGTTTGGGATGTCTTCAGGCTGCCTGAGATATTTAATATCAGGGTGGCGTCTAATAACACCTGTGGCTGAGCATGGCGCGTCTAGTAAAATGCGATTGAACGGTGTGCCATCCCACCACGTGTCAGGGTCGCTCGCATCAGCGCATTGGGTTTTGGCGTTGAGTTTTATCCGGGCTAAATTTTCATTGATCATGGCAACGCGTTTTTCATCATGATCGATAGCGATTAAGTGTTTTAGTTCGGGCTGGTTTTCAAGTAGGTGGCACGTTTTCCCTCCCGGGGCCGCGCAAGCGTCTAAGACGGTATCGCCAGGCTCGCATGCTAAAAACTGTGCGGCAAGGCCTGCGGCTTCATCTTGTACGGATGAAAAGCCGGCTTTAAATTGCGGCAAGAAATTGACAGGGCTTGGTTTGTCTAGCGTGATGTGCGCATCGCTATGAGCGCAAGCTGTGGCGTCCATCTCTTTTGTTTTTAATAAAGCAAGATATTCATCGCGCGTAATTTTTGAAGTATTCACACGCAACGTCATAGGGGCGTGTTGATTGTTAGCATCAAGAATGGCTTCCCAGTCATTTGGCCAGGCGGCTTTCATTTTTCGGATTAACCAAGCAGGGTGTGCGAAACGCGCTTCTTCGGTTTTTTCAATAGAGGCTGCTAAGTCGTCTTTTTGTCGTTCATAAGATCGCAAGATACCATTAATTAATTTTTTAGCCCAGGGTTTTTTACACGCGCCCACGGTTTCGTTAATAGCGGCAAAGGCGGGAACGCGCATAAAAATAAGTTGGTACAGGCCAATTAAAAGTAAGGCGTGTATGTCATGATCTTTTTCTTTGAGCGGCTTTGGCATAAGTGCACTGAGATAAGCTTCTAATTGCAAGTGCCAGCGCATGACACCATAACACATCTCTTGTATGAGCGCGGTGTCTTTTGTGCTGATATGTGAGTTGAGTGCGTCGGTGAGAGAGCGTCCGTCTAACACTTGATGAATAATTTTGGCGGCAACTGTGCGTGGATTCATGAGGTAAATTGTGCTCCTGGTACGAAAAGATCAGCTTTGCCGTTGAGTATGTCAACAGCTTTTAGGGGTTTGCCACCAGGGACTTGCAAAGTGAGCAAGCGTAATAGGCTGCCATCTTGTGTTGCAACATCGATACCTTTTTTAGAGGCGCGAATGATCGTGCCTGGCGCGCCATTGTGTGTTTCTTCTAGCACGGTGGCTTCGTGGATTTTGATAAGTGTTTCACCGAGTAGCGTGTGTGCCACAGGTCGCGGGTTGAATGCGCGAATTCTGGCGTCGAGTTCATTGGCGGTATGGTGCCAATGCAATAAGGTGTCGGCTTTTGTGATTTTATGTGCATAGCTCGCGTGTGCGTGGTCTTGTTTGACGGGGGCTAGCTTGTTCGTTTCACATAAGGTTAATGTTTCAAGTAACGCAGTGCTACCCAAGGGCGCTAAATTTTCTTCGACACTTTGCAAGGTGTCTTGAATAGAAAGCGCATATTCTTTTGTGACGAGCATCTCGCCTGTATCTAGGCCGGCATCCATTTGCATGATGATGACGCCTGTCTTTTCGTCGTTGTTAAGAATGGCGTGTTGGATGGGCGCTGCGCCTCGCCAGGCTGGCAATAATGATGCGTGTACGTTCAAGCAGCCAAAGCGAGGTAAGTCTAATACGTTTTGAGGAAGCAATAATCCGTAGGCCACGACAACGATCACATCGGCGTTTAGGTTTTTTAGCGTTTCAAAGGCTTCAGGTGTTTTTAATGACAGTGGTTGATGGACGGGAATGTTGTGGCTTTCGGCCAGTGCTTTCACGGCGCTTGGCAGCATTTTTCGTCCACGGCCTTTGGGTCTATCGGGTTGGGAGAAAGCAGCGATGACATTGTGTTCGCTGTTAAGTAAGTCTTGGAGGATAGTCGCTGCAAAGGGAGGCGTCCCTGCAAACACAATGTTTAACATTAATAAGCCTGCTTTCGAAGTTTATCGAGTTTCTTAATCGCCATTTTTCGTTTAAGCGGTGAGAGTCTGTCGATAAATAAAATGCCGGCCAAGTGATCCATTTCATGTTGAACCGCTAGCGCTAAAAAATCATCTGTTTTGATTTCAAACGGTTTGCCATCACGGTCGAGGGCTTTGAGATGAATCCATTTGTGACGTTTTACTTTGTTGAATATGCCTGGCACAGAGAGGCAGCCTTCTTCACTGCTGGTTGTGCCTTCGTGTGCAATAATTTCTGGGTTGATAAATACTTGAGGATCATCGTGTGAATCTGACACGTCGATGACCATAATGTTTTTGTGGACATTGACTTGCGTTGCGGCGAGGCCAACACCGTGATCATCATACATTGTTTGAATCATGTCGCTCACCAGGGTGCGAATTTTGTCAGTAACTTCGTTTACATTCACGGCCTTTTTACGAAGGCGCTCATCAGGATATTGCAATATTGGAAGTTTCGCCATGATAGTTCTTTTTTTCACCAGTTATAGTTGATATTGAGCTGATTATAGCAATGTTTAGACTGAAATCCTATATCAAGCGTCAGCGCTTGCTAAATCGATTGTTTATAAAAAGCCAATGATTTGCCTGTGTCACCCAATTTTTCATGCAATCTTGCTAATGCAAGAGCGCTGTCTTTTGAGGGGGCTAGGCGGTGAGTTTCTTGAAGATAGTCTTTTGCTTTTCCCCATAGGGCGCATTCTGTGCACAGAGAGCCCAAGGCGAGCAAGAGCTCGGGGCTGTCTGCGTGTTCTTTTAAGTGTTTTTCGGCTGTGTGTAAAAGTTTTTCAGGCTTGTCTGATTTTAAAGTGCCATAGAGTTTAATCAGTTTTGTATCCCATTGTTTTTTTAGGCTGTGTTTTAAGAGGGGTTCTGCCAGTTGATGATCATCAAATTGAATTAAGGTTTTGGCGTAAATCGCGATGAGAGCCGGGTCTTTGCGCGTCGCCCTTGGCAGCTTATGCCAGGCAAGATTAAGGGCGTCGATATTCATGTCGCTAGCGTCTGTGAGAAAGTGGGTATAAACAGTGAGAGAGAATAACGTAAACTCATCACTAGGCATTAATTTTCCAAGCTGAGGTAGTAGGTCGAATAAAGCAGGCCAATCCCCGAGTTGTATGTAAACGGTTTTTAACGTTAGCAGAACGTGTTTATTATGCAAGGAGATGCGCTTTAATGAAGCCAGGGCTTCTGTGAAACGGTGGTGCTTAATGTCAGACTGTGCTTGGATCATGTCGATCACATCAGTTGCAGCAGGCTCTTCAGCTTTTGCAAGGTTGAGGTATTCTTCACCTCGAATTGAATCACCTTGCGCAAATGCAGCTTGAGCTGCATAGATGTGATTTATAAAGGGAGACGTGTTTTTGGGTATGCCTGCTGCTAAGAGTTTTTCAGATTTGGTGTAATCACCTTCAAGATAGGCAATGATGCCTAAACGCGTCTTCTTTAATAAGCGCAGACGGGCGCGTTTTTGAAATTTGTTTTTTAGGTAAAGGGTGGCGCGAGAGATGTTGTTAACGGCGCGTACCAACAGATAGGTGGAGAATATAACAAAAAGAAAGAGTAGGGCGGCTAGCCAAAGTGGCATTTCAAGAGACCAATCGGCATAGGAGAAATACGCATAACCGGGATCTTGTACGATGACCAATCCAGCGAATATGGCTACTATAAAGAGGATGGTGAAGATGAGGAATGTCTTCATAGTTGCGTCACCTTGTTGCTGTCGGGAACATCGATTCGAGGTAAGTGTGGGTCGATATTAATGTCGCTTAACGATTTGATTTCAGTCATGACGGTCCGCGTTGCTGGATCGCTGGTGTCGAAGTAGGTTTCGATCCAGTTGTTAATCTGTTCTAACGATTGTGTGTAAATACCGTTTTGTTTTTGCAGCAAAGCCACTTGCGCGCTAGAGAGGTGAAGTTGCATTGTTTGATAGAGTTGATTGACTGCTTCTGGTTGAAGCATTGAGTGAGTAAATTCATCGTGTCGTCTTACAACGATCAAACTGCTGAGTTTTGATAGGGATTTTTTTAAGTGGGTGAGCCAGGTATCGTTTTCATCTTTCAGGTTAACCGCTGGCGCAGTCTCAGGTTTTTTGATTGGCAGGTTAGTTAATTGTTTCGCAAGCGTGTTGAGGCGCAAGTAAAGTGTTTCGGTGTCGATATAGGGAATGGTCGCTAGTGTGGCTAAGTCATCGTTGATCGATTGACGCAGCGCTAAAGAATCGGCGTTGCCTGCTTGCTTGAGTGTTTCGTCAGCGATCTTTAATAGCTTGACTGCCATTGCAGGGTTGCGCTCTAGCATGAGGTTGTAGTTGGCCATGCGCATAAAGTAAAGCGCTTCTTCTCTTAACCAGTCTTGTGATTTGTCCGCGGTTTGATTGTGCATTTTTGTCAGCGTCTGCTGAAAACGGCTCAGTTCTTCTTGTTGTCTTTGCATCGCGTTAGCAGTTTGTTTTTTCAGAGTAGTAATGGCATTTTCAGCACTTTCTAGGTGTGCTTGCAAAGCGGTATTATTGGCAAGAACGGCATTGTAATCGGGGGAGAGAGTGTAAGCGCCTATGCCGGCAACAATGATGACGAGCAAGCCTAAGGCTACCCAGAGTTTAGATTTTGAAGACGCGACTTTTTCGACAGGCGCTTCGTCTTGTGTAACTTGTTCATCCATGGGCATTATTCCGCAAATAGTGAGGATACTATTGTTTCATTTTGGGCGTTGAGCGTCAATATAGGCTTATGCTGAAATTGCAGGGATGTAGCCAGTCTCGCGATTCTGTCGCTAGACACCAAGAGCTGCTGTTGGCGTAGTGCTGCGACATGATTTGTGGCTAGAATGAAGAGGTTTTCTAAACATTCACAGCTTGTGCAAACGATAATGTCGATATCGGTGCGATTGAATAATTCGTCTAAACGTTTTTGTTCAACAACGGGGAGTTTGCGTTCATAGACGCAAACGGTTGAGAGGTTCGCGCCTCTTGCCCGTAAGGTTTCTTCTAAGAGCGGTCTTCCAGCGATGCCTTTGACGATGACGATCTTTTTGTTTTGAACAGCCTGCATCTCAGGCAGCTCAAGTAAGCCTTCAGAGTTGAACTGTTTGTCAGGGCAAAGATCTGTTTTGATATTATGTTGTTTCAACGCGTTAGCCGTACCGGCACCGACAGTGGCAACGGCGGCTTTCTTTGTAGCGTCTAGCAAAGTGTTCGCGTGAATCACGGCATTCGGACTGGTGAAAATGATAATGTCACACTCGTTAATTGTTTTATTTTGTGTGTTGAGAGGGTGGATTTCCATCGTTGGAAAATAAACGCTTTGACCACCAGCAGCATCAATGGCTTGACACAGAGACTGTCCGCCAGGCTCAGGTCTTGTGACTAAAACGGTTTTCATAAATAATGCGCGAGGATTTCACGACCTCCATTGTCACACAGGGTTTTACCCAGTGAGGATCCCAGTGCTTTTGCGTTGGCACCAGAAGTCTTATCGTGAATGATGAGGGAGCCATCGGCCATTGCAATCATGCCTTCGAGTGTGATGTTAGCGCCTTGTATTGTGGCAAATGCGGCGATAGGTGTTTGGCAGCTGCCTTGGCAGTATTGCACAACGGCGCGCTCTGCAATAACGCATTGGGCCGTTGTTTCATGGTGTAGGTCTGCAATTAGCTGTTGAACACGTGTGTCGCCTTCCCTGCATTCGATTCCGAGTGCGCCTTGTCCGGCTGCAGGCATGCAAATATCAGTTGCAAGCGTGGTTGCGTAAGACAAGCCGATGTGTAAACGTTCGATGCCTGCGCGCGCTAAGACAATGGCATCAAAGGCTTTGGATTCAAGCTTGGCAAGGCGGGTATTAATATTGCCACGCAGAGACTGAATGTTTAAGTCAGGGCGCAATCGTAAAAGTTGACTTTGCCTGCGTAGACTGGAGCTGCCGACCGTCGCGCCTTTGGGTAGATCGAGCAAGGTGAGTTTGTCGAGTGAGAGCAGAGAGTCTTCGCAGCTTGCTCGTTCACAAATAACGGGTAAGCAGAGCCCGTCGGGCAGTTCCATTGGCACATCTTTCATGGAGTGCACGGCGATGTCGGCCTCACCGTGAAGCAGTGCGCGTTCGAGCTCTTTAACGAACAAGCCTTTTCCGCCAATCTTACTGAGGGATTTATCGAGTATTTCGTCCCCTTTGGTTGATAGCGGAAGGAGTTCGACCTTGAGGTCTGCATGACGTGCTTCTAGCGCGGATTTAACCCAGTTTGCTTGCCAAAGGGCGAGTGCGCTTTTGCGGGTGGCGATGGTGAGTGTTGTCATAAGGGCAAGCCTATATATAAATGATGTACACCCGGGGAGTTTACAGCACGTCATCACAAAAGCAAGTAATGAGGCGCTGTGAGGGGTATGCTATACTGAGTCGAATGGGGTATAAACCCCGTTAAGAATCAACCAGTTAGCGGTAATATGCTGTAGCCATGGGAGAAGGTGCATGATTGATAAAAAAATACGCGAAGACTTAAGAGACTTGAGTCGGCATTTAAGTGAAGCGGTGCCTGAGTCTGTTCGCGGACTCGGTGATGATTTAGAGAAGACGTTTTATGACGTGTTGCAAAGCACGTTTGCCAAATGCGACTTGGTAACACGAGAAGAGTTTGATGTGCAATCTCAAGTATTAGCACGTACACGTCAAAAGCTAGAAGCACTTGAGAAACAAGTGGCTGAACTTGAGAAAAAATGCTCATGACATCATTTACGCATAACGATCTCGATATCATCACGAATGAAGAAGTGTACAAAGGCTTTTTCAAGGTCAATAAAGTGCAATTGCGTTTCAAGTTATTTGGCGGTGGCATGAGTGCCCCGGTGTTTCGCGAAGTTGCCGAACGTTATGACGCTGTGGGTGTGTTGCCATATGACCCTGAGACAGATCAAGTCATTTTAATAGAACAGTTTCGTATTGGCGCGATGAAGGCAGAAGAGAGCCCCTGGATGTTGGAGCTTGTTGCAGGCTTAATCGATACTCAAGAGAGCATTACTGAAGTTGCTGAGCGTGAACTCGAGGAAGAGGCGGGCCTTGCTCTGTTAGATATTGAACCGATACACGATTATTTCCCGAGCCCAGGCGGTTCGTCAGAGCGTATGCATGTCTTTTGTGGGAAAGTAGAAGCGAGCAATGATGGTTTGATTTTCGGTGTGGACCATGAAAGCGAAGATATCAAGGTGCATGTTTTATCCTGTGATGAGGCCTTTGCCTTAGTGAAAGAAAACAAAGTGAATAATGCGGCAACGCTAATCGCTCTGCAGTGGTTGATGCTTGAAAAAGAGCGTCTTCGCCGTGTGTGGGTGAGCTAAATGGCGAGAACTTTATGTATTTATTTGCATGGCTTCAACTCAACGCCTGCGACAACAAAGGCGGCGATGTTGAAAAAAAAGTTAATTAACATCGATGCTGATGTTGATTTTATCGTGCCGGCGTTACCAGTACACACGTATGATGTGATTGCACAGATTGAAAGCCTTATTAAAACACACAAGCATGATCGCTTGGTGATGTTGGGCAGTTCATTAGGCGGCTTTTTTGCAGCTTATTTTGCCGAACGTTACGGCATTCACATAGTGCTAATCAACCCGGCCTTTGATGAGTTGTTTGACGAGCCTTATGATTTATTAGGTGAGCATAAGAACCGGCATACGGGTGAAAACTTTCATATCACACCGAAAGATTATGAAGAGCTTCGCACATTGTTTGTGCCGACACTCAAGCACCCCGATAGGGCGCTATTGCTTTTACAAACGGGTGATGAAGTGTTAAATTATCGACGTGTACTGGCAAGATACCCTGACTCACCCAAAATCGTACAAGTTGGGGGCAGTCATCGTTTTGATAACTTTGCTGGTGTGCTGGATGAGATTGTACAATTTTTAGATTTAGCAGGTAAAGGATAAGCGCATGAGTCAGACATTACTCTTTGACGTTGATGGAACACTAACGGACACGTTTGACAAGGCGGCCAAGATTATTGATGACCTTGCAACCACCTTTAAATACCCAGTGGTGCAAGACCGAAAAAAATTACGCCGTATCGATTGGCGTGACCTGCCAGCCTTCTTGGGTGTTTCTCGTTTCCGCCGGGGGCGTTTCGTTAAAGTTTTCCGTGAGCGTCTTCGTCAAGCGATGAGGACAGAGAGTCTGTCAGACGATATTAATAGCGTTTTAAGAATTATCACAACCTCGGGTTACCGTGTTGGCGCGATGACGTCATCCTCCCTTTCAAATTTTAAACGTATCGCACACGAGAGCCAATATTTCACGCTGACCGACTTAGGTGATTATGATGTGAATAAAGAGCGTGTGTTACGTGATTTTCTTTCACGCTTTAATCTCTCACCCAATGAAGTGGTTTATGTGGGTG
>DKOI01000029.1 GCA_002469885.1 Legionellales bacterium UBA7366 | reverse complement strand
TGGAAAGGTGAAACAGAAGAAGAAGCTGTTTGGTGTATTCGTCAAACAATCTCTGGTCCTGATGCTTGGACGCCCAACTTAATTTTAGATGATGGCGGCGATTTAACTCAAATTATGCATGACGAATTCCCTGATTTGCTAGCACTTGTTAAAGGCCTATCAGAAGAAACAACAACTGGTGTGCATCGTCTTTATGAAATGTTTGCCGATGGTTCATTAAAAGTGCCTGCGATTAACGTGAATGACAGTGTGACAAAATCGAAGTTCGATAACTTGTATGGTTGTCGTGAATCATTAGTTGATGGCATTAAGCGTGCAACTGATGTGATGATTGCGGGTAAAGTCGCGGTTGTCTTAGGTTACGGTGATGTCGGTAAAGGTTGCGCTCAGTCCTTGAGTAACTTAGGCGCCACCGTGTTAGTGACGGAAGTTGATCCTATCTGTGCGCTTCAAGCGGCGATGGAAGGTTTTAGAGTTGTTGATATGGATGATGTTGCAGACCAAGCTGATATCTTTGTAACAGCGACCGGCAACTTAGGTGTGATCTCTCATGATCATATGGCAAAAATGCGTGATCAAGCGATTGTTTGTAATATCGGTCATTTTGATAATGAAATTGAAATTCATAAACTTTCAGACTACACCTGGGAAAACATTAAGCCGCAGGTTGATCATGTAATTTTCCCTGATGGAAAACGCATTATCGTATTGGCCCAAGGCCGTTTGGTAAACTTAGGGTGTGCTACAGGCCATCCTAGCTTTGTGATGTCAAATTCATTCACTAACCAAGTTTTAGCGCAAATGGAACTATGGCAACGTGCAGATAGTTATGCGTTGGGCGTTCATGTGTTACCAAAACACTTAGATGAAAAAGTGGCGCGTTTGCATTTAGACCGTATCGGCGCAAAACTCACGTCGATGTCTAAAGAGCAAGCTGAGTATATTGGCGTTAAGGTTGAAGGTCCATACAAGCCTGATCATTACCGCTACTAAGTCGATTTAGCTTCAGACAAAAGCCACGTCTCGTATTTTCGGGATGTGGCTTTTTTTTGTGTAAAATTTTAGGTTGATGGATTCAAGTTTTTTAGAATGTTTGTTGTTGTGTTCTTTGCATTCGCAAAGCGTGTATAGATGATTATAATGGATTCCGGGTCAAGCCCGGAAAGACGTAGGTCTCGTCATCCCGGCCTACGAGCCGGGATCGAGTATAATTAAATAGACCCCGGATAATCGAACGCATTTTCCGGGGTGACGGGAGAGAACTGCCCCGTTTTCCGTGGGGCCTGTGCAGCAGCCCCATTATTTTGTTCGCTATCATCATCACCATTCATCGCGGGTATGGCACCCAGGAATGACAAGTTTAACCCACCCACTTCTTTCTTCTTAGGCGCACCGTTCACAGTAGGCTCAAGCGGCGGTGGCATGCGCTTCGGTGTATTAGGCGACGGCGTTCTTGAGGCCGCTGTCGTTTCTTCGGTTGAAGCAACTTTAGGGGTTTCAGCCACTTTGGTCTTAGCTTCAGCCTTTTCTTTTATAGTCTCAGGTAAAAGCTTTTTCCAAACCTTAACGGTAGAGCCTGAGAGCGCTAAAGAAGTCGGCCCTGTGAGGGTTCGGCTTTGAGTTACTTTCTCGCCTTTGATAGCAAGCGCCATTGTCTTCAACTTGTTTATATCCGGGTGCTCGTCTAACAAGCGCTTTTCAATAAAGGTTTGTAATATGATGAGCTTCTCATATTTTTCATGCCAATCCGCTTTTTCAGGTTCTTTCGAATTTGCCGTTACCTTTGAGGCTAGAAGCTCTTTTACAATTTCATTAAACGTTTCTTCATAGCGCTTGGAAAATTGTAATATTAATTCCTCTGCTTTTGGTTTTTTAAGTAACAAGGCTTCCATGGCGGGAGATTTTATGATTACCTTGGCATGTTTTAACCATTCAACACTGCAATATTCTTTATCCTTAAGAAGCTCATAAATTGAGGCCAATAGTTTTTTTTCGTTCCTAGCTTCAAGCGTTAACTTTGCATCACCGCGCTGACTTTGTGTCATTAATCCCACCACATCATTTTTATCAGCCAAGCTCTGCAAGGTTTTTGTTCGTTCGGCAACTGATACAACGCCAAAAAGTGATTGGAATTTTTCGTTTATGCGTTCTGACACATCAGCAAACAACTTTTGAGTCTTACGTGTGAGACTACTCGATAAGCCCATTAACCCAATGAAGTGTGTATCAAAGGCCTCACTTGTTTTAGAGGGGCCAATATTTGATTGCGCTGCAAGTGCGATGGCCTCGTCAAACATCTCAAGTCGAATCATCTGATTGAGCAATACCTGTGTGAACAATGCATCATGAATCATCCAAGGTGAGATAAGCATGAGTACTGCGCGTTGATAATCTGCCGTAGACCCGTTTTCAATGCTTTTTCCAAAGAGCTGTCGCACTTGGTGCAACATGAATTCACCTGGGGATTCTTGTTGATGTTTAAATAATATGTTTTGCCTTTTGTGAAAGGCTGCCATTACTTTTCCTCTTTCAACATTACGTTCCTCTAATGCCGTTTTCTGAGCTGGAGTTTTTTCGTTATTTTGCCCAGCTGTTTTGGACTGTACTTGGTGGTTCACTGCCTCGATTTCAGCCTCTGAGAGTTTAAAGTCCTGATGATCGGGGTTTGATAATGTTTCCGGCAATGTGAGTTCATTTTCAATAGCCAAAAATGCGCTAACAAATCCCATGAGTGCTGGGTACTCTTTTGGCATGATTGATTCCGCCGTTGCACCATTTTGGTTTTTCAGAACACCCAACATCCCTATAGGGCGACCATCAATTTCCATTTTCTTTGCCTCCCCTTTTAAATTTTTATCCTTTTCCAGGAGTTTCAAACGAGGTAGGACCTCATTCGTAATACGTATCTTTTCTAAAGCGTGAGCTTGCTTTGCGGCGGATTCTTCTCTAACCGTTGCTTTCAAGCTTGTTTGCATTTCGGCTAATTCAGCTTTAAATGCTGTGCATGAGTGCGTTAATACGCGCTGTATATTTGGGATAATATGGAACAATTTTATTTCATTTAAAGAAAGCGAAGTGTCAGGGAACGCTCCTTTCACATTGGCATCCATGACGGGATCTTGTAGTCGTTCATTTAAAAAGTCGATAAAACTTTTGTCTTGAACTGATATGCTGTCGATCGGTACTTCTCCGCGTAGCAGTTGACCCCACGCTGCTAAATGTTGAGGAGGATGACCCATGTGTTCATTAAATAGGTTTCGAAATGCTTGACGTCGTTCGTGAAGCACCTTAGCCGCTTTTTTCTTCTGCATCTGTTTAACTTTTTCTTCCACCATGACATGTTTAATCAATCTCAGTGCGCCAGCATGTTTCCTGGGAGAGGTGGATTGGAAGAAATGTTGTTTTTGATATAACAGGGTTGCTAGCGGATGGGAGGTGTCTTCGGGTTTGTTTTTGGGTGGTTTGTAATCACAATATACGTCATCGCTTTTTTGATCGTGCTGAACATCAATTGAATTGTTATCGACTAAGGTAAATGCCAACATATTATGGATAAAGCGCACAACAGCGGGCGTATACGGGAGTGATGTGATGTGTGCAATAATAAAATTTAAACGCTTGGAAAGACTGATAGTTTCTGTATCGCCTGGGACTAAATTTAGTATTGAGAGCGCGGCAATATCTCGCAAAGAGGCCTCATTGGATACTTTGTCTTTCCCTAAGCCAATACCGCCCTCGATATAATTTAGCGCCTTTGCAGGTAAGCGTAATTCTTTGGGGATTGTGACGCCGGTTTTTGCAATCCGCAATAGGATTTTGGACGCTGCGTGCATTTCGTCATCACTTGGGTTGCTAAACATCCATGGCACAAACACGATATTCCTTAATGCCGCTTTCGCCGCTTCAGCCGCTGGGTCAGGAAGTGAGATCCACTCGCTGGGTGCCAGTGTTTTTTGTGGAAAATGTTGTGGAATGTCTTTTAATTGTGCCAGCTCTTGATAATAGGCTCGTTGGTTGTCATACGCTTCTTTGTCCTTCGCGCGCATCATAAAATTATTTGATTGTGGCTTGTCTGATAGGAAATGCCCTTCAGTGATAAATGTTTTTTGCTTAGGGCTTAGGTTAGCGCCGTGCGATGCTAAATCTAATAGCAGCTTGTGGTATTGACGTTTGAGTGCGTTAAAAGCGTCGAGTTTAGGTTTAAAAATAGGAGATATAGATTCTTCATCGCGCGTTTTCATAGATCGAGCTGGTTTCTTTTGGTCGGCCTCCGTCACGCTGAGCTCTATTTTTTGCATTGACAGTATGAAATGATCAAAGCGACCTAGGTTCTCTGCAATGGCTTTCGCTTCATGCGGTGCGGTAGAGAGTTTTGTTGAAAGTGATTCAAGGGCAGCTTCTAATGTTCTGTCTTCCTCTGGAGCGCCATCAACTTTTTCGACTTTGGCTAAATGCAGAATCTCGGCTCTAGTTTTTCGATAATTTTTGCGTATTGCAGGTCCAACAATTAATACGTGTGCATCTTTAAGGAATGCATCTGTTTTTTGTTCAGACAATGCTTCGAGGTAAGAATTCTCTTTGGCTGCTTTTGCCGTGGCTTCACGCGTAGCGATGTTTTTACTTTGTGTTTTTTCTAGATCTTGATATTCAGTTTTAAGTTTTGTATTAAGTCGATTATTCACGTTACTCATGAAGGAGTCAAGTGGGCGTAAAAAGACGCTTTCTGGATTTTCTTTATGTTTATCCATGTGCGTGCGTATACGCGCCTCACGTTTTTCTAAGAATGTTTCAATGCGTTGAGTTATATCATTGAATAGGAAATCCCCTCTCGTGGAGGTTAGAAAGGTTAAGGCGGAGTGTTCAATATCAACTCCAGCCTCCAGTGCCATGAAAAGTATGAGGTCGATATAGCTTAGTAGGGCCTCGTTCTCTTTTGGCAACTCAGTTTTTTTAGCCTTCATGAAAAATGGCACAGTGATGTTGACGAGACTCAAGGCGATAGCTTGTTTATCCTTTGCTTCAGCTGCCATGAATTTAGTTCGGGTTATATCCAGATACTCATTTAAGTGCTTAATTGGAGTTCCTTGAAAAGCGAGTCCAATGATATGATCGCTGATTCCTTTTTTGTTTAGAGCCTCTCGAGCTGTTTTTTCTTCAGCAATTCCTTTTTCACGGCTGCGGCCTGTGCTTGAGACAAAAGGTTGCAAGATTCTGTTTGGTCGGTTTTCATTGGCTAATCGGTATAGCCAAGAGATTTCTTGATGGGAAAGTTTGTGTTCTTCTATATCATTAAAGGTAAGAGAATGGAATACATCAGTCTCCATTGGAGCTGATTTTGGCAGCGCTTTTGATTTCTTTTCTGGGCCTTCTTTAGACTCTGATGATTCTTCGGTAATTGTTAATTTGGGCCCTTCTTTTTTTGGCTCAACAGATTTTTTTTTGCTTTCAACTGCAGTGAGCGTTGAGCTCTGTGTTAATAAAACAGACTGGCTGGTGTCAAGCATTTCAGCAGGTGCGGGGCGCGCTTGCGCGTTTAGACTTGGGTCTAGGGCTTCTTCGCCTTCTTCTAGAATGATGCCACTATCAACATTCAGATCTTTACCATTTTGAGTATGCATTGTTGCCTCCCTGTATTATATTTATTGTATTGCTCATAATTGAGCTTCATATTTGGTTGTAGATGTTAGCAAAGAACATTGTTTGAAACCTTAAGGTTTCCTTAAGTTGCGTACTAATTCCTAGCACGAATACGCATAAAGTTAATTTATGATACTCTGAATGTATCTTGATAGGAGGATGTAATCATGATTGATAAGCTCGATGATTGTGCGATTGTTTTTTTTGACGGAAACGTTTTGTTGCGCCGTGAAGGTGATAATGCGCGATTGCCTTCTCGTTCAGAGTTATCGCATATTTCGTTTAACTTTGATTATGAATTTTATGTTGATAATGTTTTCGTTGCGAATGCTATTGAAAAGGTGAACTTGCCTGAGGTTTTCTTTTTTGAAGAACGCCGCCCTGCTTTCATGTTGCTTGGTCCTGAGCATTCTAAAGTGATTGGTAAGGCTTATCAGCGAGTGCACTGGAATAATACACATCAATACTGTGGGCAGTGCGGTGAGCAAACGCAAGAAAAAAATAATGAGCTTTCTAAGGTGTGTGTTGCGTGTGGTCATGCTTGTTACCCCCGCATCTCCCCTTCTATTATTGTGCTGGTGACACGAGGCGAGGAGTTGCTGCTGGCGCGCTCGCCTCATTTCCCTTCGGGCCGCTTTAGTGCCTTAGCGGGGTTTGTTGAACCGGGCGAAACGATAGAAGAAACGGTGCATCGTGAAGTGCTGGAAGAAGTCGGTATTGAAATTGAGAACGTGGTCTATGTCGGTTCGCAGCCTTGGCCGTTCCCTCATTCATTAATGTTAGGGTTTTATGCGACACACAAGTCTGGCGACATTTTAATTGATGGCGTTGAAATTGAAGAAGCTGCCTGGTTTACCAAAGACCACTTGCCCGATTTGCCGCCTGACATCAGTATTGCAAGACAATTAATTGATGGCTTTCTTGCTTAAGGTATTCGCCTGATCCACATGATGGGCGCAGCGCTCAAGAGTTTAATGTCATATAGAATAGGCTTCTGCGCTTGGGTTTGAAAGTTTCGCGCTTTTAGTGTGTATAAGCCTGGTACATCACCTGCGCAGACTAAGCGGACCAGCATGTCATTATCTTGTGTGACAACAATGCAGTCTTTCCCAATCGTCAAACACATGTCAGCACCGAGGTGCTTAATGCCTGCAAGGTGATCGTTTTCTAATAAGTTTGGCGACATGCTGTCATCAGGCATGGCGATGTCGATTGCATCATTATGCAGTTTATAAAAATAAGTGAGCTCTTTTTCAATCGTGCTGTTTAAATCACGTGATGCGGCTGAGGTGGATGGCAGCGTTTGAAACTTGGCAGGTAAAATGGGTTTCGCGCCTAAGCCGTGCAATAGCCATTCAGGGTTGATGCGAATATGCCAGGTGCGTAAGGCTTCTGAGAGTTTGCGAGCACCCTTCTCGGACAATCCGCAGGTATCATTCACGTTTTCCCAGTGCTGCAAGGTGCCAATCGGTATGCCAAAAAGTTTATGAAATTGTTGTCTTGAGAGTCCAAGTGCTTTGCGAATGCTTTGAATGCGTATAGCACGGTATTTTTGCGATGAGACGGCATTGTCTGCAAGTGTTTCCATTATAACATCCTTGTTACACCCTCTAATAATGTAGGGCTTTGTTAAGAGATTGTCTGCCCATTAATGGGAGATCTGCGGTTTTACCAATTAACCTTTTTTTGGTTAAATGGTTGTTGGGTCATCGAGAAAGTGAGTCGCAATTACGCCTTGATACCTAACAATAGGATAACAAGTATAAAAAAAATAAAAAACCATTTTACCATTTAATAACGAAACGAGGTGTGAAATGACAATTCATGAGGGTCTTGCTGAGGCCATCTTAGCTTTATTAGAGATAAAGTGTCCGAGCAATGAACAAAGAGCAATTATGCATGCTGTGGTAGACAGCTTAGTGGTGCGCCTACCTTTGGGCTTTGATAAGCAACTGACCAAACAAGAACAAGTTTGTTTGTATTGGTCTGCAAAAGGTAAGTCATCGCTTGAGCTGGCGACATTATTGGGCATTAAGAAAGGTACAGTAGATGGCTACAAAAAGCGCATTCTCCGCAAGTTATCGTGCAATAACATGACGCAAGCCGTGTTTGAGGGCTTAAAGTTGGGTTTGTTGAGCACATATTTGTAGGGGTTGAAGGAATGTGCCCGCACGGCATAGTGGGCACGAAATCGAATAAAATCAATGACAACGAGGAGTAAATAACATGACAAGGCAATTTAATTCAGAACGGGTGCTTATTATTGATCACGAAACAAGTATTAACCGACTCTATAGAATGCAATTATCGTATATTAATATGGAGTTTGATTTAGTGACGCTTGGGCGAGAGGGCTTAAGGAAGTTAAACAGTCGGCACAGCGCCGTGATTATTGAGATGACGCTGCCAGATGTCGATGGATTGACCGTCGCCACGACCATACGAGAACGATTTGATTATCTGGCCAACATTCCCATTATTGCTGTTTCGCGTATGCCCATAAAAGGGATTGGGAAGGAGTGTCGACATGCACGAATCAATGCAATCTTAAAAAAACCGTTAATAGAAGATGTGTTGAGAGATGCCTTGATAAGGTATGTAAAAACGATTCCTACAGCAGCATAATTTTATGGTTTGTGGTACATTACGGGCTAGCGAGAAACTCGAGAGCAAATTATGGCCACCGATAAAACGTCAACGGATAAAACCCACTTTGGATATCAAGAAGTGCCTGTGAATGAGAAAGTAGGGCTTGTTGGAAAAGTGTTTAGCAGTGTTGCAAGTCGATATGATCTTATGAACGACGTGATGTCATTGGGCGTGCATCGACTGTGGAAGCGGGTTGCCATTGATATGTGTTCTATCCGATCTGGGCAAAATGTGCTTGATTTGGCAGGTGGCACAGGTGATCTGACGCGACAATTTTCAAAACGAGTGGGCGACAAAGGCCAAGTGATTCTTGCAGACATTAATGCAGAGATGATGTTGTGTGGCCGCGCCCGCTTGCTTGATGAGGGCATCGTTGGCAATGTGAAATATGTGCAAGCTAGCGCTGAGGCGTTGCCGTTTCCTGATAATCATTTTGATTGTATTACGATTGCTTTTGGTCTTCGAAACGTAACTGATAAATCTGCAGCTTTGCGTTCTATGTACTGTGTATTAAAACCCGGCGGTCGGGCACTCATTTTAGAATTTTCAAAACCCGTCGTTCCAGGCCTTTCATCAATTTATGATATTTATTCTTTTAAACTTTTGCCTTTGATGGGGAAAGTGATTGCCAATGATGAAGAAAGTTATCGTTACCTCGCAGAGTCCATTCGCATGCACCCTGACCAAGCAACATTGAAAAACATGATGGATGAAGCAGGATTCGAACGTACTGAAGTCACAAACTTAACTGGCGGCATTGTCGCTATTCACCGAGGGTATAAATTCTAATGTTGATTAATCCCATGACATTGACATTATTTTCCCGTGTACTCAATCGCTATATTGCGTTAGATCCGCAAGCGGATTTAACGCCGCTAGTGGGTAATGTTCTTTGTTTTGATTTAAGCGGCACTGACAAGCGTGTATATTTCCATTTCACCCAAAGCGAGGTGCTCGTTGAAGCTGAATATGATGCTCAGCCTGATGTGACCTTGATTGCATCGCCCGTAGACCTTGCGAAACTGTTTGCGTCTAACGAGAATCGATTGTTAGATGATAATGTAAGAATAGAAGGTAAGGTGCGCGTTGCTCAAGATGTGCAGCAATTATTTTCATCATTAGAGATTGATTGGGAAGAACAGTTATCCACATTAACCGGTGATGTATTTGCGCACCATGCCTCTCGCTTTGTGCGTGAATTTACGGGCGTGTTAAAAGACGTCGCTAAAACACTGCGCTTAAATACGGTTGAATTTTTGCAAGAAGAAGCGCAAGTGTTAGCCGTGCCCGAGTGTGTTGCACGATTCTGTGAATCGGTAGACAGTACCGCGATGCAAACGGAGCGTTTAGCCGTGCGTGTTGCACAATTAAAGAAAAAATGTAACGAGTAGATATCATGAAAATTATTACACAGCCTTTTCGCTTAATGACGATTTATTTGGTTTTATTGCGATATGGTTTGGGCGAGTTCTTGCCTTTACCCTTTTATTTAAAACCCTTGAGGTTGTTGCGTTTTATTAATCCGTGGTATTGGTTTTCATATAAACATATGGCTAGGGGAAAACGCATTCGCTTGGCGTTGATCACTCTAGGGCCTATCTTTGTTAAATTCGGACAAGTGCTATCAACCCGAAAAGATTTATTACCACTTGATATTGCGCTCGAGCTTGCGCAGTTGCAAGATCAAGTGCCACCGTTTCCAGCCAAGCAAGCAAAGGCAATTATCGAGAAAGCATTTGGGAAAACAACAGATGAATTGTTTGCACAATTTGAAATAGCGTCTTTTGCATCAGCTTCGATGGCGCAAATTCATTTGGCCACTTTGCACAGTGGTGAAGAAGTGGTTGTCAAAGTATTACGACCAGGCATTAAAAAACGTATCGAAGGCGATATTGCATTGCTTTACACCTTGGCTAAGTTAACAAAAACCTACGCGAGCTTTGGCGAGCGCCTTCGCCCGACTGAAGTGGTTGATGAGTTTTCTGACATCTTAAGTTGCGAGCAAGACTTAATGCATGAAGCGGCGAATGCGTCGCAGTTGCGCCGTAATTTTGAAAACTCTGATTTGTTATACGTGCCTAAAATATTTTGGGACTATTGTCGTCCTAATGTCATGGTGATGGAAAAAATTTCAGGCATTCAAATTTCTGACGTGGACGCACTACGTGCGCAAGAGACAGACATGAAGAAGCTGGCAGAGCGTGGTGTTGAGATATTTTTCACGCAAGTCTTTCGCGACAGTTTCTTTCATGCTGATATGCATCCTGGCAACATTTTCGTATCGCGTGAACACCCAAGCGACCCAAAATATGTAGGCGTAGATTTTGGGATTATGGGAACGTTGACAGATTTTGATAAACGGTATTTGGCAGAAAACCTGCTAGCCTTTTTTAATCGTGATTATCATCGTGTTGCCACTTTGCACGTGGAATCGGGGTGGGTGCCGCGTGATACGAGACCTGACCAATTTGAAAGTGCAATTCGCGCAGTGTGCGAACCTATTTTTGAGAAGCCTATTAAAGATATTTCATTTGGTCGCTTATTGATGAGTTTATTTAAAACGGCAGGACGTTTTAACATGCCTGTTCAACCGCAGTTAATGTTATTACAAAAAACATTACTTAACGTTGAAGGCTTAGGCCGCCAATTATATCCCGACTTGGATTTATGGACAACGGCGAAACCCTTCCTTGAGAATTGGATGAAAGACCAAATTGGTCCACGTGCTATTTTGTGTAAAATGTTTGAAAACAAATCGCAATGGCTAGAGATGCTACCTGAGCTGCCAGGCTTGGTTCATCGCTTCCTGGAAAAAGATCAAGCGCCTACAATGATTGCGCCTGCACCTAAAGTGGAAAGCACTAAAGTCAAACCTGCATGGGTTGCAGTTGCCTTGGTTTTATTGGGCGTGTCCGTCGGGGCTGTTGTGCCTCAAATCACACCCAGCATTGCAACTTGGTTTGCAGGCACAGGTGCGTTAACATTATTAGTCGGTTTTATTTAAGAGGTTAAACTATGACAGCGTTTACAATGATGTCCATCATTCTGACACTCAGCATTGCATTCGGGTATTTGAATTATCGTTTTCTAAAAGTCCAGCCAGCCATTGCCACAACCATGTCGGCCTTAGTCCTCTCTATTGTTCTGCTGATCCTTGGACATTTTGGTGTTCATTATATCGAATCAACTTTCCGCGAAATGATGAGTAAGATTGATTTTTATAACCTGTTAATCAATGGCATGTTGGGCTTCTTGTTATTTGCGGGCGCATTGAATATTGATTTTAATGAAATGAAAGAGAATAAATGGGAGATTGGCGCACTGGCAACCGTGGGCACAGTCGTTTCAACCTTTCTTGTCGCTGGCGCCACTTATTATTTATTAGATTTCTTAGAGATGCATTTATCGTTTGTTTACTGCATGTTGTTCGGCGCTTTGATTTCACCGACCGATCCGATTGCCGTTTTAGCCATATTTAAAAAAGTCGGCGCGCCTAAAAGGCTCGAGATTAAACTCTCTGGTGAATCACTGTTTAATGATGGTGTGGGCGTTGTTATCTTCTTGACGGTTTATAATTTGGCGTTTATCAGCAGCGATATGTCTTTCATCGATGTGATGATGTTGTTTTGCCGCGAAGCCTTGGGTGGTATTCTTTATGGCTTGGTGTTGGGATATTTCGGCTCAAAACTCATTATGCCGCTAGATGATTATAAAATGGCAGTTTTCATTACCTTGGCCATTACAACCGGTGCGTATGTGTTTGCACAAAGCTTAGAGATTTCTGGCCCATTGGCTATGGTTGTTTCTGGGATTATGATTGGCAATAAACTGAAAAAATCTAACTTGCCAGCAGTGACGCGTGAAAACTTACATGTGTTTTGGGAGCTTATCGATGAAGTGCTTAACTCTATTTTGTTCCTGTTAGTTGGACTTGAAATTCTATTAATTCATATCAGCGCAAGAGAGCTCGTGATTGGCTTATTAGCGATTCCTTTGGTATTGCTTGTGCGCTTTGTCAGCGTTGGTGTGCCAATGGGCTTGTTTAAACGCAAACGTAAATACAATCCTCACACAATCGGGATTTTAACCTGGGGAGGATTACGCGGTGGCCTAGCACTGGCGTTGTCGCTCGCCATTCCGCCAGGACCTGTCCGTGCTATTATTTTGCCGATGACCTATGCCGTCGTAGTGTTTTCTATCATCGTGCAAGGCATGACGATTAAACATCTTGTGTCGTTAAGTAAAAGCTAAACTGAGGGGAGAACCCCCCTACTTATTTAAAAATCGCAACCGCCCTGCGTTGGTGACAACCGTCACAGAAGACATTGCCATTGCAGCGCCGGCAATCACTGGGCTTAATAGAAGGCCCGTGAAGGGGAATAAAACACCCGCAGCGATTGGAATGCCGAGTGTGTTGAAGACAAAGGCAAAGAAGAGGTTTTGTTTGATGTTTCTCATCACGGACGTAGAAATTGAAATGGCATCTTCCACTCCTTGCAAAGCCCCGGACATGAGGGCAATGTCAGCCGCTTCAATGGCAACATCGGTTCCACCGCCCATCGCAATGCCCATATTCGCTTGTGTTAACGCCGCTGCATCGTTAATCCCGTCGCCAACCATCGCAACGCAATGACCTTCTTCTTGGAGTGTCGTAATGACATTCATTTTATCGTTGGGCAACACGTTAGCGATGACCTGGCTAATTCCTACAGATTTTGCAATGGCATTGGCAGCGGCTTCGTTGTCGCCTGTTAACATGATGACGTTTAAGTTTCTCTTTTGGAGTTTTTCAATAACGGACCGCGCATCATTTTTAATTGTATCTGCGATAGCGAGTAATCCTTTGAGTTCACCGTCTTTGGCAATAAACACGACTGTCTTGCCTTGTGAGACCGTTGATCGGTAACGCTCGCGTAGAGGATTTGTTTGAACACTCTCCTTCTCCATGAGCGCTTGATTCCCAATGACAACGCGTGATCCGTTGATTGTGCCTGACACACCAAAACCCGATAGTGCTTCAAAGTGCGAGACGTTTACTAGAGGCACATTTTCATTCTCAGCGTATTGAAGAATGGCTTGGCCTAAAGGATGTTCTGAGAGTGCCTCTAGACTTGCAGCGAGTTGTAAGACAGTGCTGGCATTATTCGTCAGACTATGAATGTCTGTTAGGCGAGGTTTCCCTTCTGTAATTGTACCCGTTTTATCAAGCACAATAGTATCGAGTTTGTTAGCCACTTGTAGCGCATCGCTTCCGCGAATTAATAATCCAAACTCTGCGGCTTTGCCAACACCCACCATAATCGACATGGGCGTTGCTAAGCCCAATGCGCAAGGACACGCAATCACAAGCACAGCAATGACGGTTGTGAGTATGTAAGCTGACTTTGGCTCGGGACCAAACACGCTCCAGGCAATGCCTGTGATAATGGCAACACATAAAACGGAAGGCACAAAGTAGCTAGCGATTTTATCCGCGAGTCGACCCACAGCGGGTTTTGAGTTTTGCGCTTTTTCAACAAGCGTGATGATACGCGATAGCGCCGTATCACTGCCGATCCGGGTTGCTTCATATAGAATGCTGCCGGTTTGATTCACAGTCCCTGAAAAAATTTTATCGCCTTTTCGTTTTTGCACAGGCATAGGTTCACCCGTTAACATGGATTCATCAATTAATGATTCATGCTCTATGACAATGCCATCCACAGCCACTTGTGCGCCAGGTAGTAATTGAATGATGTCACCGAGTTGAATGTCACTTAATCGTTTTTCAATAGTCTCGCCATTGGTTGTGACCACGCGGGCTGTTTTGGGTTTTAATCCGATGAGGCGCTTAATGGCCTGCGATGTTTTACCGCGTGCGCGAATTTCTAACGCGCTCCCTAAGTTAATGAATGCCAAGAGCAAGACGGCAGTGTCAAAATAAATATGACGTGCCAGTGTCGGTATGATGCTGGGGAAGGTCACGACAATCATTGAGTAGGCCCAAGCAGCACCGGTGCCCATGCCGACCAGTGTATTCATATTGCCTTGAAATGATTTGATTGATTTCCAAAAGCTCGCGTAAATGTGTCGTCCACTAAACCACATAACGATAAAGGTTATTACACCGGTTAAGATCAGAGGCCATTGACGCCCTGCCGTGTTGGCTGTCGGTAACCAAGGATAAAGCATATCGATAAAAAGGGGTATGCCAACAACGCCTGCAACGATGGATTGTTTTAAGCGATGAATAAATAACGTGTGTTCACTATCATTACTGATGGGCTCATCCGTCGGAACTGCGGCATCGAAGCCTGCTTTTTTTATAGCGTGAATGATGTCTTGCGTATTCACATCGCCAGTGATCGTAGCGCTTTTACTCGCAAAATTAACTTTAGCGTCTTTAACGCCGATAACAGCATGAATGGCTTTTTCGACATGCTTAACACAGCCTGCGCAGCTCATTCCCATGATTGAGACGTGTTGTGTTTTCATAAGTTGTGCTCTACAAAGTTGACAGGTAAGTAATAATATTGTCCTGCAGCTGACGATATGGATAACTTGAACCCGAATAGCCATTAACAAGTATCGCAAAGGCCAAGGTGCCATGATGTGCTGTTTTAACATAACCTGCGATTGTTTTCACAGCTGTCATAGAGCCAGTCTTGGCATGCACTTTTCGAATCATAGACTTACTGCCCATCCGGTTTCTTAATGTACCGTCAATTCCAGAAATCGGTAGCGCATTATAAAACGTCGTATAGTTTTTACTGCGATACATAGCGACCAGTGTTTTAATGACGGCGTTAGGCGTGAGCTGGTTGTAGCGCGATAAGCCTGCACCATCGACAGCTGTGACATTAGACACCGGCATTTGCGTGTATTTTTTTAGAAGCGCGAGTTCGGCTTTTTGTGACTCAGACCACGTAGCAGGATGGTGATAATAGCGTTGCCCTATCTTTTTATACAAAGAATTAGCGATCACATTGTCAGAATCTTTCAGCATAGGTTTTAGTAATTCAGATAAAGGTTTCGATTGGTGCGATGCGATAAGTTGTGCTTTCTTGCTAGCTTTGCGCATTGCAATATGACCTTTTAATTTAATATTATTTTTCACTAAGGATTCTTTTAGTAAGTCTATAATATAATTGTCGACATTGGTCACAGCCGCTTCTAAACTTGTGTGGTATTTTCCAGGCGCCAAGCAGCCGCTCATGGTGATTTTATTTCTGTCGTCAATTTTCATCTCTAGAGGGCAGCTCGACTGCTGTGAACTTTTAACGGTTTTAACTTTGTTGTCAATATCAAAAAAGTGATAGCTTGATCCCATGCTGACGCGGGCGGGCGAACCGATTTTTTTGTTCGGATAAATTTGAAAAGGCATGCAGTTGTGGTTAACGATCACAGCGTTAATGGGCGCTGCGTAACAGAAACGAAGCTCATCCCACATCCAGCCTGGGCCCGAATTAATATCACCGAAGGCTGTGTTATCTACATAGAGGTTGCCGGTAATCGTGGTCACGCCTTTTTTATGTAAGCTGGCAAAAAGTGCGTTAATATTTTTGATGGTAAGCGTTGGGTCACCGCTAAATTGTATAGTAACACTGCCTTCAAGGTTCGGAGACTTGATCTTTCCGTTGTTTAGTAACTTGGTGGTAAATCGATATTTAGCGCCTAAGAAGTCGAGCGCGGTAATGCCTGTTAATACCTTTAATGTGCTCGCTGGCGTATAGATGCGTTTGCTATTGCGTTGGAATATGATCGCGCCATCTTTAGGATTTCGCACCTCAATACCCACGTTGATTGAAGGGTTGGCTTTGTTGATATAAAATTTTATTTTGCTCGCAATAGCTTTCTTTTGATTGCTCGTAAACGTTTTGTTTGTTGCATTAGCAATTGAAAACGTGAAGCCTAATAGAAGAACACAAATTACCCGCGTTTTTTTCATTAACATTGATTAAGCTACCTTTGGTATGAGTTTGACAGTAATATTGGCTTGCTCTAATCCAGCTTCACCTTGCGTGTTGATATTTGAATATTTATCACCGCTTAACCAATGCGGGTTAAAGAGTAGTTCCCGAGCAGGTGTAGAGTTCGGGTTTAAAACAAATGGACTGGGTTTTGTATCAACTGCCAGCATGCCATCTTTATAGTAGATTGACAAAGTGGTCCTTGATCTGAAAAAGTTATCGCCAGACTTGGTGATTTGAATGGATTTCTTCTCGCCATTTTTTATTGAAAATGCTACTGGGTCAAAGTCAGCAAAACCATCAATATTGTTAAAGTTGACATGGCCGCCATCAATATTGACTCTGAGGCTGTAGTTCGAGTAGGCATTTGCATCATATTGGGAAGAGTTTTCATCGATTGCGGTCGTTATCAAATTAGAAGGCGGTGGTTTTACTGCGACTTCTTTTTTAGACGCGCACGCGCAGGTGGAAAGCATGAAAAGTAAGATGCATATCTTTTTCATAATTAATCTACTGCCTTGTATATGTAAACACGGTCCCCTTTCTTGTTGCTGAACACTTTCATTCTTTCAACATCAAGTTTTTCTTCGAGTTCGTCAGCGATCTTATTGCTACGGTGCCTACTTAGCTCCAATACAATATAATCATATGGCGTCGATGATTTTAAGAGGACGTTAATCATTTTTTCTGTTTGTCCTCTAAAAAGGTGTTTGTTGATGACAATGTTGGTTTCTATCTTTTCAGGATTACCGAGAAATTCTGGATCTGTTAAATTGATTTTGTTCGTGTCAATATCCCATGCCTTGTTTCCTGTTCGCCCGGCGTATAGAAGAATTTGAGCGGAGTTTGAATATATTGGGTGCTTACTCGATGAATGTGCTTTTAGCCATTGTCCGGCTTCAACAAGGTATGTTTTGTTAGTGCCAAAATGCCCTAAGCTCCCAATGAAGTTGTAGCACAATGCAAGTATCAAAAGGAGCATGAGGGCACCTTTGCCCATGCTGCGTTTTCGTTGATAATTTTCAATTATACCGGAGATGCTGTATACAACAAATAAAAGCAATAGTAGGGAAAAGGCGGTTGTGTATCGTTTTGAAATAAAGAGATGTTGAGTCATAAACCACGCGAATAGCAATAGATTAATGGTTGCGAAGCTTACGATGATAGCTTTACCATCCCATGTGAATGCAGTGCGGCGCCCTAGGAATCCGTGCAGTGTTAAGATTGCATAAACAGGCCCTAGGTTTACGACTATTTGATTGCATAAAATCCCAAGAAGCCCCCCCAATACAAACACCAAGCCATTGTGTCTGGAATAAAAGTCAAGAACGTAGGTTGAAGCCTGAGTTGACGCCAGCTCTAACGCACTTAAAATTTTTGAACCACCGCCTTGAATTTGTTTGAGTAGTTCAGAAACACGAGAGCCCTGGAGAAAATCAAGTGTGCCTATTGAGTAGAGCGTGATTAAGCCAGCAATAACGATTGCAATCGGTATCATATAAATTTTGAGGCAATTTCCGATGCGTGCTGGTAGTCGCAATGTGGGCTTGAACAATATAAACAACGGCGCAAAAGCTGCAAAAAGAATTCCTTCTATGCGGAATAATGTGGCGAGAGCGATTGCGATATTCCAAAGTATTGCGTAGCGCCAGCGGTGCGCCGCACTAAAGCGGAGTAAATAGAGGAAGGCTAAGATGTAAAATGTCCAGTAGCCCATGTCACGCAATATATTATCGCGAAAATGATTGATGTAGGGGTAAAGTAGAATAACCACAGCAGCGATTAGCTGCGTTTGATAGTTACCACCTAGTTCCTTGATAATTGTGATAAACCCCCAAACAAGCAAAGCGCATAACACAGTGTTGATAAGTAGGCCTGAGTTCAATAATGATAAGCTGGTGAGCCTTGAGACATAGTGAAGCACAATTGAAAAGAAAGGCCAGGCATAATAATAGATTGCTGCGCTAATGCCGCCTTCACTGTATGCGATGGATGACCGAAAATAAACAGCAGCGTCGCCGTTGGTTGGTTGATTGTGAATCAATACGATGCAGCTAAAGATGAGGCTGATTATGATTGCGGTAAATCGGTTATCTTTTTTGGGGGAGAGAAATATTTTCATCGTTAATTTTGCTTCCATCATTGCTATCAATTTGCACAGTGTAGCATAATGCTGGTGTCAGTTGCCGAGGTTGCTAATTATCCTTGTGCATACTGAAATTCTATAGAAACCATATAGTGGTTACAATACAAATTATAACGGGCAGAATATTATGACAAATGTGTATATCGGGTTTGATTTTGGGATGAGGCGTATTGGTGTGGCGGTAGGTCAAGATGTGACAAGAACAGCGAAGCCTATCGACACGATAAATGCCAAAATGGGTGTGCCTAATTGGGAGGAGGTATTAAAGTTGATAAAGCAATGGTCTCCAAAGGCTTTGGTTGTGGGTATACCTTATAATATGGACGGCACTGAGCAGTCTGTGACGATATCAGCGCGCGATTTTGCGCAAGCACTAGGCGAAAAAACAGGCTTAATGGTGCATGAGGTCGATGAGCGTTTATCCACAGTCGCGGCAAGAGAGGCTGTTTTTGAACAAGGTGGATACAAAGGCCTAAAAGGTGCGGCCATAGATTCCGTTGCCGCTCAGGTTATTTTGGAGAGCTGGATGAGTGCAAACGTTTGATCTCGTTTGAAAAATACTCAGGGATTCGTTTTTCTAGCCAATATTCAGGCTTTCCAAAAAGTGATCCCGTGATAAAGCCGACATGCCCGCCGTGAGGTGAGAATTCTAGCAAAGTGTTTGGGTTTAGATTATCCAAAGCGAGAGTTGGCGGATGAAATGGGTCATCTTCAGCTTGGATAATCAGTAAAGGTGTTGTGACCTCTGGCAGAAATTGTAGCGAATGATTCTGCTGATAATACGCTTCGGCATTTTTAAAGCCATGGACTTTGGATGTGACCTTGTCATCAAAGTCATAAATCGTCTTTACTTCTTTGAGTGAGGTTTTATCTTTTCGTTTATGCGATCTTTTTAAGCTATACAATAATTTTTTGTCATAAATTTTTGAGAATCCCTTCTGGAGTTGTCCAACAGATTTTTGGAGATCAAAAGGAACAGAGACAGCGCAAGCAGCGATGATGTCTGGCGATTTTTCTGCAAGCCATTTGACTAATACATTTCCCCCTAGCGAATAACCGATGACGAACAAGGGTGTGTTAGGCATGCGCTGTTTAATGCTGTGGTACAAAAAATCGATGTCACCGGTTTCACCCGCATGATAACTGCGCGTTAAGCGGTTCGGCGTTTGACTGCAGTTTCGAAAGTGCATGATGACAGCTTGCCAGTCTAAACGTTGAATGGTGTTTAACATGCCCTTGGCATAATGGGAGTCACTGGAACCTTCAAGACCGTGAAGGATGATAACAAGTGGTCCTTCTCCTTTTATCCATTCAAGATCAACAAAGTCGCCGTCAGTTAATTCTAATCGTTCAAATGTTGTTGTCGGTTTCTTTTGTTGTCGAAAGACGACGCCCCAAATGGTTTGAACATGCCGATTGCTTAATAGCGGGTGTGGCTTGAAAGCATCACGCGTCACTTTCTAGCCTCAAGTGTTTCCCAGCGTTCATAAGTTTGGCTTAGCGTTTCTTCAGCCTCAGAGAGTGATTTTAATGTGTTATCAATCGTGTCTTGATCATTGTCATAAAATGATTGCTCTGATACTTTGCTTTGTAAGTTTGATAGCGCTTCTTCCAATGATTCAATCGTTTTGGGTAAAGCTTCAAGTTCAGTTTTCTCTTTGAAGGAAAGCTTGTTGGAGTCTGTTTTTTTTACCACTTTCTCTGCCGCTTTTTTAACGACGGCTTTTTCTTTAGTTTTTTTGCGTTGCCACAACCAGTCTTCATATCCACCAATAAATTCATCGACAACGCCATTGCCTTCAAAGACAAATGTGCTTGTGACAACGTTATCGAGGAATGCCCTGTCGTGACTGACGAGTAACAAGGTGCCGTCGTAATTGCTGAGCAGCTCTTCTAATAATTCGAGCGTCTCGACATCCAAGTCATTGGTTGGCTCATCCATCACTAATACATTAGCCGGTTTTGTTAATAGGCGTGCGAGCAATAAGCGATTACACTCACCGCCTGATAAACCTTCCACTCTTGTACGTGCGCGTTCTGGGGTGAAAAGGAAATCACCTAGGTAGCTGATGATGTGGCGTTTTTTTCCATTAACTTCAATTTCAGTCGCACCTTCAGCCACATTATCAATTACCGTTTTGTTGGGATCTAAACGCTCACGGAGTTGGTCGTAATAAGCGATGTCCAGTTTGGTTCCGTGTTTTACGTCACCCTCATCAGGCGTAAGTTTACCGAGTAGTATATTCAGCAATGTGCTTTTCCCAACGCCGTTTGGACCAATTAATCCAATGCGATCGCCGCGCAGAATTTTGGTTGAAAAATTTTTAATTAATTGTTTATCATCAAATCCGTGAGAAATATTTTTAGCTTCAAGCACCAATTTCCCGGATTTTTCTAAGCTATGCTTATGAAGTTTGACATTACCTTGCAGTTCACGTCGTTCACTTCGCTCGTTACGTAATGCTTTTAAGGCTCGAACACGACCTTCGTTCCGTGTTCGTCTCGCTTTAATGCCTTGACGAATCCAGACCTCTTCTTCTGCTAGACGCTTATCAAAAAGGGCGTTTTCTTTTTCCTCGTTCGCTAAGCGCTCTTCCTTGCGTATGAGATAGTTTTCATAATTGCCAGGCCATGAGGTTAAGTTGCCTCGGTCTAATTCAATGATGCGTGTGGCCAGTTTTTTGAGTAATGACCTGTCGTGAGTAATAAAGACGATACCAACGCCGATGTTAATGAGTGTTTCTTCTAGCCAAGTGATCGCTTCAATATCTAAGTGGTTAGTTGGCTCGTCGAGTAAGAGCAGGTCAGGTGAAATGACGAGCGCTCTTGCAAGGGCTGCTCGACGTTGCCAGCCGCCTGATAGTGCGTTGACATTAATGTCGGGGTCTAATTCCAGTCGAGTGAGTGTTGTTTGGATGGCTTGATCAAATCCCCAACCATCGCAGGCATCAATTTCATGTTGATATTTTTCAAGTAACGCCATGTCTTCGTCTGTCACGGATGTTTCCATGCGATGAATTACCGCATGGTAATTTGCGAGCAGTTCACCTGCGGTGCTTAATCCTTTTGACACATATTCATAGACTGTACATTCAACGTCTTTCGGTAATTCTTGCGGTAAGCGTGTTAGCTTGAGTGAGGGGTGTCGCCATACGCTACCACTGTCAGGTAAAACTTCGCCTTCAATGAGTTTTAATAGAGAAGACTTTCCTGCGCCGTTACGACCAATTAAACATAGGCGTTCGCCTTTGTGTATGGTCAAGTTTGCGTTATCTAGTAGTGGGTGCAAGCCAAAGCTTAAGTTGACACCGTCGAGGCTAATTAATTTTTTCATGTTTATTTTATTTCTCTTTACGGTCTAACATTCCATTCCATAATATTCCATTCGCCATTCACGTTTTGTAATGCACACAAAGCGCCGGTGGCGATTTTTATGTCTTGGTCAAAGGCATCAAAGCTACCGGTTAAGTGTGGGGCAAAGCGTGCAATGCCATTACTCGTGATGGCTAAAACCGTTTTGTCTTTATAGCGGCTTTCACACACTTTCCCAAAAGCTTTCCAGTGTTCGATAATTTCATTTGGGTTCACTTTCCAGCCTTGTGGCACGGTTGCGTTTTTATCCCAAGCATCAATGGCTGCTTGTCCTATGCGTGCGATAACATCGGTCTCGGGTTTGTTTTCATCAGGCCCGTAATCCACTTCATCAAACATCTCTTCAGCGGTCGTTTCAATTTCAGTGCCTAATGCGTGGTTAATGGTTTCTGCCATTTGTTGAGTACGCAATAATTGCGAAGTGAATATGCGATCTGGAATCAAGTCGTGTTCGTTCAGATGAATTGCAAGCCGTCTGGCTTGCTGGAGGCCGCTTTCAACCAAAGGAAGGTCGGTATGTTTTCCGACGCGTGTGGGCGTCTGCCCTTTTGAAAAAGTGTTCCCGTGGCGAGCAATGAGTAAGGTGGTTGTCATGACGCAGCTCCTAATCGAGTTGGTGTTGTGTTAGCAGGGCTTCAACGCGGGCAACATCTTCAGGGCTGTCAACGCCAGACATCGAGGGGCGATTTTCATAATCTACTTGTACGCACCGAATGGTTAATCCATTTTCCAATGCACGCAGTTGCTCCAGCCCTTCTAGCTTTTCATAAGTCGACTCTGGAAAGCTGACAAACTCTTTCAAGACAGCTCGGCGATAGCCGTATAAACCTATGTGACCAAAGACAGGCGACAATGCGCTTTCGCTTCGCAATTTTTCTTCATTGCGAATGGCAGGGATAATATTTTTACTAAACCAGACCGCGTTGCTGTCGCTGTTGAGAATGGCCGTTGTGCCGCTAAACGGGGTTTCAATTTTCGAGGCGCGCAGTCTGTCGAGTCGTTCCCAGGAGAGTTGTGTGACAGGTGTGACGATATCAACGCTTTCATCTTCAAATGCGCTGAGCATGGCTTTCACGAAAGAAGGTGGTGTTAAGGGGGCATCCCCTTGTAGATTAAGGATGTTATCCGGTGTGACGCCTAGGGCTTCAACGGCTGCGAGTGCGCGGTCAGTGCCGGTGCGACAATCAGAGGGAGTCATCACATGTTTGGCACCAATCTCATCACAGTGATCTGCAATGCGTTTGTCATCTGTTGCAACAACTATCAGTGTGTTATCGCCTGCGGCGGCGCGAGCGACATCATAAACGCGAGATAACATGGATTTTCCAGCGATTAAAGCCAGCGGTTTCCCAGGAAAACGCGTCGATCCATAGCGTGCAGGAATGACAATGATAGAGCTAGACATAAGATCTCGTTTAATAGGTTAAAGGAGGCACATCATAGCATTTTCATTGAAAAAATCCCAGGCCATTTTTTGACCAAGCTGGGTTTACTCTTTGTCCAATAGCGATTATAATTTTAGATCAGAAAAATTGTGGGGCATCGTATGGCATTTCCTTCCAGCCGAACATTAAATACTCTCTCACTCATCAGTATTGTCATTATCTTTGCGATTATTTTTTATGTTGAATATGTTGACGGTGCAATCCCCTGTCCCCTCTGCATGGTCCAACGCGCAGCTCTGATTGGTTTTGGTGCAGTTATTATTGTTGCCGGAATGCATAGCCCTAAACGTTGGGGCATTTACGTTTACGGGGCTCTCATGTTGCTTTTCTCAATCTCGGGCATGTTAACGGCAGTTAGGCAGCTGTGGATACAAAGTTTACCTGCGAGCCAAGCGCCAACAACCTGTGGCGTTGATATTTATTATTTATTACAAATGCTGCCCTTTGATAAAGCGTTGATGCAAATTTTTAATGGCACGGCAGAGTGTGCTCAAGTGACTTGGTCCTTCTTAGGGTTAAGCATGGCTGCTTGGTCTTTCATAAGTTTCGTTGTCTTTGCCTTGCTTGCATTGCGTCAATTTATTCGTCAGTAGAGAGAAAAAAATGAAAAAATCCGTGATAGCTTTAGTTACGCTTGTAGTGGTTGTGATAGTGGCCTATTGGACTTTGTCAGGCTCAAAGGAGACGCCAGCAAAAACGGTTGATGTCGCTATGGGCACAATCAATGAGGAATCAATTGCGGTCGGTGAGATTGTTCCGAAACACTCAATCACGGTTAAGTCTCAACTTTCAGGCATTGTAGATACCGTGTTGCATGAGTCGGGTGACTATGTGCATAAAGGGGATGTGTTGTTACAAGTCAAACCAAACCCTACACCTGATCAATACGCTAATGCCGTCTCACTGGTGAAAGAAGATCAAGCCGATGTTGAAGCGATGTTAGCGAAGTTGGAAAATTACCAAGGCCTTGTTGAAAGCAAAAACGTAACTGAAAATTATCAAGAACTGGTTATTTTGAAAGGTGAGTTAGCGCACGCACAAGCAAAGCTCGAATATGACGAACAATCGCTAGCATTGCTCACAAAAGGCAGCGCGACCATTGCGGGTGAAAATATTGAAAGCACGGTTGTTAGTCCAGTTGACGGTTTTATTTTAGAGCGTAATGTTGATGTGGGTGATCCTGTTATTTCGTTGGCATCAAGCCAGACGGCGACAATACTCTTCACGATTGCAAATATGGATGATTTAATTTTCAAAGGCAGTGTTGATGAAATTGATGCTGGAAAATTAAAGTTGGCCATGCCTGCGGTTGTTGAAGTGGCGGCCTTGCCCGATGAAAAAATTAAAGGGCTGTTAACGCAGTTATCATTGCAATCCCAGCAATCTTCAGTTGATGGCGCAGAGACTACCTCGCCGTTTAATGTGGGCTTCCAAGTCGAAGTGTCACAACTCGATTTTCCTGATGATGTTATTTTGCGGTCTGGTTATTCCGCAACGGCGAAAATTGTTGTTAAGACAGTGTCGGATGTGTTGGTTATTCCTGAGAGTGCTGTGTTGTTTAGAGAACATAATGCCTTTGTGCAACTGCCTGCAAAAAAAGGCGAAGAAGCAACGCAGATCAAAATTGTGACGGGGCTCTCAGACGGTATTCACATTGAAGTCAAAGAAGGGTTGGCGCTCGGTGACACGATCATTAGAAGCCCTGTCGTAACACCACAGCGATCATAGCTCATGCTTGAGTTGATACAGCAAATTTTCTACGATATGCGCGCGCATAAGCTGCGAAGTTTTTTAGCGCTCTTTGGTGTTGTTTGGGGTACGGTTGCTGTTGTTGTGTTACTCGCATTAGGGCAAGGGTTTTATGTCATGGGGAAGGAAAGCATGGCAAAACTGAGCTCTGGTGTTATCTTTGCAGTTCCTCGTTCCACCACTTTCGCTTATGCGGGTTTACCACAAGGTCAAGCGTTGCATGTTAAAGCGCGCGATATTGTTGAGTTGGGTGAGGCGCTTGATATAGAAAAATTATCACCTAAGCTTCGAGCAACAGCGCCCCTTGTTTATCAAGCACAATCGCAATCTGCTCAAGTGAGTGGTGTTGCCGCACAGTTTGCTGAGATCAACACCCTGTCAACTGAGCAATCGGGTGGTCGTTTTTTAAGTGAAAAAGATGAGTTGCTTGCACGGCGCGTTGTCGTGCTGGGTTCTGATTTGGCGGAGAACTTGTTTAAACAAAAAGATCCTCTTAATCAAACACTCTCCATTAAAGGGTTGCCTTTTCTTGTGGTGGGCGTGTTAGATAAAAATAATTCTGGGTTTAATTTTGGTGATGGCCATAATCCTGGCTCAGCCTTTATTCCCTATACCACCTTTAATGTTATGTGGGGTGATGTTGATATTTCCTACTTTACGATCGTGCCAGATCATGTTGATGAATCCACGACTTTGAAGAAATCTATTACGCGCTACTTTGCGGTTAAATTTCATTTTGACCCCAATGATGATGATGCGATTTATATGCCGAACGTGGCGCAGTTCGCTGAATTTTTCAGTGCCTTTTTTAAAGGCGTTCAATTGTTTTTAGGGTTCTGTGGCGCAATGACGCTAGGTGTTGGTGGCGTTGGCGTTGCTAATATTATGTTTTTGATTGTGAGTGAGCGCACGCGAGAAATTGGATTGCGCATGGCTTTGGGCGCTAAGAGTTTTCATATACTCTCACAAATTTTATTAGAGGCATTCGTTATTGTTATGCTAGGCGCCACTGTAGGGTTTGGCCTATCGTGGTTTATTGTGAAAGCCTTAAGCTTATTAACACTGCCAGATTGGTTGGGCGTACCAGTGATTTCAATGACGGTTGTGTATATGACCATTTTAGTGCTCTCGATGGTCGCGCTGTTATCTGGATTCTTTCCGGCAAAACGCGCATCAAAGTTAGATCCTGTTGTAGCGTTGGCGAGTTGAGGTTGACATGGTTTCATTGCGTGAAATAATCAAGGAAATGTTAGCCCAGAAAACACGGCTGTTTTTAACGGTGCTCGCTATTGCGTGGAGTACGGCGTCGATTGCGATTATGTTGTCCGTCGGCGAAGGCATGCGACAACATTTCGGTGAGACAATGTCTAGCGTGGGGAAAATGCTGCTTGTCGTCTCCCCTGGCACGACGTCGCTTAACTTTGATGGAAAGTCTAAAGGCGTCGCGGTTACTTTGTCACGAGAAGACGTCGCGTCCATTGCACAACTGCCTGAAGTGACTTCGGTTGTGACAGAATATAATTTTACGGCAGAGTTGTTGAGTGGTTCTCAGTCTGTGCCAACCTATCCTGCAGCAGTCGCATCTGATTTTTCCCTGGCACGCAATATTGAGGTGTTTGACAATGGGCGTTTTCTTAATGAGTTTGATTTGAAGGATAGGCGGCATGTGATTGTCTTAGGCAACCGTGTCGCTAAGAGTTTGTTAACCTCCCCTTCAACTTCCAGTCGCAAGCATAGAAAGCGCCCTTCTCTTTTTAATGATGCACCCCTTGAATCGCGAGGCGCTAAACAGTTGATTGGAACATCGGTAAAATTGAATAACCACGTGTTCACAGTTGTTGGCGTTGCAAAAGATAAAATGCAAATGTCGAGCTATGGTGCAACCGATAATTATACTGTGTGGATTCCCTCAACAACTTATGAGCTATTAAGCGGCGACCGATATTTTTCTAACGTTATCGTGACGCCTGAAAATCCAGAAGACAATGACGCGTTGCAATCACTCATTAAGCGCGTTGTCGGTCGTAATCATGGTTTTGATCCTGAAGATCCCGCGGCTCTGCAATTTTGGGATTCTTACGAACAGCAGGCAAGCACCAATCAATTCTTTTTGGGGATGCAATTCTTTCTAGGCTTGATTGGTTTCATTACCTTAATTGTAGCAGGTGTGGGTATCGCGAATGTGATGACGGTATCAGTGCGAAACGCAACACGTGAGATAGGCATACGCATGGCGATAGGGGCGCGCGCTTATCACATCATGATGCACTACGTGATTGAAGCGTTAATCGCTACGTTCATTGGCGGCGCGTTAGGTTTGTTTGTGACGACGTTTGTGGTCACGGGGATCAATCAATTGCGAGTTGCAGGACCGTTCGCCACTATGCTTGATAACTTTAAGCCGGTGTTATCCCCTTCGGTTCTTTTTGTTGTTATCACCTTGTTAGGATTAACCGGATTACTGGCTGCGTGGTTTCCTGCAAAACGCGCTTCTAAAATTGACCCAATAAAAGCATTACAGTACGAGTGAGGAAATTAATATGAAATCATCATCATTAGTGTCGCTAAGCGGTATCGAAAAACGTTATCAGATGGGTGATGTGACGGTAAAGGCTTTGCGAGGTATTGATTTAACAATTGATGCAGGCGAGTACGTCGCAATTCTGGGGCCATCAGGTTCTGGGAAATCTACCCTGATGAATATGTTGGGCTGCTTAGATACGCCGTCTGAAGGAACGTATCTTTTAAATCAAAAAAATGTGAGTCAGTTAAACAGTAATGAGTTAGCGGCCATTCGCAACGAACAGATTGGTTTTATTTTTCAAAGTTTTAATTTATTGGAATCGCTAGATGCGTTAGACAATGTTGCCCTTCCGTTAGTGTATCGCGGTGTTCGTCAGAAGGACCGCAAATCCAGAGCCCAGAAGGTCCTAGAAGGCGTGGGTTTGGGCGATCGATTGCATCATAAACCTAATGAGCTTTCAGGTGGTCAACGCCAGCGTGTGGCGATAGCGCGCGCCTTGGTGACAGATCCTAGCGTGATCTTGGCCGATGAGCCGACAGGGAATTTAGATACGCAATCAGGTGAAGAAGTGATTAAGATATTCGAGGAACTCATCGCCCAGGGTAAGACAGTGATTATTGTGACGCACGATAATGAGTTGGCAGAACGCACACGCCGGGTTCTGCGTATACGTGATGGGTTAATTGAGTCGGATACTTCTAGTTAATCCGGGGACACGTACGTTAACCCTTTCGTTGAGCTGGAGTGCACTCCACGAAATGCAGTAAAAATCCCTTTATATCTGGAGTACACTCCAGATATATACTCAAATATCAAGACTAGACTCCAATAAGTGATCCCTTGGCGGGGCGGAGCCATTGCAGCAAGAGAATAAGTAGCACCCCCACAGGCGCAATGAGTATTGGAAGCAATGCACTGATTGAGGTTAACACCCCACCGATTAATCCTGTGCCTGCCCATGCGACTGAGACAATGATAAAACACAATCCCATTACTTTGCCTTGTTCGTTAGGCGCTACAGATTGTGAATATAAAGCGGTGATGCAACTGTATGCGATCACATCCCCTACGGCTGTTGGAATGGCGGCTAGCCAAAACAAGGAGTTTACGGTCGTAGATAAGAGCCCCGCTACAATGGTGAGCACCAATCCGATCAACACGAGAAAAATTGAGAGAAGCATTAATCTACGTTGTGAAAAATAACGTGTTGCAAATTTTAAACAGATGCCGGTGCTGAGCGCCAACCATAATGCAATCATACCGACAAATAATCCAATCTGACTTGCTGAAAAATGAAACTGTGTTTTCAACACAGGGGGCATAAATTGATAATACAAACTCCAGCTGATTTGAGACAAGAAGAGTAACAGTGAGATGTGTATCACGCCTTTTTTCTTGAGAACCGCTAAGATTGAGCTTGGGCTGAGACGGTGTTCACGTTGTTTTTTTTGGTAAGGTAAGGTTTCTTTGAAATAGAAGAGCGTTAATAAAAAGCTGATCAGTGCGAAAAAAGCGGCGATGAAATAAGGCAGTGAGAAGTTGAACGTGGAAAACAAAAAGCGATGAGCAAAGTATCCGCCGACGATAGGCCCGAGGCACGCACCAACGGAGATTGAAAACTGCAGATAGCCCATGTAAAGAATTTTTTTATTGGGAGGCGCAATGTCACCAATGACCGCTTGTGCCGTTGGATTGGTTTTAGAAAATAATCCCTGAATAACGCGACCGGCAATTAAGAAGCCAAGCAAGCCAAAGAAAACACCCAAGCCCGCAGTGATTGCAAACATGAAGGCGCCTAAGGTGCCAACGGCTAAAATGGTGTGCCGTCCATAATAGTCCGACAAGCTGCTAAGAACGGGAGCTGCAAAGATAATCACGATATGGGGAATAGCAATGCACAATCCGTACCATAAGCTTCTCACCGCATAACTCGTCTCTGGTGAGAAAAGTGCGCTGCTGGCGTCAAAGAAAACCAGCGTTAAGATGGGAAACGTCATATTCAAGCTAGTATGGTCAAAGACGATAATCGTGAGTAAGCGTTTTAGTGATGACGTTGATTTATTCATAATATAAGAAGAGTTGTACACAGGCTCTAAATGACTCAAAAAATAGACTCTTTGCGCTTCAAATGTGAGGCTAAACAGAAAGTCTCCAGTTTCTCGTTTAAAAACAACAAGTTAAGCCTTGTATTGTGGGTGTGGTTTTATGTCTTTAGAATTCACACACATGCTATACAAGGTTATCAGATTCCTTTCCACAAACTTACCCACAGTTTCTGTGAAGAAGTATTGGCAATATTTTCTAAAAATCGTCCCAGATTGGGGAATGGGTCGGTTTACTATCAGTCGGAGTGTCTCTTAAACGCTCAATGCGTTCGTGCTTATCAATTTCAGCTTGCTGTGATGGCGTGTTGGTAAATTTAATATCCAGTGCGTGTAAAAACTTATCGATTTCACTGATGTACGCCTTGTCTAACTTCTTGCTGCACATGCTTGATTCATCCTGTAGTTCCATGAAGGATCGCATTATAGCGTAAGTGAATACCAGATAACACCATTGACTTAGAACGGCTTTATTTTTAAGCTGCTGTTATGACAACACACCGATGCCCCTGGGCTGACACCCATCCGTTAAATGCGGCCTACCATGATAGTGAGTGGGGCGTCCCCCTTTATGATGATCAAAGGCTATTTGAATTTTTAATTCTAGAAGGTATGCAGGCTGGATTATCTTGGCTCACCATTTTGAAAAAACGTGAACATTACCGAAAAGGTTTTCACAATTTTGATGCGGTCAGCATTGCTCGCTTCACTGAAAAAAAACAGCTCGCCCTACTTCAAGATCCTGGCATTATCCGCAATCGTTTGAAAGTCGCTAGCATAGTCAATAATGCCAAAATTTATTTGGACGTGATCGAAGAGTACGGTAATTTTTCTGATTACATTTGGCAGTTTGTTGAGGGCAAGCCGATAGTTAATCGTTGGAAAACACAAAGTGAGTTTCCTGCGACAACACCTCAGTCAGATGAGATGAGTCGCGCTTTAAAAAAACGCGGCTTTAAATTTGTTGGCAGTACAATTTGTTATGCGTACATGCAAGCAACCGGCATGGTGAATGACCATGTTGTTAGTTGTTTTCGGTATGAAGAGACAATTACGTAAGGCCTTGGTTGATGAAGATGACGAACGCCGCGTCTTTCCGGAATTGCTACGAGCGACTTACCGCGAGGCAATATCCGGAATGACGGAGTCAGTGAGTTCATGAAGCCGATGCTAGTGCGCTTCATCCCAATTTTCACCCACGCCCACATCCACTATGATAGGGACAGCTAAGTCAAAACCTGATGTCATATGCGCAATGACTTCTTTAGAGCACGCATCAATATCTTTTTCGGCAACTTCAAATACTAATTCATCGTGCACTTGCATTAACATGCGAGCATCGAGCGTCGTCTCTTGTAACCACGAATCCATACGAATCATGGCTTGTTTAATCATGTCAGCGGCTGTGCCCTGGAGTGGCGCGTTAATCGCAGTGCGCTCTGATGCTTTTTGACGTTGAATGTTGCGCGCATTAATCTCAGGCAAATATAAACGTCTGCCAAATAAAGTTTCGACAAATCCTTGTTCGTGCGCCAAAGCAATGGTTTTTTCCATATAGTCACTCACGCCAGGATAACGTGAGAAATATAAATCGATGTATGTCTGCGCGGATGAACGATCAATGCCAAGCTGCTTTGATAATCCAAAGGCAGACATACCGTAGATTAAACCAAAGTTAATGGCTTTCGCACTGCGACGTTGGTCAGTGGTCACATCTTCCAGCGGTGTGCTGAAGACTTCTGCGGCTGTCGCCTTGTGAATATCAAGATTATTCTCAAACGCATGAATAAGCCCTTTGTCTTTTGACAAGTGTGCCATGATACGTAATTCAATTTGGGAATAATCCGCCGCTAACATTTTATAACCTTCAGGGACGATAAAGGCTTTGCGAATGCGGCGCCCTTCTTCTGTCCTTACAGGAATGTTTTGTAAGTTAGGCGTGCTTGATGATAAACGCCCAGTGGCCGTTACCGCTTGATGGTATGACGTGTGTACACGCCCTGTTGTCTCATCGATCTGTTCAGGCAAGGTGTCAGTGTAAGTTGATTTCAATTTACTTAAGCTTCGGTACGACAAAATGATTTCAGGTAAGGGATAATCAAATGCCAATTCTTGCAGCACAGGTTCTGCCGTTGAAGGCTGACCTTTCGGCGTTTTTTTCAATACAGGGAGTTTCAATTCCTCGTACAAAATTTCTTGTAACTGCTTGGGCGAATTTAAATTAAATTCTTTGCCTGCAATATCAAACGCTTTGCCTGCTAATGTTTCTAATGTCTTGGCAATATCATCGCTTTGCTTCTTCAAGCGCTTTGTATCAATTAAAACGCCCGTGCGCTCTATGCGTGCCAGCACTGGAACCAACGGCATCTCAATATTTTCAAAGACGTGTTTCAAAGATTTTTCTTCCTCGAGCGCCTTCCAAAGCACGGCATGCAATTGAAACGTGACGTCAGCATCTTCTGCGGCATAATCTGAGGCTATGTCGATGGGTACGTGATTAAAAGTAACCTGCTTAACCCCTTTGCCTGCAACCTCTTCATATGAAACGGTTTGCGTATTTAGATAATGCTTGGCAAGGGAGTCCATGTCGTGACGTGTCGCTGTGCTGTTTAATACGTAAGATTCTAGCATTGTATCAAAACCCGTAGAGGACAAACTGATGTCGTAATTTGCTAAGACTTCTTTGTCATACTTTAAATTCTGAGCGATAATCTTTTTGCTGGGATCTTCTAACAACGGCTTTAAATCATTTAAAACAGTGTCTAAGTCAAGCTGTTCACGTGCGCCTTCATAGTCGTGCGCTAACGGTAAATAAGCAGCCTCACCTTCTTTAATGCAAAAAGATAAACCCACAATTTTAGCTTGCATGTAGTTAAGGCTAGTTGTCTCCGTGTCAAACGCAAACGTTTTTGCTTTTTGTAATTTGCCTAACCACGTCGACCATTCTTTCTTAGATAGAATAGTCGAATATGCCGACTTTTTTACAGGAATGGGCACCTCTTCTGAAAACTCTTTTAACCAACGCTTGAATTCATATTGCGTGCATAACTCAACTAAGGTTTCACGATCAGGTGAGTTTCTGATTAATGCTTCAGGCATTTGACTTAAGCTTACGTCTTCTTTAATAGTGACTAATTCTTTATAAAGTGGAAGCTGCGGAATTGCTTCACGAAAACGCTCGCCCATCTTTCCTTTTATGCTTTCAGCATTTTCAATGATCGTATCTAAATCGCCATGCTCTTTTAATAATTTTGACGCGGTCTTTGGACCCAATCCAGGCACGCCAGGAATGTTGTCGGCCGTATCCCCTGTCATCGCAAGAAAATCGATGATCTGATTCGGCTTCACACCAAACTTAACTTCAACAAAGTCATCGTCCATTATTTGATTTGTCATCGTGTTGATCAAGGTCACATGCTCATCAACCAACTGAGCCATATCTTTATCGCCCGTTGAGATTAATGTATTCATGCCGGCTTTGGCCGCTTGCCTTGCTAAGGTGCCAATCACATCATCAGCCTCGACATAATCAATCACGAGAATGGGGTAACCCATCGCTTCAATAATTTCATGCAGCGGTTGAATCTGACCACGTAAATCATCAGGCATGGGTGGCCTGTTCGCTTTGTATAATTCATACAAATCATTGCGGAAGGTTTTTCCTTTGGCATCAAACACAATAACAATATTGTCCGTAGGATAATCCGTGACTAATTTATTAATCATATTCACAACACCGTACACGGCGCCCATAGGCTGACCTTTAGAATTCATTAATGGTGGTAGTGCATGATATGCGCGGAAAAGATAAGAGGAGCCATCAACTAATATAAAAGGTGCGTCAGATGAAGTTGTCATAGAATTTGTTACCTTAAGCCATTAAAATTGCTTTGAATTGTATGCATTTTCTTTGCAAAATAATAGGCTCTTCTATGACATTCGCTGTGGATAAAATTGTGGAAAAGCCTACTTCCCTTCGCCCATGGTTTTTTGGTACCCTAACCCACCCGTGTTATTTTTTCTTTTGCTTAGGAGTTTTATCTGTGTCTGCAACCGCAACTGTCACCGTATGGGAAGAATGCTTAAGCCATCTCCAAGCAGAATTTCCCGCACAACAAATCAACACATGGATACGCCCTTTACAAGTTGAGTATAAAGATAACAAGTTATATCTTTTAGCACCGAATCGCTTCGTCTTGGATTGGGTAAAAGATAAATTTCTAACGCGTATAAACGATATACTCGCTGATTTGTTTCAAGATGATGCAGTTCCTAGCGTACATTTAAGCGTTGGTAGTGCAAAAGAAGCCCAAGCACCGATTGCTAAAGCGCAACCGGCGCGCGCACCCGCAACATCAAATTATGGTTACGCCACACCGCGTGATACGACAGTTACTCCGCATCGTAGTAATATTAATCCAAACCTCACATTCGATACCTTCGTGGAAGGTAAGTCGAATCAATTAGCCCGCGCAGCCGCACAACAGGTGGCAGAAAATCCAGCAGATGCTTATAACCCCGTATTCCTGTACGGTGGCGTTGGATTGGGTAAAACCCATTTAATGCACGCAGTCGGTAATACGATTGAAGCAAGTAACCCCAATGCACGCGTACTCTATTTGCACTCCGAGCGCTTTGTTGCAGAAATGGTCAAAGCGCTTCAATCTAATCGCATGGATCAATTTAAACGCCATTACCGCTCCGTAGATGCCCTGTTAATTGATGATATTCAATTCTTTGCAGGTAAAGAGCGCTCTCAAGAAGAATTTTTCCATACCTTCAACGCTCTTCTAGAAGGTCGTCAACAAATTATCTTGAGTTGTGATCGTTATCCCAAAGAGATTAATGGGCTAGAAGAACGCCTTAAATCTCGATTCGGTTGGGGGCTTACCGTTGCGATTGAGCCGCCAGAACTCGAAACCCGTGTGGCTATCTTAATGAATAAAGCAGAACAGTCTAGAATTGAACTGCCTTATGAAGTCGCTTTCTTTATCGCTAAACGTATTCGCTCAAACGTGCGTGAACTCGAAGGTGCACTCAAGCGTGTCATTGCGAATGCACACTTCACCGGAAAAGATATTACACTAGACTTCGTTAAAGAAGCGCTGCGTGATCTTCTTACGTTGCAAGATCGCCTCGTGACGATCGACAATATCCAAAAAACCGTAGCGGAATATTACAAAATTAAAGTCGCAGACTTGCTCTCAAAAAGACGTAACCGCTCTATCGCCCGCCCTCGCCAAATGGCGATGGCACTCGCAAAAGAATTAACAAGTCACAGCTTGCCAGAAATTGCAGATTCATTTGGCGGCCGCGATCATACAACCGTTTTGCATGCCTGCCGTAAAATTAAAGACTTAATTGAAACAACAACAGACATTGCAGAAGATTACAAAAATTTATTAAGAACGTTGTCAACCTAACCAAAAGGATTATCATTATGGAATTTACAATACAACGTGAAACCTTATTAAATCCACTGCAGTTAATTAGCGGTGCGGTTGAAAAAAAACAAACCTTGCCCATTCTATCAAATGTTTTATTGTCTTTAGGTGAGCAAGAGCTGGCGCTCACGGCGACCGATTTAGAGGTCGAGCTCATTGGCCGTGTCTCCGTTGAAAACGTGACACAAACCGGGCGCATCACCGTGCCTGCGCGAAAGCTTGTTGATATTTGTAAATCATTACCTGAAAACGGTGCAGTAAAACTAACGCTCGATAAAGATCGACTTCTCGTAAAATCAGGCCGTAGCCGCTTCGTGCTCGCAACCTTATCGGCAGAGGATTTTCCTGCCGTTGAAAATGAAGCTGCAGAAAATACGTTTACTCTGCCTGAAACTGCACTCAAACAATTAATTGAAAAAACACATTTTGCTATGGCACAGCAAGACGTGCGCTACTACTTGAACGGCATTCTTTTTCATGTGAATAACGGCGCACTTCAAATGGTCGCAACCGATGGCCACCGCCTAGCACTTTGTAAATGCCCTGCACCACAAGTGTCTGTAGATAAAGACCTTCAAGTGATCGTGCCGCGTAAAGGCATACTGGAGCTTATGCGCTTGCTTGCACACACCGACAAAGAAGTGACAGTGCACATCGGCGAACACCACATTCGTGTCACCTCTGATGCATTCACCTTCACATCAAAATTAATCGAAGGCCGCTTCCCAGATTTCCAACGTGTGATTCCAAGAAAATCTGCTCACTGCGTACTCGTCGATCGCAACGACTTAAAACAAGCACTCACCCGCGTTGCAATTCTATCGCATGATAAATACCGCGGTGTTCGACTTGTCTTCGACAACAACACATTAAAAATCTTCGCGCATAACTCAGAAAAAGAAACTGCCGAAGAAGAGTTAACAATCGATTACCCACGCTCCGCTTTGGAAGTGGGCTTTAACGTCACTTACCTGCAAGACGTTTTAGGTGCCGTGTCATCACCGCTTGTGCGCGTCTCATTCACCGATGCAAACAGCAGTGTATTAGTAGAAGCAGACATTACGGATGATACGCTAGAGGCGTTATACGTCATCATGCCAATGCGTCTTTAATTGATTTTTTTGCTATTAGAATCCCCGTTGTCCCGGACTTGATCCAGGATCTATATAATTAAATATCTTTATCGCCTTCGGGAATCTCCCGGACTTCCAGAGCATTTTTTTATTGAAGCCCCGCAGGCGTTCACTTCGTTCTCTTGTGCGGGCTACGACAAGTCTATCGTTCAGAGTGTTTTTCTTCTAATGTAGCCTGCACAAGCAGCGCGAAGGCGATGCGCCTGCAGGAAATGCGCGAAGCGAATCAACTCATGTGTTGATTTGAACCCCGCAGGCGTTCACGTTGTTCTCTTATGCGGGCTACGACATGCCTCATCGTTCTTGGTGTTTTTCTTCTAATGTAGCCTGCACAAGCAGCGCGAAGGCGATGCGCCTGCAGGAAATGCGCAGCGCTACAACATCAAGTATGGCATCATTCTGGTTATGAAAAGCAATCGCATTTAGTTGCACGGTTTGAGTGGAAAGAAATTGGAGAGGGATTTCTAGCAAATAACATGTTTTTTTTGTGGAAAAAGCGTTTGTCATACTGTGGTTAGAAAACACTATAGAAATACTCCTCTAGCGAAGGTATATTAGTCCAGGCGTCTCGTTATTAATTTAAGAGTTTAACCCCCTACCTATGTCTATTACACAGCTTAATATAAATACCTTTAGAAACTTAGAATCAGTCTCTACAGAGTTAAGTAACGTCAACATCATTCAGGGAGAAAACGGTAGTGGGAAGACAAGCTTTCTAGAAGCAATCCACTTCTTGGGTTTAGGGAAGTCCTTTAGAACACATATCATCAATAGAATTGTTTCACACAATGCTGACGCGTTCTCTCTGTTTGCTAATGTGCTTGACGTTGAGCAACAAAACAAACCGGTAGGTGTTGAGCGCTCTGCTAATGGGCGCAGTCGTATGCGTATTGCCGGTGAGGATGTTTATTCAGCATCAAAGCTTGCTGAGGTGTTGCCATTACAGTTGTTGGAACCACATAGCTTTAGTTTGCTTGAAGGTGGGCCAGGTTTGCGACGGAGCTTCGTTGACTGGGGAGTGTTTCACGTGGAACATAATTTTGTGAATGTATGGAAGAATTATTCAAGATGTGTGAAGCAACGCAACATGGCATTGAGGACACAGTGCAAGCGTGACGAGATACTGTCTTGGAATGCGGAAGTCATAGAGAACGGTTTAAGGATTGATGCCGCACGCAAAAGCTATATAGAGCTGTTCTGTGAAACCTTATATAAGATCTTACCGGAGTTAATTGATCTCCCTAACCTCGACATACGTTACTATTCAGGTTGGCCTGCAGATAAGTCATACGAAGACGCTCTTACAGATGGTTTTATCAGGGATGCATCACTTGGCTATACCCAGTTCGGGCCACATCATGCGGATCTTAAGATTAAAGTGGGTAAACACCCTGCTAAGGAAGTTCTTTCACGTGGTCAGCAAAAGCTATTCATCTGTGCAATGAAAATTGCACAGGGACTGTTGTTTAAATCCGTTAAGCAAAAAAGTTGTATTTACCTTCTAGATGACTTAGTGGCAGAGCTAGATTACTTAAACCAAGGAAAAGTGCTACAGTTGCTTTCCGACCAGCAAAGCCAGCTTTTTATCACTTGTACAGACGCAAAAACAATTTTACCCCATCTAAATACACTCCCTAGCAAGCTCCTTAAGATAAGGGCTGGGAATATTCAATAGCTTAATAGTTTTTACATGTTCCACGTGAAACATGTCACTTAAAATCTCCAAGAACAGGCAAGTTGGAGGTGTTAGGCAAAGGCTAAATGTTCCACGTGAAACATCTATGTTGATAAGGGACTTAGAAGGGTCTGGGTACTCAGAATACCCTTTAAAAAAATTCGAATATCACGAAAATTCCAGCTGGTTGAGCACGAGGCTTCAGACTCAGAAGCCTTTTCTCGCTTTTGCCTCGAGCTTTCGTGTTTTATTTAATTTAAAATTTCGGTAATCCCAGCGAGAATCGAATGTTCAAATTTGCGCACAGCTAAATTAAGGTCATCACATGATGAATTATTCTTATTTTTTAATTCATCAAGAAACACTACCGATAATTTAATGATTATCGTTATATATTAGGGCGCTAAAATTAGCCACAAAAGTTTCCGGAGTTTTGAGTTTTTAAGCGTACTTCACTAAGATTCGCCCTATCGATATTCATTTAAAAAACGATATTAAATTTTCTTTTTAAGGGACTGCTTACATCGTTTTTTTCTTCTTAAAATGCTGCCTATTCACAGGGAAATTAATATCGAATATTTCAGTTAGATGACTCGAAGATTATTCGCATTACTAAGAGTAATTTCCAGGTGCCTTTAGACCTGATCAGGTATCTTTGCCAAACTAAACGTCATGTGTTTGATGTGAAAAAATTTCTTGTTTTTTTTGAGATTTTCTTCACTTTAGTTAATAAGAAGAGGTGTTTGACGCTAGGCTGTAGATATTTCGATGGTTCTTAAGGTCGCTTGCTACATAAATAACAGTAACTTTTAGTCTTTGTTCTGTTTAATAAATACAAGATAAATGATTCCATTGCGGTGTTAGCGCCCTTTTATTTTTTAGCTCTTCTTAATTAGCTGGACGGATTTGTTATGAGTCTTCAAGATCTGTTCCCAGCTCCTACCAATATGCGCTTGCATCTATTCCAACTTCAATTACATTTTTAGGGCATTAATTACAAATTTTAGTAGTGCTATCGGGTTTTTAGCAGTCAATATTCAATAGCTTACTGTTTTTATCATGTTCCACGTGAAACATTTGCTTAAAAACGCCCTTTTTCCCGATGTTACGAAAATAAACAGGTCTGAAATGTTCCACGTGAAACATTATTATTTGAATGCGTATAGCTAGGGTTGGTGTACTAAGAATAGCTGCTGCATAATGTCGAATATATCTAGAATTTCAACAGCCAAGCCTCTAATGATTGACATCACCAGATGGGCTCTTTTTTTGCTTATGTTCTAAAGGTTTCTTTTAAAGATATCTATCGATTGTATGATTGTTAATCGGCGAGATTTAATTATCTAAATTTTTATAGCGTCTAGCGTTATTCAAAACTGTGTTGCATCGTTTATCCACCAAAAAATATGTGGATAATGTAGCACTTAATCGACTTATATTCTTGCTTTGAATTGATTCAGAAAGATTTTTGACCATTAATGTCCTTCTGTTCATTTTCAACAAAAAACAATATCGAAAAGATGTTTTTCCCATGATATTTTTCAGCGGGCTTTATTTAGGCAGTCTCGCATTTAGGCGGAAGAAAGACTGTTCTTCTTTCGTCCCATGATTAATTTGGAAATTTTTAAAAAGATCCGATGTATTTGTAAGGTCTAGAATTGATTATTTTCAGCTTTCGTTATATTTTCACAGGGTCATGATTTGGTCAAAATTTACTAACGATAATTACTAAAAAAACGATATTCAATCTAGCGCAAAAGACTTTTTTTTAGAGTTTTTTCGTGATGATGAAGGGGTAAATATTGTATAGTCCCAGGTCGGTCTCATCCTTCGTTTTTTTGAGTAAAGTTACCGTTTTGCGCTTATCGATTTGTTTCTTTTTCGGTGTGTGGTTCAGTTTTTAGTGCGCTTTTTTGTTCATAAATAGAGCAGGGCGTGAGAGTGTGATTGAGCGTTCCACGTGGAACAGGAATCGTTTTAAAGTTTCACGTGAAACATGCTCCATCGATAATAAGCTTGAGTATGATGTTTCGAAGTGAATATACAGCTAGTTAATTGATTTAAGGCACGTTTTAAACTTTATTGCATTCAAGTCAATTCCTATCCGAACTCACTGAGTATTAACAGTTTTTTTCACTGTGCAAATTCGAGGTTCATAAGTCTCTGAAATTCATAGGTTATAATCTTGTTTTGACGGGAGTTTATTTGTATGGCTGGTCTATAAATTGTTGACGTGCGCATTTGAAGTGAGGATACATATATAGCCATAAAACTCCCTGGGGCGGTTTTATGTGCGTTCCACAGGTGCTTTTGATAAGTTGATGAGGTTTCGGATTTGGGGGATTTAAAGAGTTTTTCACTGTTCATAATTGTCTCGTTTTTCCTGTCGATATTTTTCTATAATATGGAATGATAAAAATATGAACGAGTATTTTCATCGAAAATAAAATCTAAAAAGGTTATTTTCTGTTTGTTTTTGGTGCTTTTTTTCGCACCCAAAAACAATGCCTTACACAGCTTAATTCGGGCGTTGTCCAGTCAATAAAATACACAAATATTTGCTGGCTAAGCTGGCAAAAACGGTTTTTTGCTTTTTAAATGATTCGATTGTCCTATAAAAGTTCCAATATAGGGTTTTTTTGCTATTATATGTGCCTAAAATTCACGAATTCCTACTGAATTATCCATTTTTTCTTATTCCAAAGCTCGCTTGCCAGTTTGTATTTTGTTCAACAATGCGCTAAGTCACGGATTAATAACTTATTAAACTCTCATCTTGAAAATAGTGTATTTTTTCTGTCGCATTAGCCTCTCAAAACAACTCCGTCAAATTTCGTATTATTTCTGAAACAGGCTTTCCCAAACCGATAACGTTCAAGAATAACTCAGAAGTCCAATAAAAAACCATATTCAGGCACCTATCGTCGTTTTTTGCTGTTAATACATTGGCAAATCATACGAAAATATATTTTACGCCTTAACAGGTTGAATAGATTCACGAATCAAATTAGCTCGCCGGTGTAATCATAATATTTGGACTAAGCTTAAAAAGAGTTCACTAATAAAGATGTCATATAGATTAAGTCAAAGTGGATAGAGTATGAAGCTAGAAAATTTTTCGAAGCAGTCAAGCATTACGCCAAAGAGAACACAGGGCTTACGTATTCAATCTAGAATCGCCTTGTTCTTTCATACCGCTGATCTGCGCTCACTCGTAAAGTCATTTTCATTATCCATCGCAGCAACCACCACAATCCTGTTTTCGACTGTTGTTACAGCCAATCCTCAAGAGGGCGTGGTTGCAGCAGGTAGCGCTGACATTATTGCTGAAGGACAAAAAACTACAATCCTCCAACACTCTAACCGTGCAGTGATCAACTGGAAAGATTTTAGTATTGCAGAAGGTGAGCATACGCAATTCGTACAACCTAATTCAAATTCAATTGCTGTCAACCGTGTTACTGGCGGATCGGTTTCTGAAATCTATGGAAAGCTAACAGCCAATGGGCGTGTCTGGATTTTAAATCCGAATGGCATTTATTTCGGACCCAGTAGTTATGTGAACGTATCAGGGGTAATGGCATCAACTCTGGATTTGCATAATCAAAATGATTTCATGAGTGGCCTTAATCATGTTCAATTCAAACCATTTTCAGGTGATGATTACGAAGCTTCGATTTCTTCTTCGGTTGTTAACAAAGGGACTATAGTTTCTGAAAGTGGACTTGCTGCATTGGTTGCACCAGGCGTTGCTAACTACGGTGTGATTCGCGCGAACTTAGGGAACGTCGTTTTAGGTTCTGGTACGCAATACACAATGGATTTTTACGGCGATGGATTAATTAACTTTGTTATTGATAAAGGACTTCTCGTCAGACCCACTGCGTACGATGACTCAATGGATTCGCTTATCGATACGATGGTTGCCATTGATCAACGTGGTGATGTGATTGCAGAGGGTGGTTCGATTCTAATTCAAACAGGCAGTGCAGTTGATGTGTTGGATAATATTATTAACTTGTCAGGCAACATGAGGGCGACAAGTTACGAGGAGGTTGCAGGACACATTGGCGTCTATGGGAATTCAAGCACAGTTAATATCTCAGGCTTTCTAGATGCCGTGGGAAATGATGCAGGTGAAGCCGGTGGTAGTGTGCACGTCTTCGCGCAGTTTATTGATGTAGAAGATAGTGCGTCGATTGATGTCAGCGGTCAATCCGGTGGTGGTAGTATTTTATTAGGCGGTGATAGACAAGGATCAGGTGAATATCAAACAGCACAAAGAACAGTCGTTGAATCAGGCGCGACACTAAAAGCAGATTCACATGTTACAGGTGATGCGGGAACCATTGTTGCTTGGGCAGATAAAGAAACACAATTTCACGGAACTGCAAGCGCGAGTGCATTAGGTTTTATTGGTGCTGGTGGTTTTGTTGAAACATCCGGTAAAGAAACGCTCGATATTTCTGGCGCATCAGTGACAGCAAGCTCTGTGAGCGGTGAGGGCGGTTCTTGGTTGTTAGATCCAACAGATTTTTTTGTTGACGGATCCAACTCAACAAGCATTTCAGACAGTTTAGATTTAGGCACCGATGTTATCATTCAAACTCTCAGCACAGGCACAGAAGATGGTGACGTGACTTTCGCAAGTGCGGCGGCAATTTCATGGGGTAATGCAGACAGTGATTTATTTGTTTATGCGCATAACGACATTATTTTTGAACTAGGCGCTTTAATCGAAGCAACACAAGCCAGCAACATTACACTGCGTGCAGATTCAGATTCATCAAACCGTGTTGACTCATCGGCGTTAGCCGGCGGCAATGCAGCCGTTGCCGGTGGAACGGTGATGTTTAATGATGTCGATCAAGTGAAAACCTTGGGTGATGTCGATATTTTTTATGGCACGACAGATTTCACAGCAGCCACTGACTACAGCAGCAACGTTGATGCGACGAATGAAAATGCCTACATGTTGATTAATGATGTGTATGACCTTCAACAAATGAGTACAGCACTCGATGGTCATTACGCTTTAGGGAAAGACATTGACGCAAGTGCGACAAGCACATGGGATAGCGATAAAGGATTCGATCCCGTTGGGGATAATGCAGCATCATTTAAAGGGGTTTTAGAAGGGGATTCAAACACGATTAGTGATTTAACCATTAATCGCAATAACGAAGACTACGTCGGCTTGTTTGGTTTTGTTCAAGGCGCCGATTCTGAAATTAAAAATGTTAATTTGGATGGCGGAACAATCGTCGGTAAAACAAACGTAGGGTCAATTGCGGGGGCTATTCAACAAACTAAAATTACCAATGTATCTTCATCAGCGTCTGTTGAAGGGTATGACGAAAACATTGGTGGTTTAGTGGGGTTGGCAACTTACTTTGAAACGCCTGTTATTAACGGCGCAACGATTTCAGAGTCAACAGCAACAGGCACAGTTTCCGGCAATGTAGCGGCAGGTAATCAAGTGGGTGGCATAGTCGGTGCCTTGGATGGCAGCTTTGTAACGAAATCAAATGCAACAGGTAATGTAAGCGGTAACAAATCTGTTGGCGGGCTCGCAGGTTTTATTGATAACGATGCGGTTGTCTCTGAAAGTTATGCCAGTGGTGACGTGACAGGTAACAATGGTGCATTAAGCGGTGAAGAACACGGTGGTCTTGTCGGTTCTAACTATGCAACCATCGAAAACAGTTTTGCGACAGGTAACGTTGAAGGGGATGACAGTATCGGTGGCTTAGTCGGCGAGAATAATTCAACTATTCAAAATGCTTATGCCACCGGTGATGTTGATGGTTATAACAGCGTAGGTGGTTTAGTGGGTTTGCACGGTTCAGCGCCAAGTGATGATATTAGTAATACGTATACCACCGGTACGACCACGGGTAATACAGCCGTAGGTCAATTAATTGGTAAAGTTCAAAACACGGCAACCGTTTCTAATTCATTCTCTTTAGATAATACGACTGATGACGTGATTGGTGATGATACCAATGCCGGTGCAATTACCGATGTAGCGTTAAGATTTCTTGCAGAAATGCGTGATCCTGACACGTTTGCAGCTTGGGATTTTTCAACTAACGGTATTCCTGATGATGCCATTGACGATGGTGACTGGATCATGGCCGGGTTTCCACAATTACAAATGCAGTTAAAGTTGATGCAAACGGGAGTCAATACCTATGAGATCGACACAATCGAAGACTTACAAATGATGGCGGTTGATCTAGATGGCGATTATTCTTTAATAGATAACGTTGATGCGACTGAAACGCATTTTTGGAATCCTGGAGTCAGCTTTAATGCAGGTTTTGCTTCTCTAGGCAATGACGAAAGAGCCTTTACAGGTTCATTTGATGGACAAGGCTATGCTGTTGATTCACTTTATATCAATCAAGGTGGTGTTGATAATGTCGGCTTATTGGGTGTAACAAGGAATGCAATCATTAGCAACCTAGGCCTCACCAATGCGCTTGTTGTCGGCGGGGAAAATGTCGGAAGATTGGTTGGACTAGCCACTGAAGATTTGAGCGCTAACAACCTCTTTGTCACAGGTGATGTTATAGGTGTAAATAACGTCGGTGGTTTAATCGGTTTGATTTCTGGCGATACAACCCTTAGCAACAGTTACAGTGAAGGCAGTGTTGAAGGGGTGAATAATGTTGGTGGCCTGGTCGGTCAAGTAAATGCGAATGCGGATATTGATGAAGTCTACAGCACATCACGCACGTGGGGGAGCGATAATGTGGGTGGTTTGTTAGGTTTTGCTAACACATCGGGTTTCAACTTCACACTTGATAATGCCTATACGCAAGGCAACGTAATTGGTGAAAATGCTGTGGGTGGTTTAATCGGTTCACTTTATCAAGGTGAGATCACTAATGTTTACACCACTGGTTTAATCGTTGGTTCAAATAACACAGGTGGTATTATCGGTGAAATTGTGAATGCCGATGTTGATGATATTGTTTCAATCGAGCATGCTTATTATGATACTGACACAGCCTTTGTCGATGATGCCATTGGTGCGCTCCTCTTTGAAGTCTTTAGTTTAAACACGACAGCCGATCTTGATGCAAGATTATTCGAAGGCAACAATCAATCTAGAACATACACTGATACAACAGGTGAATCCTCTATCACACTCACCAATGTTTCAGGTAAAACAACAACTGAACTTCAAACACAATCAACATTTACAACAGCGGGTTGGGACTTTTCAAATAATCGAACAGGTGTGGATGGTCAATGGTACATGTTGCGATCTAACGCTTATCCAGTTTTGCAGATACAACATACCAATAACATTAGAACGTTGACGCAATTACAATTAGTTAATATTGACTTAACAGCAGATTACCAGTTGATGAATAGTATTGACGCAGGCGCAACCTCGATATGGAATGGCGGTTTAGGCTTTAAGCCAATAGGCGATAGTGCCAGCGCTGATTTTTCAGGTTCGTTTGATGGTCAGTTCCACACAATTAATGATTTGGTTGTGAATAAAGGAATTGATAGTGATGTGTTTGCAAATTATTATGCGGGGCTTTTTGGTAAAACCTCGAACGCAACTGTTAAAAATGTTGGTCTAGTCGGTGGTGATATTGCAGGTTACTCTAATGTCGGTGGGCTCATTGGATTAGCAGTCGATTCAATCATTGAAAACACTTATTCCTCTGCAATGGTGCGTGGACAGCTTGGTAGCCTTGGCGGTTCACATGGTGGGCTAGTTGGTTCAAATAATGCTAACATTAGCAACTCTTACAGTACGGGCGATATTTTGTCTGGTGGAATTCATGCCGGTGGTCTTGTGGGTGTGAATAATGCTTCAGGCGTCATTACTGATTCATATGCTACGGGGGACATTTTAGGTTACAACTTTGTCGGTGGATTGGTTGGACGTAACTATGGCTCTATTTCAAATGCATTTTCCACGGGTGATGTGACGGGCACGTTAAACGTAGGTGGGCTCAGCGGCGAGCTAGCAACAGGCGATATTAGTGTCGCCTACGCAACGGGTCATGTGCGCTCATATAGTGGAGCGGTTGGTGGATTTTTAGGTCAAATCTCAGGCGGCATAATTGATCAGGTCTATTCAGTGGGTGCCGTGACAGGCGGTGGTGCTAATGGTGGGGGGCTTATAGGATCCAGTGTCGGTGGTACTGTAACGGGTTCTTTCTGGGATGTTGATACGTCAGGGAAAGCAAGCAGTGCCGGTGGGGCTGGTGTTATAGGCAAATCAACCGCCGATATGCAAACACAGAAAACCTACACGGATGTTGACTGGGATTTCACGAATAACAATGTGGGTGTGGAAGGCGATTGGTATATGGCAGGCTCTGCGCGTTACCCACGTCTTCAAATGGAAAATACCTTAGCGCAAACGTTCGGCATTAAAAACGTGAATGAATTACAAATGATCGATGTTGATTTAACCGGTAATTATTTCTTAGCCAATAATATCGATGCGAGTGAAACCGTTCACTGGAATCCTGAAAGTGCCACAGACTATTATGGTTTTAGTCCAATTGCCTTAATTACAGATTCAGATCCAGATTTTGATATCGTGTTTGACGGCACACCGTTTACAGGGAGCTTGGACGGGCGTGGTTACACTGTCAGTAATTTATGGTTTGATAGAAACAACCAGTCATTCGTTGGACTTTTTGCAAAAACCAGCGGGGCAACTATTTCTAATTTGGGCGTGACAGATTCAAGCTATATAGGTGAATTCTATGTAGGTAGTCTCGTTGCTTCAAGCGATAATAGAACCCGAGTGCATAATGTGTTTGTCGATGAGAATTATGTGCAAGGGTTAAATTTTGTCGGCGGTGTGTTGGGCGAGCAAGCAGACTCATGGCTTAGTAATGCTTACGCAGACAGCACCGTGTTTGGTTTTACGAATAGTGGTGGTTTAGTTGGTGAAAACCGTAGGGCAATGATTCTTAATGCGCATTCATCTGGGAAGGTTTATATGGCATTAATTGGTGGTGGGATTGTTGGTTCAAATAGTGATTCTTCCACTGTGATGAATGCTTATACGAAGAGTGATGTGTTTGGCGGGTTAGATTTATTCGGTGATATAAATTATACAAGCACCCCAAGTACCGGTGGTATTGCCGGCATTAATGATGACTCTATCATTATCAATACGTATGCGCGTGGAAAAGTGCTTGGCCTGGGTGATGTGGGAGGTTTGGTCGGAACAGATAATGCAGGGACAGTAACGAATTCTTATTGGGATATTGCAACAACGGGCCAAACAAGCAGTGCAGGCGGTGGAACAGGGTATTTTACAGCTCAAATGCAAACAGAAGGCACTTATGCTGGTTGGAGTTTTCTAAACAATAGTACGGGTGTCTATGGTGATTGGATCATGGTGAAAGAGGATGATTATCCACACCTTCAAATTGAAAATACAATGGCAAAAATTTTCGGCATTCAAAATGTCACCCAATTGCAGTTAATCAATGTTGATACCACCGGAGAGTATACATTAAGAAATAATATTGATGCTTCTGAAACAGCGGGTTGGAATAATGGGGAAGGATTCAATCCTATTAATAATCTTCTTAATGAAGGTTTTGACGGAACGCTTGACGGTCAAAATTATACTATTTCAAATTTATCCATTACTCGGCCCTCTGAAAGTGAGATTGGGTTATTTTCGCGGCTTGATAATGGTGGGGTCGTTAAAAATGTAGGGTTAATAGACCCTACTATCATTGGTAATACGTATGTTGGTGGTCTCTCAGGTTACTTTAGTCCAACAACACTTCGAACTGATGGCTTGATTCAAAACAGTTATGTTTCAGGCGGGACTATTGGTCTTGCTGGTGTGAGTACCAATGTGGGCGGCTTAGTCGGGTCTATGAGAGAAGGTAGAATTATCGACAGTTGGAGTTCGGCTGATATTGTTGGTGTATCAGATTTAGGGGGTGTCGTGGGTTATATGTTAGGAGGATCTACAGTTTTTGATAATGTGTATTCTACAGGCTCTGTGACAGCGACGAATTCTAATGGCCGTGTTGGGGGCTTGGTTGGCTATCTGTATTCTTTAGATAATCGCCCAATGATGCTTAATCGTGTTTTTTCAACTGGGGATGTGCAAAATGACTCGCTACTTTATGGCACAGGCGGATTAGTGGGGGCGATTAATCCTGCTTTATTGACAAGTACGCAAGCGCATATTGTGATTCAAGATTCTTATACAACAGCAAACGTGCGTGGCGGCGGGGGTAATACCGGGGGAATGATTGGGGTCGTTGATTGGAACGCGAATGATGCAACGCGCCTGTCTATTATTGACAGTTATTCTGCGGGCAATGTGACTTCACTTATACACGATGAAAATTCATCAACAGCAGGTTTAATTGGCCATATCGCGCAGAATGCAACCGTTGATTTTAATAATGTACTTTGGGACGTTGAAAGCAGCGGTTTCTATGCGCCTATTGGTTTTAACGAGGGAATAGTCATAGGTTCACCTATAGGCATCACATCAGTTGAACGCGCGGACGAATCGACATTCTCTAATTTGGGTTGGGGCTTCAACAATAACAATCGCGGTATTGAAGACACGTGGGTTTATCTCGGCGATGAGGATGGCCAGCTTACGCCTGTTCTACAATCTGCGCTCAGTTACAATATTGCTGAGGCAGAACAGTTGCGTTATGTGACTTTAGATATGCAAGGGGATTATGTATTAACGCGTGATATTGATGCGAGTGATACGGAATATTGGAATAGTGGTGCTGGATTTAATCCAATAGGTAATGACAGTACGAAATTCACAGGTCAACTTGATGGCCGTGGGTTTGCAGTGAGGGATTTATTTATTAATAGAAGCTCTACTGAAAATGTTGGTATGTTCGGGTATATACAGAATGCCACGATCAAGAATATCGGATTAATTGGTGGCACGATTGTAGGAGGTAACTATACAGGTGGTTTGGTAGGTCAGGCCGATGTTTTCTCGCTTATAACTAGCGCCTACAATAAGGGTAATGTCAACGGCCGCAATTTTGTCGGTGGATTGGCGGGCCTCATTGACAGTGGTTCGACTATTGAAAATTCGTATGCAACAGATGATGTCACGGGTGAATTTGTTGTTGGTGGTTTAGTTGGAAGTGTTTTTGGGGGCGGGATAGTTAAAACATCGTTTGCAACCGGGGATGTTACAGCAGCCTCCAATGGCGCTGGTGGTTTGGTCGGATCGATCCAAGTGAATGGACGAGTATTCAACGCTTATGCAACAGGGTCAGTGACAGGTGATAATAATGTCGGTGGTTTTGCAGGTTCCTCTGAAGGTGGTATCACCAATGCATACTCAGAAGGGTTCGTGACCGGCGCTGGGTCTACGGGTGGTTTTCTAGGTTTTTGGTCAGCGTTTGATAGTAATACGAATACCTATTGGAACATTCAGACCTCTGGCCAAGCAGGTAGTGCCGGTGCGGGTGTTATAGGTAAAACGCCTAATCAAATGACACAAGAAGCCACATTTACTGATTGGAATTTTGAAAATAGTGCTTTCGGCCTTCCAGGCGGTGAGTGGATTATGGCCGGCACACCACATTTGCAAATGGAACACACAACAGACATCACTAACGTTAATGAATTAGCTTTAACGGTCTTAGATCCTTTTTCTGACTATGTGCTTATGAATGATATTGATGCCAGTCAAACAGAAGCATGGAATTATGCGTCCGGTCTGTACAATGGATTTACGCCTATTGGGCTTTTTGCCGGTAGTTTAGACGGACAGGGTTTTGCAATTCGTGATCTTTTTGTCAGACCAACAAATACCAATTTAGAAAGTATAGGGTTGTTTTCTTTTGTTCATCTTAGTGATGTTTCAAATCTAGAGTTAATTAATCCTGTTGTAACAGCGCCAGGGGTAGCTAACAATAAGGTCGGTGCATTAAGTGGATCTGTGATAGCGTCAACAATTGATAATGTTGGGGTTATTAATGGTACGGTGTACGGTATCGACCGTGTCGGTGGCTTAGTGGGTGAGGCGACTATGTCAGCAATAAGTCATAGTTTTGCGACCGGTACGGTGAGTGGTGATGATGTCGTTGGTGGCCTTGCGGGTGCGCTAAGATACAAATCATCATTAGCATACGTTTATAGCGCTGCGACAGTGATGGGCGATGGTGGGCAGGTTGGTGGTTTGGTTGGTGCAATAGAAAGCGTTGATGCCTCAAACGAAATGACAGTGCAGAATGCTTATGCCATTGGTGATGTATTCGCTAGTTCAAGTTATGCAGGCGGATTAATCGGTCTAGTACAAAATGCTGATATTCAAGAAGTGTATGCAACAGGCGCTGTTAGGGGTGATAGTTATGTTGGTGGTTTGTTTGGGGAGTTATCCGGTGGCAGTGTCAGTGAAGGCTTTGCAACAGGTAGGGTTACAGCAAGTTCTGATGCCGGTGGGCTATTTGGTTTGTATCTGTCTGGCAGTAGCCTCGATAAACTTTTCTGGGATGAACAGTCAACTAAAATGACAGGCGCGGCCAATGGAAATAACAATTCAATAGCCGGCACCACCGGCATAGAATTGACTGCTGAAATGAAAGACAGTGCTGTGTTGGTAGGATTAGATTTCGCGGACACCTGGGAATGGATTTTACCTGACAGCGGTACAGAGTATTATGATTACCCTCACTTAATAAGTGAAAACGCATACGGCATCGTGTCGACTGCAGGCAATGATGGTACGACAGGTGATGTGGTCGCGCTCTTAAGTGATGGTCTGTTGACTGGCTTTAAAGGTGAGTTCCTAACGAATGATTCTTACATGATTACGATGCGTGAAGACCGTGTTCCAGCAGGCAGTCATTTGCTCTTGTTTAATGATAGCAGTGATTCAGCGAATGTGGTGATGGTGACTGATGGCCAAGAACTTATTAGCAGTAACGGTCCGTTGTTGCTTGATACGTATATGCTAGCCGTGTCACCACCAACTGCGATCTCTAAGATTATTGGTATATGGGCGGCGCCAGGCGACACATTTTTCATTTCAGACATTGCTGATGCGGTGGGTGATTATCAAGGGAAAGGTGTGAGGGTGGAATATTCTGATGATACGCTGAGGTTTACAAATAATACCAACTTAGTGACAACCGAGGAACTCGTCATCGATGAAACATTTGCACTAGATGCGCATGTCAATGGAGGCGTCTATTTCTTAAATGATGTTAGCAGTAAAGAGTTCAACACGGGGCTTATTTTCTCTGGCGAAGGGACTGCTACAGCCGAAGCCGATGTTGATCTTGCGTATTTTGAATTACAAGACGGCACCTGGGATCAGCAGTCGATTGACCCTACGGCTCAAACATTTTATGCAAACGATTTTCGTTTGACGGGGGGCGAATTTAAACGTTTCTTAAACTCAACGACACCATTCCAAATTGCTGATGTGTATGGTTTGCAAGGCCTCAATACCTTGTCCATGACAAATGATTATACTGTCGTAAACAACATCGATGCCCGCGTGACCGAATCATGGAATGATGGCGAAGGGTTTATGCCTATAGGGAGTGGTGGTTCTGCTTATCAAGGTATCTTCAATGGTGGAGGCCACCTCATTGACGGGTTAACGATTCATCGCCCAACCGAAAATTATGTCGGGTTATTTTCAGCAACAACTGGCGCAACTGTCGAGATTCAGCATATTGGATTGACGAATGTTGATATTATCGGTAATTCCAATGTGGGTGCTCTCGTGGGTGATGTGAATAATGTTAATCCTGTTGCAGGCGCATCTATCAGTAATGTCTTTGTAGAAGGGCGCGTTCAAGGTATGTCAGATAATGTGGGTGGCGTGATCGGTGTCTTAGGCACGGATGCAACCATAGATCAAGCGTACAGTTTGGGATCTGTTATTGGTGGCTGGCAACGAACAGGTGGGCTTATTGGTGTGATTAACAGTGGTACGAATAATGTGACCAACAGTTTTAGTATGTCAACTGTCACAGGGGGCATTTTCGGCATAGCAGGCGGTTTTGCAGGTGACATTAAAGCTGGCGCCAAGCTTTCACGCGTGTATGCGCAAGGTGATGTGATTGGCTCAAATGGAAGTACCAATGTTGGCGGGTTTGCAGGAACCTATTCTGGCGCCATGCTTGACCAAGCATACAGCACAGGTTTGGTTAGCGGCACAGGTTTAAATTTTGCAGGATTTATTGGCCAAAACATAACGGGTAATATCACGCATTCTTTTTGGAATACTGAAACTTCTGGTTATGCCATTGGTGTTCCACCAACAAATCCACAGCCAGGTCTTAATGAATTAGTGGGGCTTGATACAGAAGGTCTTATGACACAATCTGTTATCACAAGCACACCTGGCAATAATTGGAATTTCTCAACAGACTGGATCATGGCAGGCTATCCAATGTTGAGAGCGTTTAATGATACATTAGTTAACAATGTGATTGAATTGCAATTAATGATAAACGACTTGTCAGCCGACTACACATTAACAGCTGATATCGATGCAAGTGATACCGTGAATTGGAATGCAGGTGCTGGGTTTAAACCGATTGGTTTTACTAACGGCTCAGAATTTATAGGGCAGTTAGACGGTAATGGCTACAACATTTCAGATTTAACCATTAATAGACCCTTAGAAGTGTCAGTCGGATTGTTTGGTAAGGTGGCCGGGAACGCACTAGCGATAACCAATGTAAACTTAGTTGACATTGACATTATCGCTAATGGGTTTACAGGAGGACTTGTTGGTGAGAGCTCGAGCAATGGAACGATATCAGATGTGTCTGTCTCAGGTACAATCGATTCAGCAGAAAGCTGGGCTGGCGGACTCGTTGGAATCAGTAACGGTAATTTCAATCCAACAATTTCAAACATATACACCGATGTCGATATTACCGGCAAATTTAACCTAGGCGGTATTGCCGGAACACTCAGCGGCACTAATGCAACAAGCGGTACAACGCTGAAAAACGTTTACTCCACGGGCGAATTAACCGGTCTAGGCCAGATAGGCGGTATCGTAGGACAAAATTATATTGGCGTCTCGATAGAGAATTCTTACTCAACCAGTAAAATAAACAGCACCGGCAGCAATGTGGGTGCATTTATAGGATTTAATGGCGGAAATCAAGTGCAAAACTCATTCATTGACAGCAGTGTCAATGATGTAATGAATGCAATTGGAGGTGGCACATTAGGTGGCGTCGATAAAATAACCACTGCCGAACTCACCAATATCAATACATTCACTGGTTGGGGCAGCGATTTTTATGAAAACGGCGGCAACACGTGGATCATGGCAGGCTTGCCGCATTTGCAACTTGAATTAAATTTAATGCGCACATCGGATAATCATTTTGAAATTGATGATGCGGTTGACTTGCAATTAGCAACGCTCGACTTAGATGGCATCTACACATTAACGCAAGATATCGATGCGTCCGTGACACGCGAATGGAATTGTATCTCTAGTTGTACAACAGGCACGCCAGAGTATGCAGGATTTGAGCCTATTGGGTCGTATAACGACAGGTTTTTGGGAACACTTGATGGCCAGCAGCATGAAATTGATGGCTTGTATATGAAATGGGACTCAGGAGATTTTGTGGCTTTATTTGAAGCTGTTGGTGAGGGCGCTCTCATTAAGGATCTTGGCTTAACCTCTGTGCATATAGAAGGTGGACAGCGATTGGCTGCTTTGGCAGGCTATATGACCGGAGCATCCCGCGTACAAAATAGTTACTCCACAGGGAATATCTATGCAACTAACGCTGCCTGGGCAGGTGGCTTAATCGGTATAATGCAAGATGACGCGGACTCTATCATTCAAAACAGTTACAGCACTGCCAACGTTTCAGGCTATGCGTGGAGCATGGGAGGCTTAATTGGTCTTTTTAACTCGGGCAAGGTTTTCAATTCATATACCCTAGGCAGTGTCAGCAATACGGCAGAAGTGAACTCCGGTTTTGACACAGGCGGTTTGACCGGCATTATTGGCTCTCAAGCAACGATCATTAACAGTTATGCCGCAGGTCCCATCACAGGCAACAATGCTGGTGGCTTAATGGGATCCAGTCAAGGATTTGGCGGAACCGTAAAAAATTCGTTTTGGGATGTCGACACAACCGGACAAGCGACCAGCGCAGCCGGCACGGGCCTCACCCACGCAGAGGCACTAACAAAATCAACTTACACCAACGCTGGATGGGATTTCACAAGCATTTGGCAAATTCCAGAAGGCATTGATGCGCCACGTTTGATTGCAGAAGGTAACTTAGATGCAATAAGCGGTCAGGTGTATGATTCTTCTCTAAGTGCTTCTGCACAAAACATCGGTGTTGTGTTAGGTGGCGGCAGCAGTATCGCACGCCACACGGTGAGCTTAAGCGATGGCAGTTATTCATTTGCCTTAAGCGCGCGTGAAATGGAAAATGCTGCCGGTGATGAAGTGATAATATTTGTCGATAACAACACAGGCTTTACCGCCAACACGCTATTTAGAAAAGAAGATGATGTTGATGTCACCGATCTCAATCTTATTCAAGATACCATCATTGCAGGATATGAAAACGGTACAGACGTTGACATGGCGCTATTGAATGACGCAACCAAAAACTACATGAGTAGCAGCATTGGCTATACTGTCTCTGGCTCAACACTCGACACGTCGAGCAATGCCTTTATTGCCAACAACGAATATAGCACGGGATCCAATGAAACGATAATATCAACAAGCGATAGGGGCATCGCGTTTAATGACACGCTAGAACTTAGCAGCGGAGACATAACGCTCGACAATAACGCAAGCACTGGAAATGTGTATTTAAATGCTGACATACTCAGCACGCCTGCTGACACTTACAACCTCAATATTGATGCAGGACCTGGTGCGATTGTACTCGATGGAAATGTGATAAAACCAAATGACATTAGCTTCTTAGCAAATGAGGCCGTTATTGCGGGAAACTTGCAATTGGTAAACACCACAGCATTTGATTTTCCACTCCACTTCCGAGGTGATACCGTTTTTAGCTCTACCTCAACTGGTGCTACTGCGTTAAATTTTCAGGAAGCTATTTCAAGCGACTACAGCATGTTGACGTTAAACATGCTTATTGGCAAGCAGATACTAGCAGGCAGCACTGTTGATCTAGACACATTCTATTTAGAAAGGGGCGTATGGGCGCAAGATCTGCTTAATCCAACACTACAAACCTTTAGCGCAAGAGATTTTCGACTCGGAGATGTTGATGTTGCCGTCTTTTTGAGGGGCAATTTTAATAGCTTTCCAAATATCTTCATTTCAGATGTCTATGGCTTACAAGGGATAGGATCAACATCATTAACCTTGAATCCAGGCGCTAATATTTCATTATCTGAAAATATCGATGCAAGCGGCACCGAGCACTGGTATGATGGCGCAGGCTTTAGACCGATTGGTGATTCATCAAATCCTTACCAAGGCACGTTTGATGGACAAGATTTTTCGATCACAGGCTTAACGATATTAACAACAAACAAAAACACAGGGCTTTTTGGATACACTGATTCTGCAAGCATCCACAATGTTGAATTAATGGATGCGGATATCGATTCTACGGAAACGTATACAGGCGCACTGATCGGCCAAGCCGTTAATGGCACGACTGTTACGCAAGTACATAGCAGTGGTGTTGTCTACGGAGGCAATAATACGGGGGGGTTAATTGGTGACCTAAACAATTCTGCTGTATTTGAAAGTTTTAGCATTGCAGACGTATATAGCACCGGTGATAACGTAGGTGGTTTAGTCGGCGTACTTGGCGGCAGTGCAACCGCTACCGATACGTATGCCCGTGGCGATGTGACTGCACTTGATGCGGTTGGCGGTCTTGTTGGGACGCAAACTGGCACATCGCTTATCAAAACAAGCTACAGTTCGGGTAATGTCACGGCAACCGATATTGTCGTTGCAGGTCAAGGCGCTCTCGTTGGTGAGAAGACAGGTGGCGATATAGAAAACTCTTATGCACTCAAAGATGCAGGTTTGGGTGTGAATGTCGGGCTAAATATGGTTGGTAGCGACGGATTGATACTTGGCCTAAAAGACGATACGCAAATGCGTAAAGCATCCACCTTTGATGGCTTTGATTTTGCCAGCATCTGGGAAATGCTAGGTGATCCTGAAAACAGTGTGGATTATCCAGTGTTTCAATTTCAAGATTTGTTTTCAATTTACGGTCGTGTGCTTGACACCTTGAATATGAATCTTCCTGCTGAAACCGTCAACCTTGCCAGCAACGGTGTTATCCAAGCGGGAGTGACGACAGTATCAAGCGCTGCAACAGACCCTAACAATAACTACGCCCTCATATTCAGTGAAAAAGACTTCGTAGGAGACGAGGCGATTTTGTTGTTCTTAAGCAGCGGTGTTGCTAACACAGTTTTCGAATTGTATGATGATGCAGGTGTCATCCCTAGTTTCAATCTTGATATCAAACAAGGCGAAGTACGTGCTGTGTCTTTTGCTGATAGCATCAATGAGCCATCAAACACATTATTAAGTACTGCAGCAATTAACACACTAGGGTATACCGTTGCCGGCACTGATGTTACGGTCGACTCAGGCCTTGCCTTTCATTCCCTTGCTGACACTAGTTTCACGGTTGACGGTGACATTACAACAACAGCAGCGAACATACAGTTTGACACTATTGCTAGTGTCAACTCTGGCAAAAACTTATCGACAAAAGCAGGGGATCTGTTATTTAACTCAGACCTTACCCTGAATGGCAATAATGTATTAAGCACAAGCGCAGTCAATGTCACATTCAACAACACCGCGAGCTTTGACGGCAGTAATACGTTTAACGCTGATGGCGGGAATCTACATTTTGCGGGCGTGACCAATTTCGTTGGAGGCCCTAACGTTATCACAACAACTGGTGGTGCTATAGATTTTGACTCCAATGTTAATTTGGACAATAGCATTAACAACTTCAACACAGCTGGCGGTGACGTGACCTTTGGAGGCCCTCTTGCTAACACGGGAACAAGCGCGGTGACAATTGCTGCAGGCACTGGCGATTTGATCTTCACATCAGGCAACCCTATTGGCACAGCACTCGATCCGATTACATTAACCGTTAACAGCGTTAATCATGTTGAGCTCCCTGTAGGATTGTTTGAGGTAGTAAAAACGCAAGTAGCTAGCTCAGTTCATTTATCAGAAGCGGGTCGATTTAATGATGCGATGAATTTATTAAAAGTCGGAGGCACATTAGACATTGCTAATACGTATCCTGGTGGCGAACCTTTCATTATCGAAGCTGATGAAGGAATCTTATTAAAATTAGAAAATCCTATGTTGAATGTTCCTATTGTTGATATTCAAGGTGATGTAAATTTCTTAACAGACGCAACATTAACTTCTGATACGAGTTTTGATGTCGCCGGTAATCTCATTTTTGCAGATGGCACACAAATTGTATTCAATGCATTGAATGACAACATAAGCTTTATGGACCCTGCGACGGTCAATGGCCCTGGTGATCTCACGCTTAACTCAGATACGCCAGTTGATTTGTTTGCACAGATTGGTAATGTGACGCGCTTAAACAGCATTCATTTCCCAGGCGTGCTCAACGTTGTAGGTGACAGCTCAGTTAGCGCAGGTACCGTATTATTTGATGATGCGATTACCAATAGCACACCGGTTGATTTAACGGTGAGCGCACCTGCATCAGGTGGCTTCATACGATTTGGTGGACAAGTCAGCAGCCCTGGTACACCGATGACATTAGCGGTACCTGAAGGTGGCACAGCGCATTTGTATGCACCTATTTACACACCATTGTCATTGCATCAAGTCTATGTTGTTAACCGTTTTAATACCGGTCGACTAACCGATGCATGGGCCATCATGCGCACCAGTGCTGACTTCACGCAACCGTTCGGCATTTCGCGCCCAGGCTTGTCTCGAATCGGTTTGCCTTATAATCCGCTTTATCCATATCACCTTAATGAGATGGATGAAAAACTCAAAGTCTTTTTGGTGCCAAATAAGATTATTTATATTCATGATGAGCTTCAATCGAATTTGACCTATGTGCCGGGACCTTATAATGATGTGATTTCAGGGTTTATTTATTGATGAGTTCAACGCTCAATCTCGTGTCTAGCCCGCACAAGCAACGCGCAAGCGTGTCGTGTCCTTCTGATGTAGCCCGCACAAGCAACGCGCAAGCGTTGCGCCTGCGGGAATTATATTTTTTTATCCCTGCAGGCGTTCGCTTTGTTTTTATTGTGCCCTTCTGATGTGCGGGAACTGCGCGAAGCGCTCCCTAACTCATTGATAGCAAAATACAGTCCATTTCCATAAAAGCCCGCAACCCATTGAAATAAAAAGCATTAATCATTCACCCCATAAATGGAAAAGCCTGAATTATTGACTATACTTAAAGATATAAAGAAGTATGGAGCGGTAGAAGCTATGGGGTTATTTAAACGGTTATTTCAAGCAAGACAACGCAATACACAGCCTAAAACGGGCGTGTGTGTGCCTCAACCTCTGAGCGTTACGCGTGCTTCTCACCTGCCTTTCTTCTCAGCGAGCGCAGGTTTATTCATCACACTCACATTCCTTATCAATTCTTTTGCGTATGCAGCCCCTGTACAAGATGAAATAATCACAGGCGGCATTGATATCAATCATGCAGGTAACCTAACGACAGTCACACAACAGCAAGCCAAAGGCGTTATTAACTGGAAAACCTTTGATGTTGATGCAAACGAAATTGTGAGATTTGATCAACAAGCCGGAAACCATTCGATCACCTTAAACCGTGTCACAGGCGGAGAGGGCGCATCACAAATTTTAGG